>NZ_JBPDVF010000001.1:0-413541 GCF_051851515.1 Lonepinella sp. BR2271 | reverse complement strand
TCGACTTGCATGTGTTAAGCCTGCCGCCAGCGTTCAATCTGAGCCATGATCAAACTCTTCAATTTAAGTTCGATCGCTCAATAAACTGCTTGCTTTTAAATCGTACTTTCTAAAAAGAAAGTTAATGAATTTCTAAGTTAAGCACCTATTAAGACTTCAAGTTTTATTTAATTTTTTTAAAACAAGTCAATCAACAAGTGCCCACACAGATTGTCTGATAAATTGTTAAAGAACGATTTTGCTTTCGCAAATTTTTAAATTGGTCGGCGAGATAGGATTTGAACCTACGACCCACTGGTCCCAAACCAGTTGCGCTACCAAGCTGCGCTACTCGCCGCCTGATTTACATAAAGTAAATGGGGTGGCTAATGGGATTCGAACCCACGACAACTGGAATCACAATCCAGGGCTCTACCAACTGAGCTATAGCCACCATTGTTTTTTTGTTGTTTTGCATTGACTCTGGCGCGCTCGACAAGATTCGAACTTGCGACCTTTGGCTCCGGAGGCCAACGCTCTATCCAACTGAGCTACGAACGCACACATATTGCGTTGCAACGGAGGCGTATATTAATGATTTTGCTCATTGTTGTCTAGCACTTTTTTCAAAAATTTTTAGTTTTTCTCACGTTAGCTGTTAATTTGTGCAATTTGTCTGGAATTTACTTGCGTTCCGATTATTTTATAACTTATTCGTCACATAATAATAAGCATATCGCAATAAATTTAACTGGCGTTGCCAACGTGTGGGTTGACTTAATAAACGATATAACCATTCCAAATTCAGTTTTCGCCATAATAACGGAGCCCGTTTGGTCTTACCGACCAACACATCAAAGCTCCCCCCTACCCCCATATAAAGGCAATCAGGATAAATCTGTTGTGCTTTTTGCATAAAAATCTCTTGTTTTGGCGATCCCATAGCCACCGTCACCAACTTCGCTTTACTTTGCCTAATTCGCTCAATCACTGCCGTTTCTTCTAATTCAGAAAAATAACCGTGCTGACATCCCACAATATTCACTTGATGATGCGATAATTTTTCTGCCACCTGATTCACCACATCCGCTTGTCCCCCAATCAAAAAAACAGGCAGACTCAATTCTGCCGAACGTTGCAACAAGGCTTGCCATAAATCAATCCCTGCAATCCGTGTTAATTTTTGCCATTGGGGATATTTCTTTTTAATGGAAAAAACCACACTAATGCCGTCTGCATAGTTAAATTCTGCTTGCTGAATTAAGGCGTTCACTTGGGGATTTTTAGCACAAGCAATCATTTTTTCTGCATTTATCGCAATCAATAACCCCGTTTTTATTTGCTTTGCTGAGATCAAATGATCCACCAACGCTTGCTTATTTTCAGGCGCTAAAATAGCTATTTCTCGAATGACAACTTTTTCCATTTTACGATTCCTTTTGCTAACCCATACGCCACGCCCCAACCTATCGTCAAAAAGACAAAGCGAGAAACAAACGCATCAAACCCTTCTCGTACTAACACCGTCAAGGTAAAAATATGCGAAAAACAATAGGCTTTTAACACCGCACTTTCATCATCTTTAGCCCAATGGTACAAACCATCAAATCCTTTGACAACCAATGCCGAGCCAACCGCCCCCATTAAGATCATCGGATAGCCCCCCATAATATAAAACGATCCAATTAATGTTGGGGAAATCGCCAAGCCCGCATAATAATGCTTAATGTCCCAAGTAAAATAATTTGCCGTATTTAACACTAAATCAGGACGATCCTCCCATAAGGCTTTGGGAATATACACATAAAAATCCCGAATGATGGGCATTAATCCTTGATATTCAATATTTTTTGTATTGAGAATGGTTGCCAAATTTTCCCACGGCGAAAAGGTATCCCGAGTTAAGTGTAAAAAATGAAACAACGTTTGTTCATCGTTAAAAGCTAACCCATATCGCCACATTGCCAATAAAAACATCGCGAAAACACCCAACAGGGCAAATCCGCCTAATGCTCGCCAAGAAAGATAGCCCTGAGCAATGCCAATCAACACAAACAAAGCAACCGCTAAAGCTAAGTTTGCACGCGTGCCACCGATCACCAAATAACTCAACACGCCGAAAGCCACGCCTAAACACAGAAACTGCCACCAACGGCGTTTACTCGGTTGAAGAAAATAAAAAATCAACAACGCTGGTAAGCAAAAATAAAAAAAACGTTTTAATGCGACTGCACTCACCTGAGCCGAGAAAATCTGATTATAGGCGGTTAATTTAAATAATAACAAGCCATTCAACCCATAAAAAATCCCCATTGTCCCCAAACTTATCGCCAATAAAATCCACATCGTAATCTTAGCTGTCAACTGCGGTGTATTTTTCTCACGTTTTTCTGGCAATAAATGGGGATAAAATTTGCCTTGATAAACCCAATAATAAAGTAAATAAAATCCCATTGCGGTCAACAAAGTTTGGCATAAGACCACAAAAGGTGGCAATGAAATATGAAAGCCATACATCAAGCCCATCGACAACGGAAAGCCTAAATAAAAAACTGACAAATAAACCAAGCTAAACAATAAATGAAAGGAAAAACCTTGCTGTTTTACATCTTGTTGTAATAAATAAAGCACCACACTTAATGACAAAATATACAAGAGCGTCAACAGGATAAGTTCTGCAAATTCAAGCATTCTCTTCCCCTTGTTGCAAAATCTGCATTAATATAGCCAACCAACCTGCAATAAAATGAGGATCAAAAAAGCCGATAGTTTCTTTATCAAGTGCGGTTAATTTTTGTTGTGTTTCGAAAATCCCTTGTTCCGTCACCTGATTCTGCAACAGAAACGGCACTTGATATAATCGCATATCGTCAATAAAGGTATTTTTCGGGTGTAACACCACTGGCACATTAAATTGAGTTAATAAACACAAGGATCCCACCCCTTGCTGACGTTGAAAAATAAAATACGCCACATCACATTGATTAAGCAAAGCTAAATAATCTTGAAATGGCATTTTTTCGGTTAAAATTTGCACCGCACTTTGAGCAAATAACCGTGCGGCGTGAGCGGACACTTGGGCAATATAATCACCGTTATGTTCGGGATAGCCCATCGGAATAATAATCCGCACATTATCGCCAAGCTGTTGTTTTATTTGCTCCAACCCCACTAAATGACGATTAGACGGATCGCCTGAATTGCCTAATAAAATGGTGAGTTTATCCGATTTTTGCTTTTCTGTTGGCTGAAAACCGCGGTGCATTTTACTCGGAAAATAAACTAAATGCCCTTGCACATTCGGATTAATATACTGTTTAAAATAAGCTAAATCCCCCTGATAGCCTGCCACAGAAATTAATTTCTTTTGAATAAAACGGCGTAACGGATAAGCGAGTTTAAATTTCCATTTTTGACTGTCTTCGTGTAAATCCGCCCCCCACATCTGCCAAGTGAGCCGTTCGGGCGGTAATTTACCCAAAAGGATAGCGAGCCAAAGGGGAAAATTAAATTGACCGTGTAAATAAAAATAGTGTTGTGGATCTTGTTTTGCTAACTGACAGACGGCTTGAGCAATGCTTTTTTTGCTTTCAAACTCTTGTATGCAAAGGCTCGGATATTGCTCTCGATAACCGTTCCCCACCACCAACACTTGCTGAATGGCTTGTTTAGGTAATTGGGGTTGCAACTGCTCCGTTAAAAAACGCAACATGGTATGATTATGATGTGGAATGGGCGAACCTAAAACGTGAATAATCTGTTTCATTTTTTACTCCCATAATCCAACTTAAATAAAGCCCAACAAAAACCAAAATAAATCATATAGCAAAGTCCATAACCCAAGGTTGCCCCTGCGACACCCTGTTGTGCGATACCATAACTGGATAAGCCAAATAATAATACTCCCTGAACAATTTCAGCACAAATATAGCGACCAGTTGCGGCTTTGGCGAGCCATAAATAGCCAAAAACGTAACTCGCCACTTTAAACAGATCGCCTACTAATTGCCAACCAAACAGCTCAGACATTGGGGTAAAATCAGGGCTAAATAACAGAATGATCAAGTAATCTCGTGAAAAAAACACCAATAATGCCAGAGCTAACGCCAACGGAAAAATAAAACCCAAGGCTTTTTTGACTTCATTCTGAATCGCCGATTTATCGCTTAATTTCGCAAATGTTGGCAATAAATACACGGAAAATGCGGTGGTTAAAAGCTGTAAATAAGCATCGGAAATACGGCTTAATCCTTGCCATAAACCCACCGCACTTAAGCCTTGACTTTCGATTAATTGATTACGCAATAAAATAGACACCACAGGCATTGTGCAAGCCGTCACCAAGGTCATTAACATATAACGGCTCAATAATGCACTGATCGATAAATCAAATTTAGGTTTTAACCATTGCCAATGCCAATGTTGTTTGAATAAAGCAACCAGACTAGGGACAACAATCAAGGCAGGAATACAAGCAAAACCGATCAACGCCCCTTGATAACCTGCGAACCATAAACACAACAATAAGCATATTGACCCGACCAGATTAGAAAAAATGGAACTCACTGCACAGGCTTTGGCTTGACGTTGTCCTTTTAAAATGGCGATAAAATAATTACCGAATGCCATTAAGCATTGTAGCAAGGCAAGCAGTTGAATGATTAGACTGTAATCGGCGGTTTGAAATAAAAACAAGGAAATAGGTTGAGCAAACAGCAAGCCAATCAGAGCCAACATCGCTGAAACCGACATAATCCATAGACTGCTTACGCCTAAAATGGCTTGTAACCGTTGCGGATCTTGCTCATATTCGGCTACAAATTTAGTCACCGCATTTAAAATGCCTGCCCCTGACAGCACGCCCAGCACCGTAAGCAAGGTCATATAATTTGCTGCTTGTCCTAACCCTGCCGAGCCAAAATTTAAAGCAAAGATTTTAATGACAACAAGCCCAATAATGAGTTTAATGGCAACAGCGGTGGATGTCCAAAGGGTTGTACTGGTTAAGGTTGGTTTTGTGATTGTTGACATATCAGTGACCGCCTTTATTTTTGCTGTTTTTACACCGTCGCACCGCAAAAATCTAAATAAACTTGCGTTGAATCTGGCTTGATTGTAGCAAAACAAGAATGTTTCACCAAATGTACAATGATGTCTGCTCGCTGAAGTGCGGTGGAAAAATCGGTTAATTTTACCTGATCCGCTAAGATCACAGG
The DNA here is from genome assembly GCF_051851515.1 of Lonepinella sp. BR2271. Taxonomy (NCBI): domain Bacteria; kingdom Pseudomonadati; phylum Pseudomonadota; class Gammaproteobacteria; order Pasteurellales; family Pasteurellaceae; genus Lonepinella; species Lonepinella sp. BR2271. Next base: position 408,346 of record NZ_JBPDVF010000001.1, on the reverse strand, counting down.
CAATGTCTGAATATGGGGCTCTACCGCCCAAATTTCTCCCTGATGCCATTGAGCAAGATTTTGTGTAATTGCTAATGCTGGGCTTTCTCGCAAATCGTCCACATCGGCTTTAAAACTTAACCCTAAACAGGCGATCTTAATTTCATCAGGGCGATAATTTTTTGCCATCATCAAATCCGCCACCGCAACTTTTATTTTTTCTACGACCCAAACAGGCTTATGATTATTCACTTCTCGAGCTGTACGGATCAATTTTGCCTGTTCAGGGGATTGTGAGCAAATAAAATAGGGATCCACCGCAATACAATGCCCCCCTACGCCAACACTCGGCTGTAAAATATCCACTCTTGGATGATGATTCGCCAGATTAATCAATTCCCACACATCAATACCTTGTTGATCACAAATCAGCGACAATTCATTGGCAAAGGCAATATTCACATCTCGAAAACTGTTTTCCGTCAGCTTGCACATTTCAGCAGTTTTGGCATTGGTCGCAAGACATTTGCCTTGTACAACATCTTGGTAAAAATCCACCGCACTTTGCGTACAAGCTGGCGTTAATCCGCCAATTACCCGATCATTTTGTACTAACTCTTGCATCATTTTGCTCGGTAGCACCCGTTCAGGGCAATAGGCAATTTGTACATCTGCTGTATTTTGCGAGAACAATGGAAAGCTCAAATCAGGGCGTAAATGCTGTAACCATTGAGCCACTTGTTCCGTTGTGCCGACTGGCACGGTGGATTCAATAACCACCAAATTGCCTTTTTGTAACTGGGGAGCAATTTGTTGGATGGCTTGTTGCAAATAGCTCAGATCCGCCGTCAAATCCGCTTTCAACGGTGTCGGCACGGCAATCAAAAAAATATCCGCTTTTTTCACGTCTACACTGGCGAAAAATCGCCCCGATTGCACCGCACTTTTCAACGCATTGGCTAATTCAGGTTCGGTGGTCGTGATTTCTGCTCGTTGAATAGCACGAATTTTGCTCACATCCGTATCCATTCCATACACAATATACCCTTGATTTGCCAAGATCACCGCCGTTGGCAAGCCAATATATCCCAATCCAATTACCGAAATTTGCTTAGTCATTTTTTGCTATCTGTTTGATAAATTGAATAATCCGCTCACAAGCCTTGCCGTCACCGTACAAGGTGCTGGCTTGTGCCATTTGTTGATATTTTATTGGATTTTTCGCCAACGCATTCACGGCATTAACAATAGCTAAACATTCCACACTGACTCGTTGCACAATCCCTGAGTTTTCCGCTTCAGTTCGTTCCGTCTGATCTCGCAATAATAAAACAGGTTTACCCAATGCAGTGGCCTCTTCTTGAATGCCGCCCGAATCCGTTAAAATTAAAAAGGCTTGTTGCATTAATTGCACAAAATCGACATAGGGCAAGGGATCGGTTAAGCGAATATTGGCTTGATGTGATAATAATTGATAAACAGGTTCTCGCACCTGTGGATTGGGATGAACAGGAAAAATGATCTGCCAACCTTGTTGAGCTAATTCAATTAAGCTAAAGCAAAGTTGCTCAATGCCCTTGCCCCAATTTTCTCGGCGGTGCATAGTCACTAATAGGCTTTTTTGATTGGGTCCAAAAGAAAAAAGTGCGGTGTTTTTGGGTGGATTTTTTTGTATCCAGTGCAACGTATCAATCACCGTATTGCCTGTCACTACAATATGTTGTTCAGGATAATGCTCCGCTAATAAATGTTGTTTGGCTTGTGGTGTTGGAGCAAAATGCCAACGTGCTAACACAGACGTTAAACGGCGGTTAGTTTCTTCGGGGAAAGGGGAATAAGGTTGATAAGTGCGTAAACCTGCTTCAATATGAGCAACGGGAATTTGTTGATAATAACAGGCTAAACTGGTGGCAAAAGCGGTGGTGGTATCGCCTTGTACTAAGACTAAATCGGGACGAAACTCGGTTAAAACGCACCGCACTTTTGGCAAAATTCTTGCGGTTAAATCGGTTAAATCCTGTTCTGCTTGCATCACATCAAGATCAAAATCAGGCTGTAAATCAAATAAACACAACACCTGATCGAGCATATCTCGGTGTTGTCCAGTGACACAAATTCGGCTGTCAAATTCTACTTGCTCCGCTAATAATTTGACTAACGGAGCCAGTTTAATGGCTTCGGGACGTGTGCCAAATACAGTTAATAGTTTAAATTTTGCCATTCACATTATGCACTATGCACTACCTTTAGCTTTACGCAAACGGCGACGATGACGGCGAATAAATCGGGTAATTCGCCATGCTCTTGTTATCGAATAAGAATACAAAAAGAATAACCCAATGAATAAAATAAACATCAGCCATTCATTAATATAATAAATTTCGCCTAAAATACCAAATCCTGCACATAATGCCGCAATAAACGTGATTAGCATAAAGGCCTGACGATGGGTTAAGCCTGCTCGCACCATTAAGTGATGAACGTGTAAACGGTCGGGACGAAATGGGCTTTTACCTTTACGCAAGCGTCGATAAATAATCGCCACCATATCAATTAACGGAATCGCCACTAACCATAAGGCGGTCACTGGATTCATGGGATGGCCTTTGCCTTGGGTACTGAGTAACAAAATCCAAATAATCGTAAACCCAATTAACGTACTGCCACTGTCGCCCATAAAAATTTTGAATTTTTTGCCAAAAGGAATACACAGATTAAACATGGCATAGGGCATAATCGCTACAATTAAAGCAAAGCACCAACGAGCCAGATCATGTTGATTATCCATATACATGAGAATCCCCACGCCAGCAAAAGCCACGCTAGACAAGCCACCGAGTAAGCCGTCAATACCATCAATCATATTAAAAGCATTAATAATCGCAATGGTCGCAAATACCGTAATCACCACGCCAATCCAACCGAGCGTCACGGTAAACGGCCCAATAATTTGACCTAAATGATCAAGGGATAAACGCCCATAATAGATCATAAATACCGCCAATATGGCTTGGATCCCAGCTCGCAAGAAAGGGCTAATATCATAGCGATCATCTAAGATCCCTATCGCTAACAGCACAAAAACGCTAAATAAATACAGTTGCGGTAACTTGGTTTGATCCCATTGTAATAGGTAAAAACACAGGTTGCCCATAAACAGCGAAATCCCGCCAATTAAAGGAATGGCTCCCTGATGACGTTTGCGATAATTGGGTTTATCCACTAATCCTACCGCAATAGCAATCGGACGCATCACAACAATTGTGAGAAAAGATGCGAAAAATGTTAACAGTAAATCTAACCACATGTCCTTTATTTGCCTTATTCAAGCTACACCTAAAAAATATTGCAAAGCATAGCATTAATCAGCGTTGATTGCAGAATATTTTTATAAAAAAGCGAAATTTAGACAGAAAATACAGTACAATAGTTCCATATGAGCAATGATAAAGGAAAAATTATGTCAAATTCAACCGCACTTTTTTCTCGTGCAGAACGGGTGATTCCGGGGGGCGTCAATTCACCGGTTCGAGCCTTTAAAGGCGTAGGTGGCACGCCCGTATTTATTCAAAAAGCCGCAGGTGCTTATATTACCGACACCGACGGCAAGCAATATATTGATTATGTGGGATCGTGGGGGCCAATGGTACTCGGCCATAATCACCCGGCGATTATTGATGCCGTGTTAAAAGCGGTGCCAAACGGACTCAGTTTTGGGGCACCCACAGAGGGCGAAATCACCCTTGCGGAATTAGTCTGTAAACTTATGCCGTCGATTGAATTAGTGCGAATGGTCAGTTCAGGCACTGAAGCGACCATGTCGGCGATTCGTTTAGCTCGTGGCTATACTGGACGAGATAAAATCATCAAATTTGAAGGTTGCTATCATGGTCATTCCGATTCTTTATTAGTCAAAGCTGGTTCAGGTGCGTTAACGCTCGGACAACCCAGTTCCCCTGGTGTGCCAGAAGATTTTGCTAAACATACCTTAACTTGCACTTACAATGATCTTGATTCGGTCAAGCAAGCCTTTGAGCAATATCCTAATGAGATTGCCTGTTTAATCATTGAACCGGTAGCCGGTAATATGAACTGTATTCCACCGAAAGACGGTTTTTTACAAGGTTTACGTCAACTTTGTGATCACTATGGCACGGTATTTATTATTGACGAAGTGATGACAGGTTTCCGTGTGGCGTTATCCGGTGCCCAATCTTACTATGGCGTCACCCCCGATTTAACCTGTTTAGGCAAAATTATTGGTGGCGGTATGCCTGTGGGGGCCTTTGGTGGTAAGCGAGAAATTATGCAATACATTGCCCCAACAGGCCCTGTTTATCAAGCCGGTACGCTTTCTGGCAACCCGATTGCCATGGCCGCAGGATTAGCTTGCTTAACGGAATTAAGTAAAATGGGCAATGAAGAAAAATTGGCCCAGAAAACTGAAAAATTAGCCAAAGGCTTAAAGGCCCTAGCCGACAAGCACGGCGTACCATTCCAAGTGCAATATGTGGGCGGTATGTTCGGTTTATTCTTCACTGAACAGCAAGAAATTTGCAACTTCCAACAAGTGATGCAATGTGATGCCACAACATTTAACCGATTCTTCCATTTTATGTTAGAACAAGGGATTTATCTTGCCCCCTCTGCTTATGAAGCAGGTTTTATGTCCTTGGCTCATTCGGACGAAGATATTGACCGCACTTTAGTGGCTGCAGATAAGGCTTTTGCACAATTAGCCCAATAATTTTATAAACAATCTATAAGGAAATAACCATGAGTACATCAGTAGAAAAAATCAATCAATTATTATCTAAACCTGCTCTCGCAAAATTTATTTTGCGTGTGAGTTTTAGCTTTATGTTTTTATTACACGGAATTCATAAGATCACCGGTGGCATCGATTTTATCGCTGGAAAATTTGTTGAACTCGGCCTGCCCGGTTTCTTTGCCTACGCCGTTTACTTGGGGGAAGTCATCTCCCCAATTTTAATCATTCTAGGCATATTAACTCGCCTTAACGCTTTTATTATTGTCTGCTGTTGTGTGGTGATTGTTCTACTGATGTACACACCAATATTTTTCTCATTGGCACCCACTGGAGCTTGGGCAATTGAAAGTGTAGCCACTTATTTCTTTGCATTTTTAGCTCTTATGTTCTGTGGCTCTGGGAAATATGCGTTGAAAGCAGACTAATACTAATATTGTATAAAAAAGGCTAACCGAAATGGTTAGCCTGTCATTACCCTCCTTGGTAATATAGCTCATTAAACGCTTGTTTAATTTGTGCTGTGCCTAAATGTCCTGGAATCACTTTTTGGACATTTAAATCCTGATCAATCACCACACTTGACGGATAGCCCCGCACTTTCGTACGTTTAAGCACTTCCCCACTTTCATCAAGCAAGACCACAATATTTTTATATTCCAGTCCTTTATACCACTCAATAAATTTCTCCGTGGATTTTTCACCTTTTTGATCAGGGGAAACAATGGTGACGACGTTAAAACCGTTATTTTGATCCGCACTTAACTCGTCAATTTCTGCCAGCCCAGCCAAACAAATCGGACACCAAGAGGCCCACATTTTGACATAGAGTGGTTTACCTTGATATTGTGCTAAGGTCACGGACTGATTATTTAAATCTTTAAATTGAATATCTTTCAATGTGGTTTCTCCTGCTGCAAATGAATTCACACTCAATAACATAAACACTAACGCGAATAATTTTTTCATAGTTTAAATTTTCCTTATCTGATATTACATAAAAATATGTAAGTTATTGGTAATTAATAGAATACCCATTAATATGATTAATATACCACCGACCATTTTAAATTTGTTTAAATGCTTATTCATAGATTTTGCTTTTTTCAATAAACTCTCCGAGAAGAAAGAAAACACAATAAAGGGGGTGGCTAACCCTAACACATAAACAAACATCATGGCGGCACCGTATAACGCAGATCCATCGTTGCTGGATAAGGCCAAAATCGAGGCTAATACTGGGCCAATACAAGGTGTCCAACCAAGGCTAAAAGTCAATCCTAACACAAAGGCTTCAAGGGAGGCACTTTTACCGCTGGTTTTGATTTCCACCAATTTGGTTCGCTCTAAGGCATGAATTTTGAAAATACCTAATTGGTGTACGCCCAAAATCACCACGATAATACCGGCAATAATTCGGGTGGTATCGTTAAACAACACATCACCTAAAAAACCAAAGCCAAAGCCCAATCCAACGAATGTCAAGGATAAACCCAACACAAATAAAAATGTATTGAGAATCTTTTTCCCACCTTTACTCAAAATACCAAAATAAATCGGCACAATGGGGAAAATACAAGGCGAGAGAAAAGATAACAAGCCTGCCAGAAAAACGCTACTAATCACTAATTGTTGATCAAACATCTTATTTCACCAACCCCATTAAATAGCCATAATGTTGTTTTTCCATTTGATTAAAGGGAATAAACTTAATGGAGGCACTGTTAATGCAATAACGTAAACCGCCTTTGTCTTTCGGACCATCATCAAACACATGACCTAAATGGGCTTTTCCACTGCGACTCAACACTTCGGTTCGGTGCATATTAAAGCTGTTATCATCGGCATAAGTGACGACATCCTTGTCAATCGGTTGGGTAAAGCTAGGCCAACCACAGCCCGATTCAAACTTATCCGTAGAAGAAAATAACGGCTCACCGGTGGTGACATCCACATAAATACCCGGTTCAAAATTATTCCAATATTCATTGCTAAAGGAACGCTCAGTATTTTTCTTTTGCGTCACGCTGTATTGTAACGGCGTTAATTTGGCTTTTAATTCTTCATCGCTCGGTTTTGGATAATCTTTGGGATCAATAATAATATTGTTCGCCTGTTCCAAATCAATATGGCAGTAGCCATTTGGATTTTTCTTTAAATAATCCTGATGATAGTCCTCCGCCAAAATATAATGTTTCAACGGCTCGACTTCCACCTGAATTTTATCTTTATGTTTGGCTTGCTCCGCTTGAATGGCCGCTAAAATAATCGCTTTATCTTGTTCATTTTGATAATAAATCCCTGTACGATATTGACGACCACGGTCATTGCCTTGTTTATTCACGCTAGTGGGATCAATCACTTGGAAATAATATTTCAACAGTTTATCTAATGACACCAAATTGGCATCATAGGTCACATGTACGGTTTCCGCATGATCGGTACCGCCAATTAAACGGTAACTGGTTTGTTCCGTTTTCCCATTGGCATAACCTGAGGTGGCATCTTTCACGCCGTAAATTCTTTCCATATAGGCTTCGATACCCCAGAAACAACCACCGGCTAAATAAATTTCACGAATATCTTGTTGTTGAGTTTGTTGCATTGTGTTGTCCATCTTTTTCATCTCCGTCATAGGTTTACTCATGCTATCTGCGACACTGATTTGGCTCATTGCCATCGCTGACATAAAAAGTAAAGATAATTTTCCGTATTTCATGTTTTTCTCCTTGTAAATCGGCTAAAAAATTTGCCTTGCATTACATTAGTCGTGATAAAAACAAAATCCTTACAAAAAATTTCATTTTTTTATAAAAAAATACCGCACTTGATTAACTTTAAATTAAAGTGCGGTATTTTTCTAATAAAATTTTAACTACTTGGTCATTCGTTTATACTTAATCCGATGCGGTTGAGTCGCCGCTTCGCCTAAGGTTTTCTTTTTCCATTCTTCGTAGTCGGTAAAGTTACCTTCGTAGAACGTCACTTTGCCCTCATCGCCGTAGTCCAAAATATGGGTGGCGATACGGTCTAAGAACCAACGGTCATGGGAAATCACCATGGCACAACCGGGGAATTCAAGAATGGCATTTTCCAACGCACGTAAGGTTTCTACGTCTAAGTCATTGGTCGGTTCGTCCAATAATAAGACGTTGCCGCCACGTTGTAGCAGTTTAGCTAAATGCAAACGACCACGTTCACCGCCTGATAATTCGCCGACTCGTTTTTGCTGATCGACACCTTTAAAGTTAAAACGCCCCACATAAGCACGACTTGGAATTTCGAAGTTACCGATAGTTAAAATATCCTGTCCGTTAGACACTTCTTCCCACACGGTTTTTTTGTCGTCCATCGCATCACGGAATTGATCCACAGACGCAAGGGTCACAGTTTCCCCTAAGGTAATGGAACCGCTATCTGGCTGTTCTTTGCCTGACAACATACGGAATAAAGTAGATTTCCCTGCCCCATTTGCTCCGATAATCCCCACAATCGCCCCTTTTGGAATGCTGAACGATAAATCATCAATCAAAGTGCGGTCACCGTAAGATTTGGTTAAATGTTCCACTTCGATCACTTTATCCCCTAAACGTGGACCAGGTGGAATAAAGAGTTCGTTGGTTTCATTACGTTTTTGATATTCGCCTGAATTTAATTCTTCAAAACGTGCCATACGTGCTTTACTTTTCGCTTGACGACCTTTTGGATTTTGGCGAACCCATTCTAATTCTTTTTCAATAGATTTTTGACGTGCGGACTCGGTGGCTTGTTCTTGGGCTAAACGTTTTTCTTTTTGTTCTAACCAAGAAGAATAATTACCCTCCCATGGAATACCCTCACCACGGTCAAGCTCTAAGATCCAACCCGCTACGTTATCTAAGAAATAACGGTCATGGGTAATGGCGACCACCGTTCCCTCGTAATCATGTAGGAAACGCTCTAACCACGCCACAGATTCTGCGTCTAAGTGGTTGGTTGGTTCGTCTAATAACAACATATCGGGTTTTTCGAGCAATAAACGACACAATGCCACACGACGGCGTTCACCCCCTGAAAGATGTTCAATTTTTGATTCCCATTCTGGTAAACGTAAAGCATCGGCGGCACGCTCTAACTGGTTATCTAAATTATGTCCATCATGTGCTTGAATAATGGCCTCTAAATTAGCTTGCTCGGCGGCAAGTTTGTCGAAATCCGCATCAGGATCGGCATATAGAGCATACACTTCATCTAAACGAGTTAACGCATTTTTCACTTCGGCAACCGCCTCTTCAATGGCCTCACGCACAGTTTGTTGCGGATCTAATTTTGGTTCTTGCGGAAGATAACCGATTTTAATCCCTGGTTGTGGACGAGCCTCCCCCTCAAATTCTTTATCTACGCCAGCCATAATGCGTAATAAGGTGGATTTACCCGCACCGTTTAAACCAAGAACCCCGATTTTCGCCCCAGGGAAAAAGCTCAAGGAAATATCTTTCAAAATATGACGTTTCGGCGGCACAACCTTGCCTACTCGGTGCATAGTGAAAACAAATTGTGATGACATTTTTTATTCTCTTCTTTAAAAATACAGCCTCTCCCTTTGGGAGAGGACGGAGAAAATCCGATAGGATTTTCGGGAGGTGAGGGTTTCACATTTTACCCTCACCCTAGCCCTCTCCCAGAGGGAGAGGGGACAAATGAACAAGGATTATTTTCCAATGACTTCCAATCCGCCCATATAAGAACGTAATACTTCTGGCACGGTAATGGAACCATCAGCATTTTGATAATTTTCTAATACGGCAACTAAGGTACGCCCCACCGCTAAACCAGAGCCATTTAAAGTATGTACTAAGCGAGTTTTCTTATCGCTTTTCGCACGGCAACGGGCTTGCATACGGCGAGCTTGGAAATCCCACATATTAGAACAAGATGAAATCTCACGATAGGTATTTTGAGCAGGTACCCAAACTTCCAAATCATAGGTTTTGCACGAACCGAATCCCATATCACCCGTACAAAGCAACACTTTACGATAGGGTAAATTTAACAATTGCAATACTTTTTCCGCATGACCGGTTAATTCTTCTAAGGCTTGCATGGAGGTTTCAGGTTCAACAATTTGGACTAATTCGACTTTGTCAAATTGGTGCATACGAATTAAACCACGAGTATCACGGCCATAAGAGCCAGCCTCGGAACGGAAACAAGGCGTATGTGCGGTCATTTTTAACGGTAATTGTTCGGTGTCAAGAATTTCACCACGCACTAAATTGGTCACTGGCACTTCGGCGGTTGGAATTAAGGCGTAAGGGACTTCCCCCTCTAATGGTTTAGTATGGAATAAATCTTCACCAAATTTTGGTAATTGCCCTGTGCCATACAAAGTATCGTGATTGACTAAATAAGGCACATAAGCCTCCGTATAGCCGTGTTGCTCGGTGTGTAAATCCAGCATAAATTGAGCTAACGCACGGTGCATTTTGGCAATTTGACCTTTCATCACCGCAAATCTTGCTCCGCTTAATTTCACCCCAGCGGCAAAATCTAAACTGCCATTTAGTTGTTCACCTAAAGTCACATGATCTTTCACCTCAAAATCAAATTGACGTGGCGTTCCCCAGCGTGAAATTTCTTTATTTTCGCTATCGTCTTTGCCTAATGGCACTTCGTCTGCCGGCAAATTTGGAATGGTCAATGCCAAGGTATTTAATTCCGCTAACACATCATCCAATAAACCTTTCGCTTGTGCCAGTTCAATCCCCATGCTATCGACATCTTGCATTAAGGATTCAATATTTTCACCACGTGCTTTGGCCGCACCAATGGCTTTTGATCTGGTATTACGTTCTGCTTGTAAAGTTTCGGTTTTAACCTGTAATGCTTTGCGTTGTTCTTCTAATTCGGTGACTTTTGCCACATCCAAATCAAAATTACGTTTTAATTTTAATAATTGTGCTGTTTCCGCAATATTATTGCGTAATAAATTCGGATCGATCATTTTTTCTTCCTTAAATTAATACGGTAAACATGACTTTCATTCTATAACGAATTAGTGAGAATTTCCATTATTTCCACCGCACTTTATTGCTTTTATTATCCTGTTGTTGTAACCAATCTAATTTTTCTTTTATTTTAACTTCCATACCGCGGTTGGTTGGAAAATAGAATTGGGTATCTTTTAATGGCTCAGGGAAATAATTCTCCCCAGCAGCATAGGCATTAGGTTCATCATGGGCATAACGGTATTCTGCCCCTAACCCCATTTCTTTCATTAAATTTGTTGGGGCATTGCGTAAATGCTCGGGCACATCATAATCTGGAGCTTGTTTTGCCAATGCTTTAGCTTGATTAAATGCCTGATACACCGCATTGCTTTTCGGAGCCACCGCTAAATAGACAATGGCTTGGGCAATGGCTCGCTCTCCCTCAGCAGCACCGACTCGAGTAAAACAATCCCATGCGGCCAACGCCACTTGCATGGCTCTTGGATCCGCATTGCCCACATCTTCTGATGCAATAGCCAACAAACGGCGTGCCACATATAAAGGATCGCCACCAGCCGTAATAATCCGTGCATACCAATATAATGCCGCATCAGGAGCAGAACCTCGCACGGATTTATGCAACGCTGAAATCAGATCATAAAAGCGATCCCCCTGTTTATCAAAGCGAGCTTGCCGCTCCCCTAGCACTTCGGTTAATAAAGTGCGGTGTAAAATCTTGCCATTTTTCTGATCTTCATCTGCCATATCCACCATTAATTCGAGACAATTCAAGGCTAAACGAGCATCACCATTGACATATTCCGCCAACAAGGCTAGCAAATTCTCTTCGATTTTTAACCGCAGTTTACCGAGTCCACGCTCAGGATCATCAATGGCTTGTTGTAATACTTGTTGAATATCTTGCTTATCTAGGGATTTTAAAATATACACTCTGGCACGAGATAGCAAGGCACTATTCAATTCAAAAGACGGATTTTCAGTCGTGGCACCGACAAAAATAATGGTGCCATTTTCAATATGGGGGAGAAACGCATCTTGCTGACTTTTGTTAAAACGATGTACTTCATCCACAAATAAAATGGTACGGCGATCATTAAGTTGATTCTGTTTCGCTCGTTCAATGGCCTCTCGAATTTCTTTGACGCCACTGGTCACGGCGGAAAGGCGTTCTACTTCGGCATGAATACGGTGAGCGATAATTTCTGCTAAAGTCGTTTTACCTGTGCCTGGTGGCCCCCATAAAATCATGGAATGGGCATGTCCCGCCTCAATGGCTTTACGTAAGGGTTTGCCTTGACCAATTAAATGTTGCTGACCGCAATATTCATCTAACGTGCGTGGTCGCATACGTGCAGCAAGGGGGCGGAAATCGGTATTGGAGAAATCAAGAGATAAATTAGACATAACCCATCCTTTATATGGCAATAAAGGGCGTATGCAATACGCCCCTACATGATGTCGATGTTGTTATCAAAATATTATTTTTTCTTTTTATTGCGCTGATCATCAAATTCAGCCCCTTTCGGTACGCTAAATTGGAACACCATATCAGCAATATTATCATTACGAATATTGCGTAAAATATAAAGATTGGATTGACCATCTTTTTCAATGGTACTAAATCCTTTCAATATGCCATTTCCGTCAATTCGCACATCAAATTGTTTAATATTGCTATTTTTCGCTTTCGGTTTTAACACAAAAGTATCGGCATTTTGCACCACCGTATATTGTTGCCAATGGCTGTTATCATTGCTGGTTAATAACACAAACGGCGTATTATTCACGGCTTCAGTAACCCAATTAGCGGTCACTTGTTCCACAAAAGGATCGTAGAACCATAGGGTTTTACCGTCAGAAATAATTTGGCTTTCTTGCGGTGCTTGGGTATCCATACGGAATAAATTAGGGCGTTTAATTTGCAATTTACCCGAACCCTGTTGCACTTGTTTACCATTGGCAGAACTCACATTTTGATTAAATTCGGCACTGAACATTTGCACTTTTTGCAAACGTGATTGTAATTCACTCGCCGCGTCCGCCAACGCAAAAGGCGTCGCCAAGGCAAAAGCCAACAGTGCGGTGATTTTTTGTGATATTTTTTTCATTTTACTTTCCTTTTTAATAATCCGGCGTGCGTGCCAATAATTCACGTTTACCGTTACGCATTTCGGATACAATACCTTGTTCTTCCAGTTGATCCATTAAATTTGCCGCACGGTTAAAACCAATTTTTAAACGACGTTGAATAAAGGATGTAGAAGTCATGCCTGTGTTCACCACGATCTCAACGGCTTTGTCAAACAGCGGATCCAATTCTTCGCTACTGGTGGAAAATCCGTCATCCTCTCCGCCCTCATTATCCTCAGCACTTTCTAAAATCGACGAAATATAATTCGGTTTACCTCTGGCTCGCCAGTCATCCGCCACTCGGGACACTTCATCATCCGACATATAGGCGCCATGCACTCGCACTAAATCCGTGGTGCCATTCCCCAAATAAAGCATATCTCCCATACCCAACAACGCCTCTGCACCATTTTGATCGAGAATGGTACGAGAGTCATTACGTTGTACCACGGTAAAGGCAATACGGCTTGGGATATTGGATTTAATCAACCCCGTAATGACATCTACCGACGGACGTTGGGTGGCCAAAATCACATGAATCCCCACGGCACGAGCTTTTTGGGTTAAACGAGCAATTAATTCTTCGATCTGTTTACCCACTTGCATCATTAAATCGGCAAATTCATCCACTATGACAACGATATAGTTCATTCGTTCTAATAATGGGGCTGTGCTGTCTAACGTATCACCGGGTTTCCAAAGCGGATCGGGAATGCCGATACCTTGTTCACGGTAGCTATCAAGGCGTTCATTAAAGCCCTCAATATTTCGCACTCGTAGTTGTGACAACAGTTGATAACGACGTTCCATTTCATCCACACACCAACGCAACGCATTGGCAGCTTTCTTCATGTCCGTCACGACTTCGGTTAATAAATGCGGAATATCGTTATAGATGGACAATTCCACCACTTTCGGGTCGATCATAATAAATTTGACCTCTTCAGGTTTTACTCTGAACAGCAAACTTAAAATCATGGTGTTAATCCCAACCGATTTTCCTGATCCCGTGGAACCCGCCACCAATAAATGCGGCGTTTTGGCTAAATCAATCACAATCGGCGTACCGCTAATATCTTTGCCTAATGCCATTGGCAATAAGGCTTTACTATTGCGGAACTCGTCACTGTCTAACACATCTCGTAATGGTACGATCTGGCGTTTTTCGTTAGGGGTTTCAATACCAATATAAGGTTTACCCGGAATACTTTCCGTGACCCGAATGGCTTTAAACATCAATGCACGAGCCAAATCCGTATCAATTCGACTGACGGCGGAGGCTTTGACACCCGGTAATAATTCCAGTTCATAACGCGTGACCACTGGCCCGACTAACACATCTTTGACCGTGGCTTTGATTTTAAAATTCTGTAATTGTTGCTCAATCCGTTTTGAGGTATCGAAAATTTGTTGTTCCGAAATATCTTGGGCTTGTATCACCCGTTTATCTAACAAATCTAACAAAGGTAAATCGGTAGTGGGTTTTTCTTTAGGCGTATGATCGCCATATAATTCCACCAATTTATCAATCGGAATCGTACGCAAACCATTTTGCATTTTTTCTTCTTCAGCTTCTTCTGCCTCTTCTACTTCAATAGAAATATCATCTGGCTGATTCGCTAAATGCACATTTAACTGCCGTTCTTGAGCTAAACGTTGCTGTTCTTTTTCCGCCTCTTGTTGAGCAAACTGTTCGGCTAATTCGGCAGAAAGATCGTCTAATCCCTCATTTTCAATTGGCATTAACGGTTTCGCTGGTGTCAGCTTAACTTCTGGTATCACCGGTGTCGGCGTTTCTTGCGGCAATGTCACATTTAACCCATTTTCCGTTAAGAAATCGGGTCGATTGATGTTGTCATCTTTTGTCACTTGGGAGGGTAATACAACATTGCTCTCCGTTGTTTCTACACCATTCGGTTGGGCAATTTTCACTTCAGGTAAAGTTGGGTTTTCAAATTCAATCGGCTTAAATACATCATCTCCCACAAAACCCGCCGTGGTGTCCTCGTACGCTGTTTGCGTATGTTGTGGATCCGTCACGCTTTCACCTAAACCCGAAATATGGATCGGCTGCACTGTTTCTATTTCAGTATTATCTTCCTCTTGAGGTGCCGAGGCTTGAACAGAAATGTCGTTCAGTTCTTCTTCATTTTCTGCGGTTATTTCCTCAACAGGTTCCTCATTTTTCACCGTTAACCAGTTATAAAAACGTACCACTAAACGAATCAAGGAGGCGCCAGAACAAAAAATAAACCCTAAAATACTGAACAGAACGCCAAACAGGAGTAAACCAAACTTACCCAATAATGGGAGCATATATTTCGCCAACACGCCACCGAGTACACCGCCGGCTAAATGATCGCTCGTATGCGGGAGTAACATGGCAGACAATGCCGTCAAGCCAAGCATTAAAAGAACAAAACCAAACATACGTAAGGAAAAACGTGTCCAAGTCAGGCTATCTACTCGTTTAGTACGAATAAAATAAATCGGGGCAATACAGAGTAAGAAAGGTAATAAATGCCCCACATAGCCAAATAGCACAAAAAAGAGGTCAATCACCCAAGCGCCTAAACGCCCTGCTTTGTTGATCACCTCATCTTGATAGCTCACCACGGACCAAGCGTTATCAAAGGGGCTATAACTCGACCATGCAATAATCAAATAAAAGCCGAAAAGTGCGGTCAATCCAAATAAAACTTCCACCAAATAATGGGTTGGTGAAAAGCCGTCTGTTATTTTTCTAATCATATTATTTTAATTGTAAAAAATTGGTTTGTTTGACTTCTTCCATCACCACAAAGGTACGTGTATCATTCACACCGGGTAGGCGTAATAAGGTGGTGCCAAGTAATTTACGATAGGCGGACATATCCGCTACTCTGGTTTTAAGCAGATAGTCAAAATCGCCCGAGACCAGATAACATTCTTGAATATCATCCAATAATTGCACCGCATCATTAAATTCTTCAAATACATCTGGCTTACCACGCACAAGCGTAATTTCCACAATCACTAACAAAGGGGCCTCTAATAATTCGGGATTGAGCAAAGCACGATAGCCCATAATAACGCCTTGTTTTTCCAAACGTTTTACACGTTCTAAACAAGGTGTTGGCGAAAGTCCTACTTTCTTAGATAAATCAATATTGGAGATTTTGCCATTACGCTGTAATTCATCTAGAATTTTAATATCAATGGCATCAAAAGGCTTAACTAATTTTTTATCCATATAAAGCACCCCATAAAAAGAATAAAATTCTGTCAATTAACAGTCAATATCTTAATATAACAGTAAATTAGATAAAATTCAGTAAAAAATAACGCACTTTATGGTTTTTATTTGGTTTAATCATTAAGTTGCTACAGATCTAATTAATATTTGACCGTTTTTTATGCTTTCTCTATAATGTCCATCTTTATTTGGAGTGAAAAATGTTATCAACAATTGTAACCATGCACGTTATTTGTGCTTATTTAAGTTTATTATTATTTGTGATCCGTGGAGCAATGCAACTGTCAGGCAAAGACTGGCGAGCTGTAAAACCATTAAAAATTTTACCGCACATTTCAGACACAGTTTTACTGGCAACCGCATTATTTTTCTTCTTTAGCTTTGGTATTTCAGCTTGGAAAATTGCCAAACTCGCCTGTTTTGCTGGCTACGTATTTAGTGCAGTGAAATTCTTTGGCAAAAAAGTCAACAACCCAAATCCACTGTTCTTCGTATTCGGTGTATTGTGTTTATTGGGAGCAATGTTCTTAGGATATTCTCATTAATATGACAAAACCGCACTGTTCCATAAAGGAAAGTGCGGTTAAATTTTCAATCTTTTAAAAGCCTAGCCACCAGACAGTTTCACCATAAAGCCTTTCAGTTCTAATAACTGTTTCAGTAAATCTCGCTTATCGCCTTGGATTTCAATGTGTCCATCTTTGACAGATCCACCACAACCACAACGTTTCTTCAGTTCGGCCGTCATCTTTTTTAGATCATCATCTGATAAATCCAAGCCAGTAATCACACAAACGCCAGCCCCTTTACGGCCACTGGTTTGGCGTTGAATACGTACAACGCCATCCCCTTTTGGACGTTCAGCTTTAGGTTTATCCGCTTTAATCCGCCCAACTTCGGTGGAATAAACTAGCTCGCTCATTATAAATTTGCCAATGACGCATTAATAGCACGCAATACATCTGCCGGCTTATCTGCTTGGGTAATCGGACGACCAATCACTAAATAATCCGCCCCCGCACCCACGGCCGCCGCAGGTGTCATGACTCGGCGTTGATCGCCAAATTCACTGCCCACAGGACGAATCCCCGGTGTCACTAATTTAAAATGCTCACCGCAGTTTTTGCGTAAAATTTCCACTTCTTGCGGTGAACAAACGACACCGTCTAAGCCTGCACGTTGAGTTAAATGGGCTAAACGAATCACTTGTTCTAACGGCGAGGCGTTAATGCCAATTTGTAACAGATCCAAATCTTCCATACTGGTTAATACGGTCACACCGATTAATAAAGGAGCATCTTTACCGTAAGGTTCAAGAATATTTTTGGCCTCTTCCATCATACGCAAGCCACCACTGGCATGTAAATCCACCATCCACACACCTAAGTCAGCCGCTGAACGCACCGCTCGAGCCACGGTATTTGGAATATCGTGATATTTTAAATCTAAAAACACCTCAAATTTACGTTGATGTAATTGTTTCAGAAAATTGGTGCCTAAACTGGTAAACATTTCTTTACCTAATTTTAGACGACAAAGACTTGGATCAATTTGATCCACCAAGTTTAACGCATCGGATTCATTTTCATAATCTAATGCCACAATAATTTTGCTGTCCATATTCACTTCCTTACTTGATGAGTTGAATGCTTGATTAATTTGGAAATTCAATGCCACGAATTGGCTTAACCTTTTCCCACTGGCGACAAGATGGGCAACACCACATTAACTTATGGCTTTGATAGCCACAGTTGGTGCAACGATAATCAAAACCTTGTTTAATATGCTCACCGACCATTTTATGCAATAACACTAGACTATCTTTAGCACGCCCTGTTTCTGCATCATCAATTTGATACTGAATAAAACGATGAAATAAAAACATATTCGGATTGGTGCCAATTTTTTGATAGACTTTGCTTTGTGCGGTAGCACGGCTATCTTTTTGTTCGATCACATCCGCTAAAGCTAAATCCACGCTGGCATTTGCACTAAGTTGGCTCGCTCGCACTAAAAAGAGTTCAAAATTGTCCAGTAAACCTAATTGCTGATAGCAATCTTTGAGCTGGGGTAACACTTCCCCCACATAATCCGCATTTTGATTCAGCACATTTTCTAAAATTTTCACCGCACTTTTGAAATCGTTTTGCTGAATATACCATTTCCCCAACATCATGGACGCACGCACACAATTAGGCGATACGGCTAAGGCTTGCTCGAGTAAACCTTTCGGATTTTCTTTGCTGTCTGCCGGTAATAAATTCGCATACTCACAATAAAATTGTGCCAATTCAATATTATCCGTTTTAGGCTCAATTTTCGCTAATTTTTCCGCCACGTTAATGGCTTTTTTCCATTCTTTGGTTTTTTGATAAATAATGGCTAATTGTTGCAATGCCCCACTGGCAAATTCAGGTTCATCCACCAACACAATATACAAATTTTCTGCCCGATCAAAAAAACCCACAGACATAAAATCTTTGGCTAATTGCTGTTTCGCTAATAATTTCTGCTCAAAAGAATAATTAGGGCTACGATCTAAGGCCTGATGAATACGTAAGGCCCGATCCACTTCACCACGAGAGCGAAATAAGTTGCCTAAGGTGAGTTCAGCTTCAAATTGGGAGCGGTGTTCAATATCGTTTTCGGTTTCTTGCTTTTGCAGCATTTCTAAAAACAAGTCCACCGCTTTTTCGGTTTGATTGGATAATAAAAAATTCATCCCTGTCACATAGTCTCGGGAGAATTTATTACTCACTTCTTCCTGATCTTTTTTGGCACTACGATGCCCCATATACCAACCATAAGCGGCGGCAATCGGCAAGAGCAGGAAAAGTAATTCAATCATGCTTATTCAGCCTTTTTCAGACTTGATGTCAACTCGTTAATTTGCTGAGTTTGGCGTTTAATTTGACGAGATAAAGCCATATTTTTGATTTTAATGCGAAGATAAAAAATCCCTGTAATTAACCAACCAAGAATCAAACCTAAACCAAATAATATCGCCACTAAAGTAGAAAGTTTAAACTCACTTTCAGCCACAATATAGTTAAAGGTAATCACTTGATCGTTATTCGCCCCCACCGTAATCGCAACCAAAATCACCGCAATCACGACCACCAATCCTAAAAGGTATTTAAACATGATACTTCTCCCTGATGTAAATACTCGAGTTAAAAACGCATTTACCTGTATTATGCCAAAAATCACTACAAAAAACGACACATAAATTGTGTCGTTTTAATATATTTACGCCGAGCAATCAAATTATTGATCAACACGCTCTTTTAATTCTTTACCCACTTTAAAGTGCGGTACACATTTTGCTTGTAATTTCACGCTTTCGCCCGTTTTTGGATTGCGTCCTACTCTTGGTTGACGGCAATGCAATGAAAAGCTACCA
The DNA here is from genome assembly GCF_051851515.1 of Lonepinella sp. BR2271. Classification (NCBI taxonomy): domain Bacteria; kingdom Pseudomonadati; phylum Pseudomonadota; class Gammaproteobacteria; order Pasteurellales; family Pasteurellaceae; genus Lonepinella; species Lonepinella sp. BR2271. The sequence continues at coordinate 388,841 of NZ_JBPDVF010000001.1, read as the reverse complement.
AAACCACGCACTTCAATACGATTACCATTTTCTAAGGTTTGCGAAAGCTGTTCTAAAATCTCTTTTACTGAATTTTCAACGGTTTTCACTGCAAGAGATGGGTGTTTTTCAATTAATGTGTCGATAAGTTCTGATTTGGTTGTCATAATTTATTCCTTGTTTTTGAGCCAATAAAACAACGTAATTATTCTAAATTAAAATACATACGTGGTTTTACTTTACGTAGCTTCGCTTTTAGAAACGAAAAAGTGCGGTGCAAAATACTTAATTTTTTAATCACTGGCGTGCCTAAACACGCCAGTTTTATTTATGCGAATAAATTATTCGCCTTTCGCTTGTGCAAATGCGGCTGCCATCGCATTAGGAATAGCCACTTCTTCTTGTTTGCTATTTACGCTTGCTACGGCTGCGGCTTCTTCAGCTTGATCTTTCGCTTTCACAGATAAGTGAACGATACGAGATTTACGATCTACACCTGTGTATTTAGCTTCAACTACATCACCAGCTGCTACTTCGTTGGTTAAGTCAGATGCACGGATATAACCTTCCACGCCACCAGCTAACTCAACTTTAGCACCTTTGCTGTCAGCTTCAAGCACTGTTGCAGAAACTACTGCACCTTTTTTGGTATCCGCTAAGAAGTTGTTGAATGGATCAGATTCAAGTTGTTTGATACCTAAAGAGATACGTTCTTTCGCTGAATCTACTTGTAACACAACCGCGGCCACTTCGTCACCTTTTTTGTATTGACGAACGGCTTCTTCACCTTGTACATTCCAAGAAATGTCAGACAAGTGAACTAAACCATCGATACCACCTTCAAGACCGATGAAGATACCGAAATCAGTGATTGATTTGATTTTACCTTCAACTTTGTCGCCTTTGTTGTGCGTATCAGCGAATTGTAACCATGGGTTTGGTTTGCATTGTTTTAAGCCTAAAGAAATACGACGACGTTCTTCGTCAATTTCTAACACCATCACTTCAACAACATCACCAAGGCTGACAACTTTAGATGGGTGAATGTTTTTGTTCGTCCAATCCATTTCTGAAACGTGAACTAAACCTTCAACACCATCTAAAATTTCCACGAAACAGCCGTAGTCGGTTAAGTTAGTCACTTTACCGGTTAATTTGCTGTTCACTGGGTGATTTTCAGCGATTGCCGCCCAAGGATCTTGACCTAATTGTTTTAAGCCTAAAGATACACGAGTACGATCTTTGTCAAATTTCAAGACTTTAACCGTGATTTCATCACCTACATTCACGATTTCGCCTGGGTGTTTAACACGTTTCCACGCCATATCTGTGATGTGTAATAAACCATCCACACCGCCTAAGTCAACGAATGCACCGTACTCAGTTAAGTTTTTAACTACACCTTTAACTTCTGCACCTTCGGCAAGATTCGCTAATACTTCATCACGATCTTGATTGCTTTCAGATTCGATCACCGCACGACGTGAAACCACCACGTTGTTACGTTTTTGATCTAATTTGATAACTTTGAATTCTACTTCTTTACCGAGTAAATGATCTGCATCACGAGTTGGACGAGTATCTACTAATGAACCTGGTAAGAACGCACGCACACCGTTTAATTCAACCGTGAAACCGCCTTTCACTTTACCATTCACTAAACCGATCACGCTGGCTTGTGCTTCGAATGCTTTTTCTAATTCGATCCAAGATTCGTGACGTACCGCTTTCTCACGAGAAAGTTTAGTTTCACCGTAACCGTCTTCAACTGCATCTAATGCAACGTTTACTACGTCGCCAATTTTAACCTCAACTTCACCTTGAGCGTTAGTGAACTCTTCAGCTGGAATACGTGCTTCAGATTTTAAACCTGCATCCACGTAAACAAAGCCTTTTTCGATAGCCACAACGTGACCTTTAACGATTGAGCCTAAACGAGTTTCAAGGTTATTTAATGATTCTTCAAAGAGTTGAGCGAAAGATTCTGACATAATTAATCTTCTTTAATAAGTTAATAACATCCACTTAAAATCCGTAACAAGTGGGGTTGATAATAAAAGTCTATCCATCCTTGAATAAACCGAAAAATATATTTGAAATTAGCTTTTCACTTTCTGATGAATATAATCCAACGCTTGCAAAATCACTTCATCAATGGACAATGTCGTACTGTCTAATAACAACGCATCGTCTGCTGGTTTCAGTGGTGCAACTGCTCGATTTCTATCCCGAAAGTCACGATCTTGAATCTCGGCTAAAATCTGTGCAAAGTTACCATTAATTCCTTTATTTTGCAACTGTTTAAATCGTCTTTTTGCTCTTTCTTCGCTACTTGCATCTAAAAACAGCTTCACTTGAGCATTGGGGAACACCACTGTCCCCATATCACGCCCATCAGCGATCAAACCTTTCCCTTGTTGAGCAAAGTCTTGTTGCAACTGCAAAAGTGCGGTGCGAACTTGCGGAAAAACAGCGACTTTAGAAGCCGCATCCGCCACTTCTTGGGTTCTAATCTGACCACTGACATTTTCGCCATTTAACAAAATACTCACTTCGCCATTCTCGGGTAAAAATTGAATATCTAAATGACGAGCCAAATCTGCTAATGCCAATTCATCCGCTAAATCCACCGCACTTTTAAGGGCAGCCAATGCCGTGACTCGATAAATCGCTCCACTGTCCAATAAGGCAAAGCCCAATTTTTCCGCCAAGGCATAACAAAGCGTGCCTTTGCCTGCACCGCTTGGGCCATCGACGGTGATAATCATATTTTCCATGATTCTCTTTCCTGTCTGAAATAATTGCATTCATTATCTGCCATTTTATGACTAATCTCAAGGCGAGAACCAAAAAACAAGGGCGTATTTTTTACTGATACGCCCTTTGTTCAATTACCAAACTCTATTTTCCCGCCGATCTTTACAATCCTGTTTAATATTTTCGACAAATATGTTGAGAGAAGCTGGTGAGCTTTGTGCAAGTTTTTCATAATGTGCTTGATAAAGTTTAACCAAATTTTCACTAGTATACTCTACGCTATAATGTTTGGTGGGCTCTATAATACGACCATATTTCGATAAAAGAAGACTTGGATCCTCATCATATATCAATCTTCGCAAAGCAGTGAAATTATTCATATCTGTGTAATACAATTTAAGACCTTGACATTCCACTGGATACTCTATTTTAGAGCTAGATGTGCCGACAAAACTCGGGGCGATCACCACCGCAGTAGCAACCACGGCAGTAATGATTTTATGCTGACTGACAAGGTTGACCAATTTGCGTAACAAATTATTGGTTTCCGCCGATTGTTTCACTTGAGTAACCACTGGCGTGAAAATGCCTTTCAGTTTTTCCAACAGCTTTTGGAAGGTTTCCGATTGCATAAACTTCTCTAGCCATTGTTTAAATTGCGTGAATTTTTCCATTTTTTCTCCTAATCTAATTTTTGGTAATGATTCACACGGACACCCAATTTATCAAAGGCTTGTTCCACAACGGAACAAGGATGTGCCTCAAAAATTTCGCTTTCTTTGGCTTTAATCAGGTTGACTTTTTCCTGTTCGACCTGATTAAAATCGGTCACGCCCTGTTCTGCCACAAACGCCAACAATTTGCCTGCACATTGTTCATTGTAGGTTTGTTTCAGCTTATCGGGTTGATTTACAAACTCTTGCACCATTTGCTGTTCTTTTTCTTTCAACACTTCATTACGCAACCAACAAACGGAATATACCCGTTTATCCGTGGCACAATCTTTTTCCGTGTTGGCTAACTCCTCAAAAGAGAGTTTTCGCAATTCGGCAATGCCTGTTTGGGCATATTTAAGATAAAGTGCCTTATCCATTTCATTTTTTTTAGAAATATGCTCTTTGCCACTCAAATAATCATCAAATGTCGTTTTCCCATCAAGACTAAAAAAACGATGGACTTTCTCATTAGGCACTAATTCTCTCACTGCTTGTTGCCACGGCAATTTATCGTATTCCTCTGCACGTTTTTTAAGATCGTTGATAATCGTTTGCTGTTCTTGATCTGATTGAGAAATTTTCTTTGGATTTTTTATTTCTTCACATTGATCATAATCAGGCAAATCCTTTCTTGGATGCTCAGTAAAAAAACGTTGTATTTGCGAGCCATCCAAAAACCATTTCTGCCCCTCACTTTGGTTCTTATACACATACGCAAGACTATCCAATCTCGAATTACAATTACCCTCATATTTAGTCGGTTCTTTCAAAAAAGTGAGTTGAGCATTCGCCGCATTCACACAATTTTCATCAAATTTGACAAATTCTTGTTTAAACTGCTGGACCAACTTTTCTTTTGCTCCCTCTTTCGTTTCCCCTTGGGCTTGTAATGCAAGTAAAAGATAAGGATTTTTTAATGGCTTTTCTAATTCTGATATTGCTGTGATACATAAACCAAGAGTAAGACTGCGTTCCATGGAATGTTGTAAATAATAATCTGTGGATTCCACGGTTTGCGGTAACCCAAAATTGACCGTTTGTTCCTCACCGCAAGCGGTTAAGCCTGCACTGATCATCAGGGAAAGCATAAGCGATGTTTGAACGCGGTGATGTTTAAAAGTTGATGTTATTTTTAACATAGTTGAATCCTGTTTTCTCAATAGCGATTAATTTAATTTGTTAATGTAATCCACTTCTAGTGCTAATTTCTTTAAGGCACTTTCGGTAATATCACAAGGATAGGCTTGAAAAATTTGCTCTTTCTTTTCTTGCAACTGTCGAATTTGCTGACCAGAAAGATCTTCGGCACGTTTAGAAAGATTATTCTCCGTGATATAATTTTCCATTTTCGCCACACATTGATTGAAATCGGTTTTTAAGCGATCAAAATTCATCATATAATCACGCTCTTGCTGTTGCCATTTTTGCTGTAACGCTGTTTTATAGACATCACAAGCAGAACCACTTCGTTGTTCCAACTGGCAATAGCTTTTGTCTTTGAGTAAATCCGAGTAGGATTTAGCTAACAGTTCTTTTAAGCCAGCGTAATAATATTTAACGTAAAGAGCGCTAAGAAATAGCCCATCTCGTCTTTCTTTATTATATTTTTTGTCAGAATCACTTGTTGATTTCCTTTCATCAAAATATCTCCAACCGTACTCTTTTGCTAAATAAGCAGACATGATTTCCTTTAAGGTTGGCAGATTTTCAAACTTATCTAGGTCATACCCCAAATTCGGTTTAATACTTATCAGTTTATTAATCCCCTGTTGCCAATTAATATTCGCCCATTCTTGTTCTAGGAGTTGAAGATAATGCTCCAACTGTTGATTGAGATATTCCTGTTCCAATCGTTTGCTCTCCGCCTCAAATTTGGATTCAAGTTCTTTTTCCCTATATTCCTTATAGTCATACACTCGCATAGCTTGATAATCACCATCATTAACAGAAGAGCTCAAACTGCCGTATTTAAAATCTGGAATACCATTTTCTCCATTGTCATTCTTATTCCTCCAACTTTCCTCATAGTTGTTCTCCCACCAATGGTAAAAACTTATCTTATTGTATTCCTCGGTAGTTTTCGGCAAATTAGGCTCGGCAAGTAGCAATGCCACCATGGCATTGGCACAATTTTCCATAAAAAGATGATGTTTTTTATATAATCCAATCACATCAAATACTAATTCAGGATTCTCCATCACCTCTATTTCGTGCTGTTGTTGTTCAAAAAGTTGACCTATTCGCTCCTTATTCGTTTTTAAAACTTGCTTACATTGTTGATTAGTGGCTTTGGCTTGATCTAAATGTTGACTATAAAAATCTTGGCTTTGCAGTTCCGTTGGGAAATCCACATCCTGCAGTGCCGATTTATCATCACCACACCCAACCAACACCAGTGCAGCCCCTAAGCTGAGAAAAAACTGTTTTTTCATTTTCATATCATGATCCTGTTGTAAAAATAAAAAGAAAGGATGTGAAAAAGGATCAAACTCCCCAAATCACGTCCGAGATTATAATTTATATACTGTAAAAAAAAACACTATTTTACACCGAACTTCGCATTTTTTCGGACAAAAAGGATCTTAGTTTGTTTGGATCACAAAAGCCTAATTCTGGCGTTGTTAATTTTCGTTTTTAAGGTAGAATGAATCCAAATCACAATAAGAGGAAATTCCCATGGCTTTCAATCTCAAAAACCGTCACCTATTAAGCCTCGTGAATCACACGACTGACGAAATCAAATTTTTACTTAAACTTGCTCAGGAGCTCAAAACTGCCAAATACACAGGTACGGAGCAACCTCGCCTTAAAGGCAAAAATATTGCCTTGATTTTCGAAAAAACGTCTACTCGCACTCGCTGTGCTTTTGAAGTGGCAGCTCATGATCAAGGGGCAAATGTGACTTATATTGACCCTGTATCTTCGCAAATCGGGCATAAAGAAAGCATGAAAGACACAGCTCGGGTATTAGGTCGGATGTATGATGCCATTGAATACCGTGGTTTTAGCCAAGCCATTGTGAATGAATTAGCAGAATATGCAGGCGTGCCAGTTTTTAACGGTTTAACCGATGAATTTCATCCTACCCAAATGTTGGCGGATGCCCTAACCATGATTGAACATAGTTCAAAACCGCTGAATGAGATTAGTTATGTGTATATTGGCGATGCTCGCAATAATATGGGCAATTCCCTGTTGCTAATCGGGGCAAAATTGGGCATGGATGTACGAATTTGTGCACCAAAAGCCTTGTTGCCTGAAGACAGCTTGGTTGAAATGTGTCAACAATTTGCACAACAATCTGGAGCGAGAATTACCGTAACGGAAGATATTGATTTAGCCGTGAAAGGCGTGGATTTTATTCACACCGATATTTGGGTGTCTATGGGCGAATCTGTGGAAAGTTGGGGCGAACGGATTAATTTATTGAAAGATTATCAAGTCAATCGCCAATTAATGCAACGTACTGGCAATCCAAAAGTGAAATTTATGCACTGCCTGCCAGCATTCCATAATTGCGAAACTAAAATCGGCAAAGAAATTACTACTCAATATCCTGATTTTGCCAATGGCATTGAAGTCACCGAAGATGTGTTTGAATCCCCTGCCAGTATTGTGTTTGATCAAGCGGAAAACCGTATGCACACGATTAAAGCCGTGATGGTCGCCAGTTTGGGTTAATAAAGAAGACAAAAAAGCTCAAGGTTAATGCCTTGAGCTTTTTTCAAATATGGTGCTTATTTCACAATCTCAACAGGACCGTGATCGTCACAGTGATCGCCATGTTGATGATGTAAACGTCCATCCACAATGTAATCCACGTGATCGCCATGTGGCACGGCTTCATGTCCACAACCTTCACCATGAACATGCTCGCCACATTGGTGTTGATGATTACATTCATCTGGATTTTGTGCATTTACATCCAATGAATGCTCGTCATAATGTTCGCCATGAGCGTGGTGTAAATGACCGTCATGTAAATAATCAACGTGATCACCGTGTTTAATTGCGGTATGACCGCAGTTTTCACCGTGGACGTGTTCGTGGTTTTGATGAATTTTGCAACTCATTATTTGCTCCTGTGAGTAAAAAAATAAAAGTAAAGAAGAATAATTGCATAATGAGAAATTCGTTTAACATTAGCCCTATTGTTCTGGCGTATTGTAACAGAAGTTTCACCTATCTCAACCGATTTTCCGCTGTTTCTGGTTCTAAATCAAGTTTCGCCATCAATACTTGGTCGCCATCTTCTTCAGGATTTTCCGTTACTAGTAATTTATCGCCGTAGAAAATAGAATTTGCCCCTGCCATAAAGCACATGGCTTGCATTTCTTCGCTCATTCCCTGACGACCAGCGGACAATCGCACATAGCTTTGTGGCATGGTGATACGAGCTACCGCAATCGTGCGGACAAATTCAGTCCAATCCAGCTCTTCCGCATCTTCCAACGGCGTACCTTCCACTTTTACCAACTGATTAATTGGCACAGATTCAGGTTGCGGATCTAAATTAGCCAAACTTGCGATCAATCCTGCACGCTCTTTGCGAGTTTCGTTCATCCCCACAATACCGCCGCAACACACTTTCAAGCCTGCTTTACGTACTTTGCCAAGCGTACTCATGCGGTCATCAAAACGGCGTGTGCCAATAATCTCGGAATAATGCTCAGGGGCAGTGTCAAGATTATGATTGTAGTAATCCAAGCCAGCTTGTTTTAAGTCTTCCGCCATGCCGTCTTCTAACATACCAAAAGTACCACAGGTTTCCAGCCCTAAGGATTTCACGGCTTTAACAATTTCAGTAATTTTTGCCACATCTTTTGGCTTTGGTCCACGCCACGCTGCCCCCATGCAAAAACGGCTCGCCCCACGTGATTTAGCGATTTTTGCTTTTTCTAAAATATCGGCAATATCTAATAAATCTTGTTTTTGCACACCCGTTTGATAGCGAGCGGATTGTGGACAATAATGACAATCTTCTGGACAACCACCTGTCTTAATAGACATGAGGGTAGAAAGTTGAATGGCTTGCGGATTAAAGTTTTCACGGTGAATTTGAGCCGCTTTAAAAACCAGCTCTAAAAAAGGCGTTTCAAACAAGGCTTCCACTTTACACACTGACCAATATTCAGCGGTTTTATGGGGAGTAATAGAGTAAATTTGTAAAGGTTGCTTAATCATACTATAAGTCCATTTTCAATTTGAATAACACGGTCAATTTTGCCAACCAATTCATTAGGTTGGTGTGTCACCATCAATAAGGTAATATTTTTTTCATCACTTAATTTCAGCAACAGATCCAACATTTCTTGACGTAATTGCGGATCAAGTGCGGAAAACGGTTCGTCCAGTAATAATATCGGTTTATCTCGCAATAAACAACGGGCTAACGCCACTCTTTGCTTTTGTCCACCCGAAAGTGCGGTGGGTTTTCGTTGCAAAAATTCACTTAATCCTACCGCACTTGCTGCCTGTTCGACAAGTTGGACTTGTTGATTATCCAACTTTAAATTAGCTTTTAGCCCAAATGCAATATTTTGAAAAACCGTTAAATGGGGAAACACATTATTTTCTTGAAATAGCATGGAAACAGGACGTTGATAGGGTTCAGTGGTATTATGTTTTTCTTCGTTTAAATAAATATCACCTGAATTTGCCATTTCAAACCCAGCAATTAAATTCAACAGCGTACTTTTGCCTGCACCACTTGCACCGACAATCGCCACTTTTTCGCCTTTAGCAATATGTAAATCAAATTGCATTGCCATGGTTTTGTATTGGAATTTGAGTTGGTTGAGCGTAATCATCATGATCTCATTATTTTTGCATGGATAAAAAACAATAAACCCCTAGACAAATAGACAGGGGTTTATGTATAATCTCTGCCGTGCTATGGGGCGAGCGAAGTGCCACTCGCAATAGCACTTCGCCTAGTCGCCTTAGTAATATAGCACTAAGGAGGTGATTTATGTGAAAGTATCAGAAATTATTACTCTGATTTTATTACTAGTTTTACTAGTAATTGCAAGTAGTATTGAAGTATTGACCGTACTAGATGTACTACTTGACTTGATCAAAAAATTAGCCTAACGGCTAGGAAGTAGGCAAGCTAGTCACTTGCCTACGACCTTTTTCTATTATAATGCTTTCATTTGACATTTCAAGCCGTTTCTTCCAATTCATCCGCCATTGCTGATAAAATCTCTCGGGACAACAACGCCAATGCCTTATAAAATGGCAAACTGGCTTGGGTTTCCACTTTGTTTAAAAACTGACTGGCACAAGGTAATAAAAAGCGTTCAAATAATTCCTGTTGAGCATCGACTGAATCTAGGTTATCTTCAATCCAAGAAGCGGTTAAAAAAAGTAACCCAAAATGATCCGCACTTTCCACTTCTGGCATAGCTCGGGCTTGCCGAAATGCCACAAATTCTGCCACATCCACGCCATACGCCGAAATGGCAAGTTCAACTTTGGCAAATAGTTTTTGATATTCTTGCTCTAACAAAGTTAAATCCAAAGGAATTTGCAGGCTTTCAATGGCGGATTGAGTGGATTTATCGGTTTCCAATGCCCAAACTTGGCTTAATCCGCCCTGTTGCAACCAACCAAATACGCCAGTTAAAATCGGATCTGTTGGACAGCGATAAAATAAATTACCGAATAAACGGCTGATCAGTGAAAAGTTATTCAGATTTTCCATCATTTTTTCCAAACTTTGTAAATTTATACCGCACTTTAGCATATTTTTTGCTAAAATACCGCACCTTTTAACGGTTCACCTTGCGTGAGCTACTGACTTGTACTCAGAGAAAATTTTATTATGACTTTCAAACCCGAATTACTTTCCCCTGCTGGCACGCTAAAAAATATGCGTTATGCCTTTGCTTACGGTGCCGATGCCGTTTATGCGGGACAACCCCGTTATAGCTTGCGTGTGCGTAACAACGAATTTAACCACGCTAACCTAAAAATTGCCATTGATGAAGCTCATTCTCTTGGCAAAAAATTCTATGTGGTGGTGAATATTGCCCCACATAATTCCAAATTAAAAACCTTTATTAAAGATTTAAAAGTGGTCGTGGATATGCAACCTGATGCGTTAATCATGTCCGATCCTGGTTTAATTATGATGGTGCGTGAGAATTTCCCTGACATGGATATTCATCTTTCCGTGCAAGCCAATGCGGTGAACTGGGCAACGGTGAAATTCTGGAAACAAATGGGGTTAACCCGAGTGATCTTATCTCGTGAATTATCCCTTGATGAAATTGCCGAAATTCGCCAGCAAGTGCCTGATATGGAACTGGAAATTTTCGTGCATGGAGCGTTATGTATGGCGTATTCGGGGCGTTGTTTGCTATCGGGTTACATTAACAAACGCGACCCAAACCAAGGAACTTGCACTAACGCCTGCCGTTGGGAATATAAAATGGAAGAAGGCACCATTGACGAGGTCGGCAATATCGTAGAAAAAGAGGCAGTACAAAAGTTTGAACCTGAAATTGAGGTAAAAAATGTTGCCCCTACCTTAGGCGAGGGCAGCCATACCGACAAGGTATTTTTATACACCGAACCGCACCGCCCTGATGAGCAAATGACCGCTTTTGAAGATGAACACGGCACCTATTTTATGAATTCCAAAGATTTGCGTGCCGTGCAACATGTTGAACAATTAACAAAATTAGGCGTTCATTCCCTGAAAATCGAAGGACGAACAAAATCGTTCTATTACTGTGCCAGAACCGCTCAAGTGTATCGCAAAGCCATTGACGATGCGGCGGCAGGCAAACCGTTTGATGAGAGCCTGATGGATACCTTAGAAAGCCTTGCTCACCGTGGCTACACCGAGGGTTTCTTACGCCGACACACCCACGATGAATATCAAAATTATGAATACGGCTACTCCATTTCCGAACGTCAACAATTTGTCGGCGAATTTACGGGTAAACGTAATGATCAAGGTATGGCGGAAGTGGCGGTGAAAAATAAATTCTTAGTGGGCGATTCCGTGGAAATGATGACCCCGAAAGGCAATATCGTTTTCAAAATCGAACGTATGTTAAACCGCAAAAATGAAAATGTTGAAGCCGGTCTTGGCGATGGGCATTTTGTGTTTTTAGACGTACCGGCAGATATTGAATTAGATTATGGGTTGTTGATGCGGAATTTAAATGGGACGAACACGAGAAATCCGCATTAATATTTATCAAAAATGTCGCTTTTTCTCCCCAGATAAAGCGACATTTTAAGTATTCTAGCATTAATCCAATTCGACCACTCTCCAATGATTAAAACGGAGAAAAAACAACTGTCTCGTTAGTCAAGCTCCCTCTAATCGTTTTAACACTTGCACCCTTACCCAAAATCAACGACAATACCCCATTAATTTTCTCTATTCAAAAACAGACAAAAAATGACCTACCCACAACAAGTAAACAAACGTCGCACTTTTGCGATTATTTCTCACCCCGATGCGGGGAAAACCACCATTACGGAAAAAGTGTTACTCTATGGAAATGCGATTCAAACCGCAGGTTCAGTGAAAGGCAAAGGCTCGCAGGCTCACGCTAAATCCGACTGGATGGAAATGGAAAAACAACGGGGAATTTCGATTACCACGTCTGTTATGCAATTTCCGTACAACGATTGTTTGGTGAATTTACTCGACACCCCCGGACATGAAGATTTCTCGGAAGATACTTACCGCACGTTAACCGCCGTGGATAGCTGTTTGATGGTGATTGACAGTGCCAAAGGGGTGGAAGAACGTACCATTAAATTAATGGAAGTCACAAGATTGCGAGATACGCCAATTGTTACCTTTATGAACAAGCTCGACCGTGATATTCGTGACCCAATGGAATTATTGGACGAAGTGGAAAACGTGTTGAAAATCCATTGTGCACCGATTACTTGGCCTATCGGTTGTGGCAAGCTGTTTAAAGGGGTGTATCATTTATATAAAGATGAAACCTATTTATACCAAACAGGGCAAGGGCATACCATTCAAGACGTCCGTATTATCAAAGGGTTAAATAATCCTGAGTTAGATCAAACCGTGGGCGAAGATTTGGCTCAACAGTTGCGTGATGAATTGGAACTGGTGCAAGGTGCCTCCAATGAGTTTGATCACGACTTGTTTATTAACGGCGAATTAACCCCAGTTTATTTTGGTACAGCGTTAGGTAACTTTGGTGTAGATCATTTCTTAGATGGACTAACCCAATGGTCGCCGGCTCCGCAGCCAAGACAAGCCGACACTCGTTTAGTAGAAAGTGCGGAACAAAAATTCAGCGGTTTTGTGTTTAAAATTCAAGCCAATATGGATCCAAAACACCGTGACCGTGTGGCGTTTATGCGTGTGGTATCAGGCAAATATGAAAAAGGCATGAAACTTCGTCATGTTCGCCTTGGTAAAGATGTGGTGATTTCCGATGCGTTGACTTTTATGGCAGGCGACCGCACCCATGCAGAAGAAGCCTACGCAGGGGATATTATCGGTTTGCATAATCACGGTACCATTCAAATTGGGGATACCTTTACCCAAGGAGAAGATCTGAAATTCACAGGGATTCCAAACTTCGCCCCTGAACTGTTCCGCCGTATTCGTTTGAAAGATCCGCTTAAACAAAAGCAATTACTCAAAGGCTTAGTACAGCTTTCTGAAGAGGGAGCAGTGCAAGTGTTTCGTCCATTAATAAACAACGATTTAATCGTGGGTGCAGTGGGTGTGTTGCAGTTTGATGTGGTGGTTTCTCGCCTAAAATCTGAATACAACGTCGAGGCGATTTATGAAAATGTCAACGTGGCAACCGCTCGTTGGGTGGAATGTGGCGATGTGAAAAAATTTGAAGAATTTAAACGCAAAAATGAGCAGAATTTGGCATTAGATGGCGGCGATAATTTAACCTATATTGCTCCAACCATGGTAAATTTAAATTTGGCTCAGGAACGTTATCCTGATGTGACATTCTTCAAAACCAGAGAACATTAATGTGCAAACTCTCTCTTTAATGCAATCTGCACAGCTAGTTGAAATTCGGGAGCAAATGCTGAAATTTGCCCGACTTCAACTGCGAGATGAAACCGTAGCGGAAGATATCGTGCAAGAGGCCTTGTTAAGTGCGGTGAAAAATATTGAGAATTTTCAACGTCAATCGGCGTTGAAAACTTGGGTGTTCGCTATTCTGAAAAATAAGATTATTGACTATTTGCGTCAGAAAGATCGTTTTGTGGTGGAAAGCGATTTGGTGGATGATGACAATGATAATTCCTTTTTTGATCAACATGGTCATTGGAAAGCCGAATATTCCCCCGAAAATTTGCCCGAAAGTGCGGTGTATTCTGATGAATTTTGGTTGGTGTTTGAAACCTGTTTAACCCATTTGCCTGCCAAACAAAGTCGAGTGTTTATGATGCGAGAATATTTGGACTACTCTGCTCAGGATATTTGCCAAGAAGTCGATATTACCAGTAGCAACTTGCATATTTTGCTATACCGTGCCAGATTACAACTACAACATTGCTTAACCCATAAATTACATTAGAAATAAGAGATGACCCATGAACTGCTTACAAGCCACCAAATTAATTTCTGATGCACAGGAACGTGAACTCAATTTTAACGAAAAAATTGGGGTTAAAACCCATGTCATGCTTTGTCCACATTGCCGAAAATTTCAAGCACAATGTGCCAAAATGCACGATTTAATGAAACAATTTGCAGGCAATAAACCCGAATAATTTATCCCTTTGTTAAAAGGCGAATCGGATTTATACTAGTTAAACTCAGTTTAATAAAAGGAAAATATTATGGCAATTTTAGTGACAGGCGGTGCCGGCTATATCGGTTCACATACCGTGGTTGAATTATTAAACGTCGGTAAAGACGTAGTGGTATTGGATAATTTATGTAATTCCTCCGCCAAATCCCTTGAACGAGTGGCACAAATTACTGGCAAACAAGCCAAATTTTATCAAGGGGATATTTTAGACAGTCCACTTTTACAACGTATTTTCGCCGAAAACAACATTGAATCAGTGATCCATTTTGCCGGCTTAAAAGCGGTGGGCGAAAGCGTGCAAAAACCGATTGAGTATTATCACAACAACGTGGTCGGTTCACTCAATTTAATTGAACAAATGCGACAAGCTGGCGTGTGGAATATTGTGTTTAGCTCCTCTTCCACGGTATATGGCGATCCTGAAGTAATTCCTGTCACCGAAGATTGCAAAGTGGGTGGAACAACCAATCCATACGGCACCTCTAAATTAATGGTAGAACAAATCTTCACCGATATTGCCAAAGCCGAGCCGAAATTTAGCATTACCCTATTACGTTATTTTAACCCTGTTGGCGCCCACGAAAGCGGTTTGATCGGCGAAGATCCAAACGGTATTCCGAATAATTTAATGCCTTATATTGCTCAAGTGGCGGTGGGTAAACTAAAAGAATTATCTATTTTTGGTAACGATTACCCTACCCCTGATGGTACAGGCGTACGTGACTATATTCACGTGGTGGATTTGGCTATCGGACATGTCAAAGCCTTAGATCGTCACGAAAATGACGGCGGTTTGCATATTTATAATCTCGGTACAGGCGTGGGTTATTCCGTGTTAGATATGGTGAACGCCTTTGAACATGCCAACAATATCAAAGTGCCTTATAAATTCGCACCACGTCGTGCCGGCGATATTGCGGAAAATTATGCGGATGCCAGCCGTGCATTAAACGAATTAGGTTGGAAAGCGGAGCGTGATTTAAATGCCATGATGCGTGATACGTGGAATTGGCAGAAAAATAATCCAAAGGGCTATAAAGACTAACCGCCTAAATCCCCTCTCCCTCTGGGAGAGAGTTAGGGTGAGGGTAACACCGTAGTTTAAAACTGCGGTGTTTTTATTTAATATGTGACAAGTTTGATGTAGTTTGACATAATCTCTAAAGTCTTATGTTTTTCAGCAGAACCTGTTTTAAATAGTTTCTGATTTTCTGGGCTGACTTTGAATTTATCAAAAAGAGAAATAATCATTTTATCAATTCCCATTAATGAATAAACTATTCCTAAATCATAATATTTATTATCTAATATTTTTTCTAAGTAATCACCACGAATTTGCAAGACTTGCATAAATTGAGCCTCAGTTAAATTATTTAATTTTCTCTCTAATTCAAGATTAAAGCTATCTAAATCTCTTGAAAACTCTTTATAACCAACTAATTCATCAGGATTTAAAGGTTGAATTAAATCTTTATAAGTATAAGTTTTTCCCCTAAATGTACTTTTAATTTTCTTCATTTCTTTGGTTACTTCATCATAATAATATAGTCTTGAACCATCTGGAGTGCAATATTCATTGCTACTTCTTGAAAAATCATTGCAACCATAAGACCAAACATTTGGTGAAATAAATAAACAACTCAACAGGAAACCTAATTTAATTTTACTTTTTAACATATTCGTTCCTTTTTTATAAAACCTCATTTTATAAGATAATCAATACATTGATTAAACATAGCTTAAACTTATTTTTGTTCAGATGAATTTTCTTTTAATTGGTCTGTATCATTCTGTTTAAGTATTTTCTGAATTTTCGGGTCTAAAAAGTAGATATAAAGTAAACCCAATACAAAAGGAAGTATCTCATTATAGAGAAGCTGCTCTACTGGCTTTGGACTAGAATAAACATAGCTCCCAAATTCGACAGCGGTAAGAATAGCAATTATTGTAAAAAAAACTTTTTTTGAGCTTATACATTTGGTCATCTCCCAATATTTAAAATTTTCAGCGTATACAATTAAACTCGAAAATAGCAATCCTTGTGCCACTACGATTAAGGCTAATATAGGGCTAGGAATACGAAAACAATTTGGAAAAGCAATAATAAGAGGAATAATCAATAAGGGGATAATGGCTATTAATAAAAATAGTCCTCTGTTCATTTTAACATTCATAAGAATTTCCTTAGTAAGTTGATTAAGAATTATGCAATTCAATGCGATTACTTCCTATACTAACATTGTTTTTTTTTTGCACAATTGCCTTTTACTTACTCGTCTATTTTTTAACCAAAACATAACCCAACACATCTCACAACCAAGGAAAAATAAAACACCGAGATCGATTTATTCTTCAACAAGATCACGCCAAATTGACGTTTTAACACTTGCACCCTCCCCGAAAATCAAGGACAATACATCTACTCTCACCCCTGCCTTCTCCCAGAGGGAAAGGGGGTTTTCATTAAGATAATAAATTGACTATGCCAAATAAACCGACCGTTCTCTCCCAAATTTTCAGCCGTAATATGCTGATCTGTATTTTTACTGGATTCAGCTCTGGGTTGCCCTTTTATATTTTGATTTCCCTGTTGCCGATTTGGCTACGTTCTGAACAGGTGGATTTAAAAACGCTCGGGTATTTCACCGCCGTTACGCTCCCTTTTACATGGAAATTCTTGTGGTCGCCGTTGCTTGATCGCTATACGCTCCCTTTTCTCGGTCGCCGCCGTGGTTGGATTTTGGTTTCGCAACTTCTGTTATTACTCTCCATGGCGTTATTTGGATTTATCTCCCCTCAAAGCAATCAAGGCTTAACCCTAATCGCAGGACTGGCCACCCTTTGTGCGTTTTTTTCGGCAAATCAAGATGTGGTGTTGGATGCGTATCGGCGAGAAATTTTATCGGACGAAGAATTGGGCTTGGGCAATTCTATTCATGTCAATGCGTATCGCATTGCGGGGCTTGTGCCGGGTTCTCTCTCATTAATTTTATCGGATTATTTTGATTGGCAAACCGTGTTTATTATCACCGCACTTTTTATGTTGCCGGGGATTTTGATGACCTTATTTATCAGCCGTGAACCTAAAATCTTGCTTAATTCGCACCGCACTTTACGGGATAATGTCATTGAGCCATTTAAAGAATTTTTTGGTCGCAAAGGACTTTGGTCAGCCTTAGCCATTCTTGCCTTTATTTTCCTGTATAAACTCGGCGACAGCATGGCAACGGCGTTGATTTCTCCATTCTATTTAGATATGGGCTTTAGCAACAGCCAAATCGGCATTGTCGCCAAAAATGCCTCCCTTTGGCCTATGGTGATTGCCAGTATTGTGGGCGGTGTGATCATGCTGAAAATTGGCATTAATAAAGCCTTATGGTTATTTGGTGTGGTGCAAATTCTCACCATTTTAGGCTTTGCATGGTTGGCTAAACAAGGGCCGTTTGATCAAATCGGCAGCTATGAATTATTTGCTTTAAGCCTAGTGATTGCCGCCGAATATATCGGCGTCGGCTTAGGCACCGCTGCCTTTGTGGCCTTTATGGCAAGAGAAACCAATCCGCTTTATACCGCAACGCAACTGGCCTTATTTACCAGTTTATCCGCCTTGCCACGAGCAACGATCAACACGCAAGCCGGCAGTTTGATTAATTGGTTAGGTTATTATGATTATTTTTGGCTATGCTTCTTTTTAGCCATACCGGGAATGATTTGTTTAATTTGGATTGCGCCGTGGAAAGAAAAATATCGTTAGTCTTATAACCCTCTCAAAGGATAAACTTGCATTTAACCTCTAAATGGGATAAAATAATAACTATCCTGCTTAGGGGTTAATTTATCATCTATCCTATTAAAAGGATATAAAGGAGGCTAAATGGCAGTAACAACATCCAAAATGCTTGCGCAAGTAATCAGAGAATTTCGCTACAAAGCAGATTTATCTCAAATTGATGTGGCTAAACGAGCTGGCACCAAACAAGCCACAGTTTCAGTATTTGAAACCAATCCAGACGCCACGAAACTGGAAACATTATTCAAGATTTTATCCGGTCTTGAATTAGAATTGATCGTGCAACCACGCCCAACGCAACAAGTCATTCAGCAAGAACAACATGATATGCCCTTGGGCGTGCAAGAACAAGTGGCTGACTATGTAACACATTACAACCCTGATGATGAGGTTTGGTAATGGAAAATAGACTTAACATTGCCATGAATGGCTATCCCGTAGGCCAATGGCGTAAACTCAATAATGGGGCAAATGAATTTCAATATAATGCAAACTGGCTTGAATCTGATCGCGCGAGAGCCATGTCATTATCATTGCCTCTTTCTCATAAAATCTATAAAGGTGATGTGGTTTTTAATTTTTTTGACAATTTATTGCCGGATAATGAACAAATTCGTTCTCGCATTCAGCAACGATTTCAAACCCAAACCAAAACACCTTTTGATTTACTTTCCGCCATTGGACAGGATTGTGTGGGCGCAATTCAACTTTATCAAGATGGACCACGCCCCATTCAACAAATTGATGCCATACCATTAACCGTGCATGAAATTGAAAGCCTATTGAAAAATTACCAATCCTTTCCGCTCGGCATGGAACAAGGGGAAGATTTCCGTATATCACTAGCGGGTGCGCAAGAAAAAACGGCGTTGTTGTATCATCAAGGACAGTGGAAACGCCCTCTTTATTCCACCGCCACCAGTCATATATTTAAGTTGCCGATTGGCCAAGTCGCACAAGGGCAATTAGATTTATCCATGAGTTGTGAGAATGAATGGCTTTGTCTGAAAATTATGCGTCTATTTGGCTTGGCTGTCCCCGCTGCCAGAATAATGCAATTTGGAGAAACGAAAGTATTGATTGTCGAGCGCTTTGATCGACGTTGGTCGAAAAACAAGAGTTGGCTAGTGAGACTACCGCAGGAAGATATGTGTCAAGCCATGAACATTGCACCGGCGAGAAAATATGAATCGGATGGTGGTTGTGGCATATTAACAATTATGGAATTATTAAAAGGCTCAACAGAGCCATTAAAAGATCGCAAACATTTCTTCAAGGCGCAGATTGTGTTTTGGTTACTTTGTGCGATTGATGGACACGCGAAAAATTTTAGCCTTTTTCTGGAACAACATGATCGCTATCGTCTCACGCCTTTTTATGATGTAATGTCGGCTTATCCGTTAATCTCGCCTAAAGGATTACAACGGCAAAAAATAAAAATGGCAATGGCTTGGCAAGGGGAAAATAAACATTATCTTTGGGATAAAATCCAATTACGCCATATTTTTACCACCGCAAAATTAGCCGGTCTAGCCAAAGATACCGTGGAAGAAATTTTACATGAAATTTCCCAAGCATTGCCCCAGATTTATAATATTGCACCTCGCCAAATCCCTGATTTTATTCTTGAACCGATTTTATCAGGCTTAGAAAGCAAGGCGAAAAGTCTATAATTGTACTTTGCTAAAAGGCGAAACAACGGTATCATAACCAGTTAACGAAAATAATTTATTTGTAGGTATAACAACGTGAATATTCAAACCCTTTTATCGGAAAAAATTCAACAAGCCATGATATTGGCAGGCGCCGAGCAAAATGCAGAACCGGCAGTACGCCAATCGGGTAAACCCCAATTTGGTGATTATCAAGCCAACGGTATTATGGGCGCAGCAAAAAAATTAGGCTTAAATCCTCGTGAATTTGCACAAAAAGTAGTGGATGCGGTTGAATTAAATGGGATAGTGGAAAAATTAGAAATTGCCGGGCCCGGTTTTATTAATATTTTCTTAGATAAAAACTGGTTAGCCGACAACGCCGAACAGGCGTTAAGTGCGGTGAATTTTGGCATAAAAACGGATAAACCGCAGACCGTGGTGGCGGATTATTCCTCTCCCAATGTTGCCAAAGAAATGCACGTGGGGCATTTACGTTCTACGATTATCGGTGATGCCGTTGTCCGTGCATTAGAATTTATGGGACATAAGGTGATCCGTGCTAACCATGTGGGCGACTGGGGAACACAATTTGGCATGTTGATTGCTTACCTTGAAAAAATGGAAAATGAACATGCTAGCGAAATGGACTTAAGCGACTTAGAGGCCTTTTATCGTGCCGCCAAAGAACATTATGACGCCGATGACGTCTTTGCTGAAAAAGCCCGTCAATATGTGGTGAAATTGCAAGGGGGCGATCAATATTGCTTAACCATGTGGAAAAAATTAGTTGATATGACCATGTCACAGAATCAACTTAATTATAATCGGTTAAATGTGAGTCTCACTGAAAAAGATGTGATGGGCGAAAGTTTATATAATCCAATGTTACCTGAAATTGTGGCTGACTTGAAAGCAAAAGGATTGGCCGTGGAAGATGACGGTGCCTTAGTGGTGTATTTGGACGAATTTAAAAACAAAGACGGCGACCCAATGGGCGTAATTGTGCAGAAAAAAGACGGCGGATTTTTATACACCACCACGGATATTGCCGCAGCCAAATACCGCTATGAAACCTTGCACGCCGACCGTGCCTTAGTGTTCTCCGACACTCGCCAAAGCCAACATATGCAACAGGCTTGGTTAATCACTCGTAAAGCAGGTTATGTGCCGGAGAGTTTTAGTCTTGAACACCAGAATTTTGGCATGATGTTAGGCAAAGACGGCAAGCCATTTAAAACGCGTTCCGGTGGCACGGTGAAATTAGCGGATTTGTTAGACGAGGCCGTGGAACGTGCCGGCAAATTAATTAATGAAAAATCCACCGCACTTTCTGAGCAAGAAAAAGCCGAAGTGATTGAGGCGGTGGCTATTGGTTCGGTGAAATATGCGGATTTGTCTAAAAACCGCACCACGGACTATGTGTTTGATTGGGATAATATGTTGAGCTTTGAGGGCAACACGGCACCTTATATGCAATATGCTTATACACGTATTCGTTCAATTTTCAATAAAACAGATGTGGATTCCACCGCACTTTCACAAGCCTCTATTGTGTTAAATGAAGAGAAAGAACGGGCATTGGCGATAAAATTATTGCAATTTGAGGAAGCCGTGCAAACCGTGGTGAAAGACGGCACACCGCATATACTTTGTGCTTATTTATATGAATTGGCCGGTGTGTTCTCGAGTTTCTATGAACATTGCCCGATTCTAAATGCCGAGCAAGCAGTTAAATTAAGCCGTTTAAAATTAGCCCAATTAACCGAACGTATTTTAAAACAAGGTTTAGATTTACTTGGGATTAAAACGGTTGAGAAAATGTAACGACCCTCACCCTAGCCCTCTCCCATAGGGAGAGGGGATGTTCAGATAACAAAAGGAAAATGGTATGAAAAAATCGCTCCTTGCTTTATTGATAGCCTCCACTTTGGTACTTTCTGCTTGTGATGACAAAGATACGCAAGCCAAATTACAAACCGCCGAGCAAACGATTAGTCAGCTAAATGCACAGTTGGAAAAATCGCAAGCAGAATTAAAAGTCGCACAAGAAAAGCGCACGGAAGTCCCTGCGTTACAAGTAAAACCTGTCACCTTGTTTGAGAAAAGACAAGAATTTAACCGTGATCCTGATAGCATCAAAGAAGATGATTTTGGTGTAAGTCAAAGTTACGTGGATTATCATTTATCGAGCGTTGAAACAGGAATAACGTGGCTAGATGATTTGCTTTACAACGAACTGATTGGCGATATCTCCGCCACTGAAGATAAAAATTTATTGGCTGAACTTAAAGCACTCCCAACACCAAAAGATCGTTTACTCAAACTGTATGAAGTGTATTATCAAGAGGGATTGGCAGAGGCCAAGGAATTTAATACTTTTGGCAACGAGCTTTCCGACTCCGTTTTCTATTTGGGTCAACGTCAAAATGTGGTCACATTTTCTCATAGTATGTACGCATTTACTGGCGGCGCTCATGGCAATGGTTGGACCGATTATATTAATGTAGATATCAATAAAAAAGCAAAAATCGGACTAGATGATCTCATTCCAAAAGCCAACCAAAGCAAATTCCAAGACTTGTTATGGGAAAGCTATAAAACCTATCGTCAAGAAAACTCTGATGGAGAGCTTTATGCTAATCAAAAGGATTTTTATGTTTCTCCTGCTTTTTATTTCTCTGCTGAGGGCATAAATTTTGTCTACCCACCTTATGCGATTGGTTATTATGTCGAGGGGGACATTACCTTGACCTTGTATTGGAACCAAGTAGAAGATCTGATTAATAAAGCATATTTATGGTAAAAAATTGCCACAAAAAATCGCACTTTGAGATACCAAGGTGCGGTCTATTTATTTTGATTTTCTAAGCAAAACTCACTAGCCAACAATTATGAATCTGCTTATTGCGCTCAAAATCCAATGGCAAGGTTTTTTGCGAAATTTCCACCGCACTTAATCCAAGTTCAGCTAAACGCTCAAAATCCATTTTAAAGCCCCGTTTATTATTCGAAAAAACAATGGTGCCATTTGGGCGTAAAATCCGTTTCAGATTTTTCATTAATTTAATATGATCCCGTTGCACGTCCCAGCTATCTTCCATCCGTTTAGAATTTGAAAACGTCGGCGGATCCACAAAAATCAAATCAAATTCACGATCACATTTTTCTAACCATTGCAAACAATCTGCTTGAATTAAACGGTGCTGTTTACCCTCTAAACCATTTAAAATTAAGTTCTGCTCTGCCCAGTTTAAATAGGTATTTGACATATCAACAGTCGTGGTCGATTTCGCCCCGCCTAAGGCAGCATGAATAGTTGCGGATCCGGTATAAGCAAATAAATTCAAGAAATCGTTGCCTTTCGCCATTTCGCTGAGCATTTTACGGGTTAAACGGTGATCCAAAAATAATCCCGTATCCAAATAATCGGTCAAATTGACCCATAATTTTGCGCCGTATTCTTCCACATAAAAATACTCACCCTTGTTGGCTAATTTCTCATATTGATTTTTACCTTTTTGTTTTTGACGCACTTTTAAAATCAGCTTATTGGTTTCAATCCCTGTCACGGCGAGGGTGGCCGTTACTGCGTCCAATAAGCGTTGGCGGGCTTTATTTTCATCAATATTTTTCGGCGGCGCATATTCTTGCACCACAATATGATCCGCATAACGATCCACAGCTAAATTATAATCGGGCAAATCCGCATCATATAATCGATAGGCTTGTAGACCTTGCTGTGTTGCCCATTTTTCAATTTTCTTGATATTTTTTTGTAGACGATTGGCAAAATCCTCTGCAACGTGCTGATTTGCCGAAACTTCAAGATTTTGTACCGCACTTTGTGGCTCTTGTTCGCTCAAACTGCGGTCAGAAATTTGATAGTTTTTTTGCACACAATCTAATGGACCATTTTTCGCCTTAAATTGGCGATGTGAACGCAATCGCAAACAATCTAACAGGCCTTGTTCTGAACTAAAAATAGACGCATTCCAGCCACCAAATTGTTGTTTCAAACGCTGACCTAATACAGAATATAAAGCGATCAACGCCGGCGTCGTACCTAAACGTTCACCATAAGGCGGATTACAAATCACCGTACCTTTTTCATCTTGTGATACGGGATTTTTTAACGCTGCCACATCTGATTGCTTGAATTGAATGAGGTGTGCCACCCCCGCCTGTTGTGCATTGTGTAGGGCTTTTTGTAAAACACGATGATCCAAATCAAAGCCGTAAAAATGCGGTGGCGGATTTTTATTACATTCAGTTTCAGCCAATGCAACGGCCTCTGCTTTTACTTTTTCCCATGCAGCGACATTATGCCCTTTCCAGAAATCAAATCCCCAGTGCATACGATGTAACTGCGGTGCAATTTTCGCCTCCATTTGAGCAGCCTCAATTAACAAGGTGCCAGAACCACACATTGGATCAAGTAAGGGCGTTCCCGCTTTCCAACCAGAACGTAACACAATAGCCGCCGCCAACGTCTCACGCAAAGGTGCCATGCCCGTTTCTTCACGATAGCCACGTAAATGCAAGGCATCACCACTTAAATCCAGAGAAAGGATAAAATTTTCACGATGTAAATAAGCATGAATGCGAATATCTGGATTGTCTTTATCCACATCAGGACGAACTTTGCCTTGTCGCTCAAAATAATCCACGATCCCATCTTTCACACGCATAGCACCAAATTGAGTGTGGCGAATGTCTTGGTTTGTGCCGTTAAAATCCACTAAAAAACGAGATCTTTCATCAAAATGCGACAACCAATCCTGCGATACAACGGTAGAATAGAGATCTAAATCACTGTAAATTTTGCTTTGTGTGATCGGCAATAAAATGCGAGAGGCTAAACGTGACCACAATAGCGCCTTGTATTGTGTTTCATCATCAGCCATAAAATGCACACCACCTTGTGCCACCTGACATTCCGTCGCCCCTAATGTGGTGAGTTCGACTTTCAGTAATTCTTCAAAGCCACGTGCAGTGGTGGCGAAAAGTTGTTTCATGGATATTCTCTAAATAGATTGGAAATTTGGGGGATTATAGCATTAAATAGGCACATGACGAAGTGATAAGTGATTAACTGAACAGGCAAACCAACGCTTAACATTTGCCCTCAAAAATCCTACGTTAACAGATTTTCATAGTACATCCCATTTTGAATATTTTGCCACCATTCTTGATTATCTAAATACCATTCCACGGTTTTACGCAAGCCCGTTTCAAAGGCCTCAACAGGTTTCCAGCCCAGTTTTTGCTGCATTTTAGTGGCATCAATGGCATAACGTTTATCGTGCCCTGGGCGGTCTTGCACAAAGGTAATCAGCTCACGGAATGAGTTAATTTGTGAAAAGTGCGGTGCAAATTTAGCGAGTTTCTCACTGCCTTTTAGGCTATCCAAAATATCACAAATGGTTTCCACCACACTTAAATTCGTTTTCTCATTGTGTCCACCGATATTATAGCTTTCGCCAATTTCGCCTTTGCTCAACACCAAATGCAAGGCACGGGCGTGATCTTCCACAAACAGCCAATCACGGATTTGATCGCCCTTGCCATAAATCGGCAACGGCTTGCCGTGAATGGCGTTTAAAATCACGAGTGGAATGAGTTTTTCAGGGAAATGAAACGGCCCGTAGTTGTTAGAACAGTTCGTTAGCACCACTGGCAAGCCGTAAGTGCGGTGCCACGCACGCACTAAGTGATCGCTAGACGCTTTGGACGCAGAATAAGGACTGCTCGGGGCATAAGGCGTGGTTTCAGTGAACAAATCGTCCGTGCCGTGCAAATCACCAAACACTTCATCGGTTGAGATATGATGAAAACGAAACGCCGCTTTTTTCTCGCCACTCAAACCGTGGTAATAATGGCGAGCCACTTCAAGCAAAGTGTAAGTGCCGATAATATTCGTTTCAATAAAGGCAGCAGGCCCGTCAATGGATCGATCAACGTGGCTTTCGGCGGCTAAGTGCATTACCGCATCAGGTTGATATTTCGCAAACACTTGCTCAAGAGCGGTTTTATCGCAAATATCGACTTGCTCAAAGGCGTAGCGTGGATCGTTTGCGACACTTCTGATTGAGTTAAGATTACCAGCATAGGTGAGTTTATCCACGTTAATTACGCTGTCATTTGTGTGGTTAATTATATGGCGAACCACAGCTGAGCCGATAAAGCCCGCACCGCCTGTGAGTAGGATTTTCATTTGTTTTCCTTGTGTGATATTTATTTTTTCTTACTTGCTAATTTTACCGCCAACGCCCGCCCTTTCTCGGTTAAGCGATAGCGTTGCTTAATGCTTTTGGGCTTATCAGGAATGGTCATTTCAATTAAGCCTTGTTCTAAGGCAGGTTTAATATAATTAGCCCTAACATTTTCCCTGTGAATTAAGCCCAATTTTTGCTGAATTTCGTTGCGATCCATTTCCTTATTTAATACTTTAATTAGCAGAGCAACATGCTCGGTAACATGCTCGGTAACATGCTCGGTAACATGCTCGGTATCATGCACGGTATCATGCACGGTATCATGGTCGGTGACTTGGTCGGTGACTTGCATGGTGACTTGCATGGTATCTTGCATGGTATCATGCACGGTAACTTGTCCCCGACTTGCCCCCGACTTGTCCCCTGTCTGCTCCATATCCCCCAACTTTTTCGCCAAAGGAAAAGTCACCTTTGAAAAGGCGATACTTTTATCAAAATTGACTTTCGTGTGCGTTTCTGCTTCCCACGCTAGAATCTTATCAAAGCCAAAACCTGCATTTTCAGCCAGTTTGACGTGGCGAAATAATTTTGCAATCACTGGATTTCGGGGAACAGACACATCGGTTTTTAACAATTCTTCTATCGGCAAGGGGAAACTACCTGGATTTTCAAATTCAATGCGATCAGAAAAAATCCGCACTCTGGGTTTTGCCACACTGAAATAATCGGTGTGCATTAACATATTGACCAAGGCTTCTCGCAAGGCTTCAAGTTGCGGACTATTTTCTACTGCAATGCCTAAATCACTCTTTTTGGGGCTGATTTCACTTCAAAATCGTCCCATTCTATATCGGTGAGTTTTTGTAACAGTTCGGTTTTGTTCATTGTTCTTTCTCAATATTTTTGAATTGTGTCGACAGTGTCGACACAATCTTTTCTATTACTTTTAAGTTATCATTTTTGTGATAAAAATATAATAAAACTATGGACTTAATATGCAGATTTTAATTATCTCCACCAAAAAATTCGGTGATTTTTCAGGACTTTTTGCAAATATGGCGTGTTAAATTTTGACTAACAAAACCTGAATTACCTGTAATGTGGACAATTATTACTTTTTCCCTGACTTGAAAAACTTATGTTCTTTATCTAAATAAACAATATAGAAAATATTATCACGCAAAAAACCAGCCACTCTTGCTTTTTGTCCACCAATATTACGCAACGTCCCCCAATTTTCCTTTTCGCTCAAAGAACTAGGCAGTGGAAAATCATTGACTGTTTTATTTGGAAAACCTTTATATAGACTTAACTTTTTATCACCTGCTTGTAATTGGGTTACATTTTTCTGCGTAACATAGACCAGTGAATTTAATAAATCTAATAGTATATCATCACCATGCCAATCAGCTAAACTTTGCACAAGTTGATTACTGATATTTTGAAAATAACGAAAACTTAAACTAATATAACCGTCTTGTTCATCTGATTTTAACGTTTTCGGTTCTAAATATTCAAGATTACGTTTAGAATCTTTCAATGGTTTTTTATGGTTTCTACCCATTTTCTTACTCCATTAAATGCTGAACAGTTTCAAAGCTGTCAAATAATGGAATGGCATCAAATGCCCCATTTAAATAATCTTGACTATAAGACTTTTTAATTTGAATTTTATAATCCGACAAAGAATACAAACGGCTATCTTGCTCAATGCTATCTTTATGCACAAACCAAATTTGATCTCGGCGGAAATGGTTCGTATCCATTAAATTAGTATCTTGCACACTAACAATTAACTGACTTTGTTTACTATGCTTATGAAAAATAGAAAACAGATGTTTTGATAATAAAGTATGAAATTTGGAATCAAACTCATCAATCAATAATATCTTATCATTCACCAAAGTATCATAAATCGGGCCTAGCAAATGAATAATTTTTTTTGTACCATCCGACTCTTGGGAAAGCGGCCATTCAATTTCATGTTCCGAATGAGTTAATTGTTTAATAACACTGATTTTATTTTGTGGAATGTGTAACGTAGATGTATCTTGTGTTCGAGATAATTCTATTGCATCAGAGTTCTCTTCACGAACCATAACATCAGCTATATTAAAATTCTTTAATATATTTAATGACCATTGTTTAAATTCAGGACTTTCATTCATCATATTAAAGGTGAAATCACCTAAACTTATATCATAAACACCTGAGATAATATTTAATTTATTAAAAAAACGAATGGCATTAAGACTGTGTTTGCCTTGAAAAGCTGCTAGTACTGAAATAAAAGGAATATGTGATGCTGTTTTGTCCAATTTGTTTTCTTTAACAAATAATGAAGCTTCAGTAAAACTTGTTTTGTTGTATTCAATATTTTGTTTATCTCTTGAAAACAACATAACTTCCCTATGTTTAGCTAGATAAAGCCATTCTTCTATAATTTCACCATTTGAAATAGCAATGCCATAACGATATTTTATATTTTTTTCAATAAAGGTAATTTCAAATACAGTAGGTTCATTTTGAGTCTTTTCATCTAACGCAAAAGGCATGACAAGTTGCTCTAATAAATTACGCTCAAGTTCACGGTATGATAGTAATACAATTATTTTTAATCGGATTATTCCGTTAAGTAAATTACTTTTCCCGCTTGCATTTGCGCCATAAATCAGCACCGATTTCAAGAGTGATTTTTTTTCATTTATTTTTATGATATTTTCTTGGAGAATGTCATCTTTTTGGAGTGTGGATATCTCCAAAGACAGATTGTGCGTATCTCGAAAAGAACTAAAATTATCAAGGGTAAAATTAACTAACATCAGAAAAACTCCGCTGGTTAAATGAAAAAACATCCAATTTTAGCTCTTTTTGTTATTAAGATCAATATTTGCTAGGATTTACTAGGAAGGTAAACCAAGTTATTCATCATATTCTCTCACCAAAACTGCGGTGATTTTTTCAGGACTTTTTGCAAAATATTGCATTTTTTAAACTTTTGTCGCAAGGCTTTAATTGCACCTGTTAAGTGGTATGTCGGAAATCCCGACATACTGAATTTTCATCTAATTCACCACGCTTATCTCGCCCCAAACCCCGTGAGCATCGTTTTCAATGTCTTAAACACAATTAAAATATCCAACCATAGCGAGAAATTCTTAATATAGTAAAAATCGTGTTCAACTTTTACCCGAGTTTCATCTTCACCTGCGGTATAACCTTGTACTACTTGCGCCCAACCTGAAATACCAGGGCGGACGATATGGCGGTAATTATAAAACGGAATACTTTCTTCAAATTTATCTACAAAGGTTTTTTGTTCAGGGCGTGGACCAATTAAACTCATATCGCCTTTTAATACATTGAAAAACTGCGGTAATTCATCAATACGCGTTTTGCGAATAAATTTACCAATACGAGTAACACGCATATCACCTTGGCTGGCAAATTTCGCCCCGTCTTTTTCTGAATCTTTACACATACTGCGGAATTTATAAATACGAAACTCTTTTCCGCCACGTCCCACACGATTTTGAATAAACATCGCCCCACCTTCGCTTTCCAGACGAATAGCAATCGCCGTAATCAACATAATCGGCAAGGTAATCGGAAAAGTGATTAGCACCAACGCAATATCCATTAACCGTTTAATTAACGAATACACAGGCGATGGCAATAGTGAACCAAGATCATTTTCATACATATGGGTGATTTTGACTCGTCCTGTGAGTGATTGCTGAATCTGACGGGAATTGTACACAGGCACACCACTTAACACTGCTTGGGCAATGATTTTTTGCCATTTGGCAGTAAGTTCAGGCGAGTGAAGATCGGCAATAATGGCATCATAACGTCTTTCTGCGGTTAAGTTTTCTTCATCTAAACAAACCCAAGATACATTTGAAATGCTGGTTAATTCAGTGGCTCTGCCTAAAGGAATATAAGCAAATTTAGGCACAATCCAACGTTTAGCGAGAAAATAGGCAAGTGTTGAATAAACAAACATTAACACGGCACTGACTGACAATAATAAATTAGAATAATCTAATCTAAATAAAACCAAGGCGATAAATAAAACAATAAACCAAATAAGCAAACTGGCGAAAATAAAACTAAAGGATTTATCCCCAGGGTATTTTTTTAATATTTTTAAGGTGATACAGTGAGCAAAACAGACGAGCACCAATGCAACCACAGTCGTGCTTCTATTATCATTTAAGTAGGCAGATTTTCCCCACATTAGCCAAGCAGGCAAGATAACAGTAAATAAGGAAATTAGCACGCTTTGCATTGTGGTGCTAAAAAACAGCCTTTCATACCATTTTGAATGGCGTTTGGTGAGTTCAATTTTTTTGTTCATTGTGTAACCTTGTTCTACATTTGATATGATTTGTATTTAAGTTCTTTGTTTAATTTGGTTTTCGGCTTCGGATAAGATTTTTAATATTTTCATCTGATTTTTGCCATCTTCGGCAGTTATAAAGAAATCCTTTATAACTGAAATCTCTTCTAACTCATTGTCTTGCAAGATATTCTTGATGTGTAAGCCGATATTTTGCACGGTGGTGTCAAAAAGTTCCGCTAACTGATTTTGCGTGAGCCACACTTGATTTTCACGCACCAACAAAGCCACATTGCTTTTGCCGTCATCGGTATTGTAGATGATTAAATCGTTCATTTTTCACCTGCTATCTTTACTGCCAATGCCCGCCCTTTGTCAGTTAAACGATAGCGTTGTAAACGACTGTTAGGTTTATCGGGGATGGTCATTTCTGCAATGCCTTGTTCAAGTAATGGTGTAAGAATTTGCTGTCTAAACTTCGTCCGATTACTTCGCCCCACCCAACTCATCAAATCAAGTAATGAATGCTCATCTTGCCACTGTTCTAATAAACATTTCTGTTCATCTATTAAGCAAATATCTGACTTGATCCCGACTTGGTCCTGACTTGGTCCCGACTTGGTCCCGACTTGCACGGTAACATGGTCGGTGTCTTGTCCCCGACTTGCCCCCGACTTGTCCCCTGTCTGCTCCATATCCCCAAACTTTTTCGCCAAAGGAAAAGTCACCTTTGAAAAGGCAATACTTTTATCAAAATTGACTTTCGTGTGCGTTTCTCCTTCCCACGCTAGAATCTTATCAAAGCCAAAACCTGCATTTTCAGCCAGTTTGACGTGGCGAAATAATTTTGCAATCACTGGATTTCGGGGAACAGACACATCTGTTTTTAACAATTCTTCTATCGGCAAGGGAAAACTACCGGGATTTTCAAATTCAATGCGATCAGAAAAAATCCGCACTCTGGGTTTTGCCACACTGAAATAATCGGTGTGCATCAACATATTGACCAAGGCTTCTCGCAAGGCTTCAAGTTGCGGACTATTTTCTACCGCAATGCCTAAATCATTCATTTTAAATGGCATATCCACATAGCGTTTTAGCCGTTCAATAATCGCAAAATAATATTCCCACAGATTTTCTTGCTCTTCTAAACGGAAAGTATAGCGTGGCTGTGCTTCCGCATAAGAACGCCCTGGGATTTCCAATAAATCCACCCGAAAATCAGAGATATTACGGTTAATTGCGATATTTTTACCCAAAAACAGCAAGCCTCCATAGGTTAAATGCTCACCGTCCACAATTTGCAAACGTTGCAAAAATTCATCTTCAGGCATCGTGTTGTATGGTAAAGCTGGGTTAAACCGCGACATATAATCACGATAACGCCCCAATGTGGTGCGATTTATATCATCAAGCGTAGTTCTTAATGCAGGCTTGGCTGACATCACCCCAAATAATTGATCACGCAATAAGGCATTGATTTCTTCTTTACTCGCTCGCTGATCGCCACTACCAGTGCGAATAAAGGTATTTGCTAATTTATTAAAATAAACAGGCTTTTGCTCAGCAGCAGGAATAAAAAACGCCAACACTGTTTTATTATCAAAATGATATTTTTTACAAAGCGGATTGATTAGTACGCTAAATTTATCTCGGTTACGCAAAACAGTGGTGAAATTCTGTTCAAGTTTTTCTGCATTCGACACGCCGACAATCTCATAAATTTTGCCTTTTTGCTCAATGCCTAACACAATCCAACCGCCCGAACCATTACTAAACGCACTCACCGTTTCCCAAATATTTTCAGGCAAGCCATTGTGGGCTGATTTCACTTCAAAATCGTCCCATTCGATATCGGTGAGTTTTTGTAACAGTTCGGTTTTGTTCATTGTTCTTTCTCGGTAATAATTTTGTGGATTGAGTTTACAATCTAGCTATTCACTTTTCAACTTACCTATTCTTCCGCAACACCCGATTATAGAACTGCCCCAACAATCCACTTGGCAACAGTCTAAAACACGAACGCATCAGAAAAATCGCCAATGCAGGAAGTAAAGGCTGTATGTTTAATTTTCGTTTTAAATCAAACAACTGCTTTTCACTTTTCACATACTGCCAACCACGGCGGCGAGCGTGCATACCGTTTCCGACTCTTGCATATACCAAAATGTCAGCAAGATTTGCCACTGGATAACCTGCACCAATCACTCTCAGCCATAAGTTATAATCTTCCATAAGCAAATGATGTTGATACGCACCTAATTCTAAAATAACGTCTTTTTTAAATGCCACGGTCATATGATTAAAAGGATTTCTTTTTTGAGCAAGTTTTTTAATCTCATTTTCTTGGGTTGGAACAGCTTTAATCACAGGGTTTTCACTAATACTCTGATTAAATTCTTGAATTTGTCCACCAAACAACGCTACATCAGGATTTTCTTGGATAAAAGCAATCTGTTTTTCAAAACGATCGGGCGTACAAATATCATCAGTATCCATACGCAAAATCCAATCATAACTACAATGTTTTAAACCTGCATTGAGTGCTTTACCTAAACCAACATTTCGTTCCAAAGGCACAACTTTTAATGGCAGCTTGCTGGAATATTGATTTACTACATTTTCTAATTCAGACGTAACCACACCGTCATAAACCAAAAAAATTTCTGTTGCAGGTAAAGTTTGCAGGAATAAACTATCTAAACAAGCCTGTAAAAATTCAGGTTGTTCTTTGATGTATAGGGATAATAGAACTGAGAAATTCATATTATACCTCTAATAAATTATGCCAAGATTTTAAAATTTCATCTTTCTGAAAACGCTCAGCACTTTTCAAAGCACGCATAGAAAATTCGTCTATCTGGGTAGGGTTTATTGCTAATTTTTTCATTGAATAAGCCAATTTCTCTATATCTTGATTATCTACCAATAAACCATTTACATTATGTTCAATAATTTCTTTTGGTCCATGTGGGCAATCAAAGGAAATAATAGGTAAACCAAAAGATTGAGCTTCTATTAATACCATAGGCAAGCCTTCAAAGCGAGAAGACATCACAAAAATTGAACTATTTTGATAAACAGACTCAATATCCTGTGCTTGCCCCATAAGAGCCACGTTATCTATCTTTTTTTCTTTTATTAGATTTCGTAAAGATTGCTCTTCTTCACCTACACCATAAATTTCCAAGCTCCAATCAGGGATTTCTTTTTGTATCTGATGCCAAGCTAATAATAAGGCTTGGAAATTTTTCTGATAGGTCAATCTCCCCACAGCAACAAATT
Source organism: Lonepinella sp. BR2271 (assembly GCF_051851515.1). NCBI lineage: Bacteria > Pseudomonadati > Pseudomonadota > Gammaproteobacteria > Pasteurellales > Pasteurellaceae > Lonepinella > Lonepinella sp. BR2271. Next base: position 355,312 of record NZ_JBPDVF010000001.1, on the reverse strand, counting down.
TCTTCGGTTTTTCTTTCTGTTCACTAATAATAGAAAATGGCGAAATATTATAAATTGTTTGAACTTGTTTCACCCAAGATTGATAGCTTGCTTGATCATGCTGTGTTAGCGTAATTACCTGATTAATATTCTTATAGCATAATTTAGAAAAATACTTTACCCACCAAGGTCTTATTTCAAATGCCACATGTTCCAAAGATATTAGTTTGCTTTGTTTTTTCTTTAAAAATGAACATAACAATGACAACCTACCCATATTATGTACAACAATCACATCATAATGAAATTCATCAATATGCCTTTGTAATTTCCTATGGAATTGTAAGTAGTTTCCATTTAATGAAACAACGCTAATTTCTTGGTTAAGTGGATAAGCAATATTGTCTATTTCAGTATCACGATTTACAATCGTAATACTATAATTAAGTTTACCATGAAACAAATTGGCCAATAAGCTAGCTACTCTTTCTATACCAGATTTATGGCGTAACGAATTTATTACAAATAAAACATTCATATTAATATACCACATAATCATAGATGGGTTTAAAGTAGTCCTCTATAACATACGGTGCTTGGATAAAATATGTCAAAAAAAATTGTATTGCAACATAAATTAAAAATATTATTAACCCACCATTAACAAACCGACTAAATATAAAAGGAAGAATAAAAATCTCTGTAAATGTTAAAGCACTAGCAAATCTCCCGCCAAGAATTGCAAACTCAGAAAATCCGAATCGCATACTTACACCAATGATATACATAATAAAAAAGACTAAAAACAATCTATTTTCATATATTTTTTTATTCATAAATATCAATATGAAAATAAAAACTAAAAAAGCTTTTATATTCGGCAATCTAAAAAAACCAATTTCTTCACCATATGAATTGTTAGCATATGCAGATAAACGCTCAGAAAAATTTATCATAATATCTAGTAGTACATATTTCGATATAACAACACTAATCAAAAATATAAAAATTGACCATGCTCTAAAGTTATTTAGAGATATGTTTTTATTTAATAGAAAACTTACCAAGAAGAAACATAATAAACCACTCAAAGCTACAACAAATGAAACTTGATGAAAACTAAAAGCCAAAACAGCAAACACTAGAAATTTCACATAGTTATATTTTTTAGAAAATAGCATTGTAATTGATAACAACGCTAAAGGAACAGCTAAACCTTGACGCATTTGCATAAATTGTAATATTAGAAAATAAGCTGAAGAAACATACAGTAATAAAACTAAGAATTCTTGAGCTTGTAATTTTCTTGAAATACTTAATACAGCGACAAAAGTAATAAGAGAAAGTGGAAAAAACAATAAAAAAGAGCTGTTTTGAGATATTAGACTAATTAAATAGCTATACCAACCATAACCAATTTCCACTTGAGCAGTATGATAGAAGTTAGAAAAAGAGCATAAATCATAGCTATTTATATTTCTATAAATATTATAATAAATTTCAGTATCTCTTGTTGCTCCCCTAGCTCCTACAACTATAATAAGTAACAATAACAAGAAATATAAAATGAGATGATTTAACTTAATTAGAATTTTCACGGAACAACCCTTAAGATTACAATCTATATTATCATAATAACATTATAATATATTACTTAAACTACAATATGTTCAAGTGTAGAATATAAACATTTAAGCAATAATTCCTTTTCAATATACGGCATAGCAGATTCGCTAATTCTATTTCGTTCTACATCACGTACATTTCTCGCATATTCTAAAATACTTTCAAAATCTGGCTTGCCTACTTTATAATAATTGAAATCTTGTGGGAAAATATCCTTATGCCCAGAATATACAGGTAAACCATTTTTTAAATATTCTCTAACTTTTAATGTACAAGCTTCTTGCATATCCTGTCTGAATAATGCAAATGATGATAACCCAATCCAACATTGACTAACCAACCGCTGTATTTCACTTGATGGTAAATGACCATGTAATACAATTCTACTATCTTGTTGTGCGATTAACTTATCAGCTTGACTCAAATTTCCAACGATATGCAGAATAAACTTTTCTGATGTATTTTTCAAATCATTAAGCAAAAGATCTAACCCATGCCAAGGATTAAAGTAACTGGCTACAAATAATAATTCAGGAACACTATCCGCTCTATTATCTACTAAATTAACATCATTATAACTTATACCATTAGGATAAATTATTTTATTCTTAAATTTTTGACCAACTCTGTTATTCTCATATTCAAATATTTCATTAGTAACTGCAATAACACCTTGAGCATTATTAATTGAAATTTTTCCAAAAAATGATTCCATATTAGTTTTTAATATTGATTTCAGTCCTTTTGACATTAATTTTATTTCAGGAACTTCTAATGTATGATGAACCAAATAAACTGGAACTTTAACTTGTTTTAAAAACAACGATTGAAATGGATCTACAAAACTATGACGTACTAATAGTAAATCATATTTATAACTTTGTTCGAGTAACCACTTATAATAATCTCTACGAATAGATATCCAAGAACAAATAGAATCCACTGTTCTATGAGAACCATCCCATACATGTATAATATCAGAAGGTAAGAACTTACTTTCACATTGATTAACATATAAAACCACATCCCAATCTAAATTCTGTTTAATTGCCACCTGTTTTTCCCAAGTCATTTGATTCAGAATACCAGAATATGCGTGTTTCATTAATGCCGCATGTAATACTTTCATATAAAATTCCTAAGATAAAATATTGATAATACTATTCGAAGTATGGCCATTACCATATATGCCCAGTGTAAACGTTTTATTCACTAAATTGTTACAAATGGAAAAAATCTTTTGAGAATTAGTACCAACAAGGGAATTAAAACCTAGCTCAACCAACTCAACCCATTCGGTTTCTTCCCTTAATGTAATACAATATTTTTGATGAAAATAAGCTTCTTTCTGTACACCACCAGAATCAGTAATAATAAAATCACTATTCATTTCCAACCACACCATTTCCAAATATCCCACAGGCTCTACTATTTTAATATTTTGTGGAATATTCAAACCATACTGTTTTATTTTACCTACTGTTCTTGGATGAAGCGGTAAAACAATATTTTTTTTGGATAATTCTAAACCATTTAAAATACTAGACAGCTTGCTTATGTTATCTGTATTTTCTGCTCGGTGAATTGTACATAAAACAAAATTATCTAAATTTATACTGTCAAACCATTTAGGTTTTACCGCCTTATCTTGATAAAATAGAGAAACATCATACATAATATCGCCGACTACATGGATTTTGTGTTCTGATATTCCTTCTTTTAATAGATTTTGTTTTGCACTTTCACTTGGAACAAACAAATAATCACTAATTTGATCAGTTAATATACGATTGATTTCTTCTGGCATTTTACGATTAAAAGAACGTAATCCCGATTCTACATGAGCAATCGGAATATGCAATTTTACAGCTGCTAAAGCACCTGCCAAAGTAGAATTAGTGTCACCATACACTAAAACTAGATCGGGAGATTCATCTAATAATATCTTTTCAATCTGTTCTAGCTGCTGTCCAGTCATTGCTCCATGTGTTTTCCCACCAGTTTGTAACTTATATTTAGGATAAGGAATATTCATCTCCTCAAAAAATACATCCGACATATTTTGATCATAATGCTGCCCAGTATGCACAATAATCTCTTCTATTTCAGGGTAATTTATTAATTCCCGAGAAAAAGCGGCGGCTTTAATAAATTGTGGTCTTGCACCTAAAACTGTTATAATTTTCATCATTTAATTTCCTTAATCACTTTCGCAGGAACACCCGCAATTACAATATTACCCTGAGGAAAACTCTTCGTTACAACAGCACCAGCTGCGACAATAGTATTATTTCCCAATTCAACCCCCGGTAAAATCACGCTATTCATCCCAATCCAACATTCCTCTCCAATAATTACATCTCGTACATCAGTATGCGTGTCTAAATATTTTAAATCATGATTAGCCGTAATAATACCAACATTAGGAGCAATATATGAACCTTTACCCAAATAAATATGCCCTAAAAAATTCTGAAAATATGTGCCTGAAGCCTGAAAATTATTTAAATCATCGGGATGAAAATGAATATTCTCTGCCTTAGAAACCAAGCAGGTCAATCCAGTAGGGAAAGGCATGGGGTAACCCAAACGTAATATATTTTTCGTCCAAATAGATTTAAATGCCCAAATATAACCTGTTAAGGTATTATTAAAATATTTTTCCTGCAGATATGTCCTATCAAAGAAAATACTTAGAATAACTAACAATACAGGAGAAAAAAATAAAATCATATTCTTTATAAACTTCTTCATAATGAGAACCATATTAAACTAGAATATATAATAATTCATTGTGTTTACCATTTACCACACAAATAAAGAGAGGTATAAACACCTACAATATTAGCCACCTTTCCATTATATAACTCTAATGTTTGCTTATCCACAAGAGCATCAAATGCCAAGAAATGTACATTACTTACCTTACGTTTAAAAAGAGTTTTTAACAAATAACGCTTTAATCTCAAAGGTAATACCCCACTAATTAAGTGAGAAATAGTTCCTTTCATACCCTTTATCTCATTAGCATTCTCTAGAACCCCTGAAGAATATAAAGAATAATCGTCTATGTTTTTTATATATATCTGATTAACGTAATTCTTTAAATTCGTCCTGTTTTTTCTTTCTAACAATGGTATATTTTGCCAATACAAAACAAAATCTTTATCCCATAGAGGAAGCCAAAAATCATAACCAAATTGTTTATACCCTTGTATTGAATTTACAATATATTTAGTCTGTCTTTCTTTCCAGTCCCAATATTCAATGAGATTAACAAAATCAAGCGTGTTTAAGCTCATCAATTCTGTTACCTGAGATATCAATTCACTTTTCACTTTTTCTTTAATTTCAGTTATTAATTTCTTATTCTCATTTGTTAAAGAAAAATGCTGATATATAATTTCATTTAGAACATCTGTAATGCAATATTTCTTAGTTAAATTATTAAATACAAAACTAGGTATATGGCTTCCCCCAACAAAGTCTCCTGAATGTCCAGGAACAAAAATAGCATTATTATCAATTAATGCTTTCTCTTTCATAATAGATATTGCGAACCAATCTTGTATATGAGATAAACTACAAAAGTTTGAATATTTAGATTTAAATTCTTGTGCTTCTGTACCACTCCACATTTTCTTTAAAAGATCATCTGAATATTCAATAAAAATCCACTTTAACCCTAAAGATTTGGCAATTCTCTCACTAAATTCTTTTTCTTTATTATTTTCTACTCTTCCGTAAGTAAAACAGATGACATTACTGTAATTAAACTCCTTTAATTTAGACGCAATTAATCTCGAGTCAAACCCACCACTTAAAGGAATAACAATTTGGCGACCTGCTGCAAAATCAATTAATCTATGAATAGAGTTATCCGTTACTTTATTCAAATCATCATAATCAAATTTTTTCTCATCTATCTCAGTAGTATAATTCCAGAATTTAAAATAAGAATCTTCTTTTTCTAATAACTTACCTTCTTCTATACAAAATGATAAATATTTTCCAGCTTCTGTTTGATAAAGACCTTTAATTAAAGTATCTTTCCCTGAAACATATCCAGATAATAGGAACTGGGAACTAGATAACTTATTATCATACGACACTTCTTCACTTGAAACTAAATCTATTGCAAAATTACTTATTAAAATAACATTATTTTCCTTTTTATAGAAATAAGGGAAACTTCTCACAGTATCACTAAAAACATATAATTTTTTATCAACATAAGCAATTATCCCATAAAACCCTATAAGCGAATTAAGGAAACTATTTAACATTTCAGAATTAGTGTGACACCCTCTGATCTTCTTTAATATATATTCTTCCCGAACTCTAACCCCATTTACATAGGCAGCTCCTTCCAAGATAATATAATCGCAATCATATACTTTTTTTTGGGTTTTAAGATATGAACTAAGTTTAACGAGCATTGAAATATATCCTTATCTGTTTGAAAAAAGTAAAATAATAATAACACAACAAAATACAAGTCAGACAATAAAGAAGAATCCAATATTCCTGAACCTCGAACAATTTAAGTATCAATAATGGTATAACTGGTGCAAAAGATTTAAGGAGGTTCTTAACTATTGCCATAAACGTAAAAATAACACCAAGCTCAGTATATTTCAGCATTCTTATTAAGAGTAAAATCCAACATAAAACACTTGAAAAACTAAACAGATATAACGTAAAAATAATATCTTGATCAAATAAACCATAAGCTACAGACAATGTTCTACTCAAAAATAATATTATTTGAAAAAACAAAAACTCTTTCTGTCGCCCTAACACCTCTAAAAATATACTAATTGGCGATATGAGAAAAACGCATAATAACCAAGGTGTTAATACTCTTACAAAAGTACCAATATCATTCCAATTATCACCAAACACGAGTACGTATATATCATTATCTAATAATAATAGCAATAAAAAAAATGGGAAGGAAAGTTTACTTAGTACATAAAGTATTTGATATATCACTTGATCAATTTTCTTTTCTTTTATTTTTTCACTTGCAATAGAAAAGAAGTAATTCGCAACAGCTGAACTTACTGAAGATAATGGTACAATTAACAAACGATATGATAGAGCATACAATCCTGCCACATATGATCCAAAAAAATACGAGAACAAAATTAGGGAAGATGATTGTCCCAAATTATTAAGCATTGCGCTCCAAATGGAATATTTGGGAAAGCGTTTATACTTAATCAATAAATATATAATCTTTCTTCTGCTAATATTACTACCAATAAGATCCTGCTTTACTCTTCTTAGTAGAGTAATGGTACTAGCAAACTGCCCTAAAACATACCCCAAAACTAAAGATATCATACCAAAGCTACTTAATAAAATCTGTGTAGCTGATGTTACACTCACTTGAGTAACTCTTGTTATCGCAACGGAAGAATATTCCTTTCTACATAGAGAGTAATAATTTAGTAAATTGTAAAATCCCAAAAAGAATAATCCTAATGGAATATAATTGATACTACGTTCTAATCCTAATTTTGCAATCTCAGATAAAAAGAAAGTCCTAAATAGTAAAACTACAATATATGAAATTGCAACCATAGATACCAATATAAAAAAAGAACCTACCAACAAATGCAATTTCTCTGAATTTCTTCTCAAAATAGATATGGCAATATCATACCTAAGACAAGCAATTACACCAAAAAAACTTAATACCGATATGAAAAGAGTATATTCTCCAAAATCTTGAGGTGAAAATATTCTCGTAATTATAGGAATAAATAAAATACCAATTAACTGTGCAGCAATATTACTACTTAACAATTTAAATATATTCTTAAATTCCATTATAATTATCCACTAACAAGATAAAACAGCTTTTACAATCTCATTCAGCTGAGATAATATTAAATAAGCATGCATCGGCAAGCTAATCACTTCTTCCGCAATTAAATCCCCGACAGGCAATACCGCATTTGTGGCAACTGCAGGTTGCTTATTTAACGGAATAGGATAATGCACCGCAGTTGGGATACCTTGTTCTTTCAGTTTTGCAATCACCTGATCACGATTTTTTACACGAATCGTATATTGAGCATAAGCACTTTGATTATGAGCTTCAATAAATGGCGTGGTATCAATGCCTGCTTCAGCAAATAAACGATTATAGGTTTCTGCCACTTTTTGTTTGGCTTGCAACTCATCATCTAAAATTTCTAATTTAGGCAATAAAATCGCAGCTTGTAAAGTATCCAAACGGCTATTCACCCCTACTCGGATATGATGATAACGTCTATCTTGTCCGTGTCTTGCGATTTGACGAATAACGGTTGCCAGTTGTTCATCATTCGTAAAAATTGCACCACCATCACCATAGCAACCCAATGGTTTACTAGGAAAAAAGCTCGTGCAAGCAATGGTTGATAAATTACAACTTTTTCTGCCTTTATAGGTTGCCCCAAAACTTTGAGCAGCATCTTCAATCACTGGAATATTATATTTTTGAGCAATTTCGTTAATCGCATCAAAATCTGCACATTGACCATATAAACTCACAGGAATAATTGCTTTGGTTTTTGAGGTAATGGCTTTTTCTAATTGTTGAATGTCAATATTATAAGTTTTTGGATCAACATCAACATAAACAGGGGTTGCACCTAATAAAGCCACTGTTTCCGCCGTAGCAATATAGGTAAATCCGGGGGTAATCACTTCATCACCTACGCCAATGCCTAACGCCATTTGAGCAATTTGTAAGGCATCTGTGCCATTTGCACAAGTAATGCAATATTTTGCCCCTGTGTATTCAGCTAATTTTGCTTCAAGTTCTGCCACTTCAGGACCTAGAATATACCGACCGTGTTGTAATACTTTTTGAATAGCACGATCAATTTTATCTTTGATGCGTAATTGTTGTGCTTTTAAATCAATGAAATCAATCATCACTTAATGATCCTTTTAAATTTTGTAAGAATTTTTGATGTGGTATAGCAAAATTACCTGTTACTTTTTCGCCTGCTGCAACATTTTGGGTTACCACAGAGCCAAGTGTAATAAAAGCATTATCGCCAATAGTAATGCGATTAGTAATTACCGCTGATGGTCCAATCCAAACATTATCGCCAATATCTACGTTTCCGCTAACAACAGCACTAGACACTAACAAGCAACCTTTACCGCACTGAACGCCGTGAGCAATATGTACCAACGCATCTAATTTACTACTTTCACCAATAATCGTTGGGCGATATGAAAATCCCTTGCTAATACTCGCATTCACACCAATTTGTGCATTATTTTGAATAAAGACTTTACCATCGTGGCGTACAGATAAAATGCCCCGAGATGTTTTTTTATGTTCAAAACCATCGCAACCGATTACCGCACCAGGGTGAATGCGAACATTATCCCCAATAGTTACATCAGCTAGAATGGTGCTATTTTCACCAATAATGCAATTTTCACCAATCACGACACCCACAGGGCTAATATAAGCCCCTACGCCAATTTTGCTTGTTTCAGCAATCACCGTTGGAGCATATTGTTTCGTTTGCGACAGATAATCTACGATAGAGAAAAAATACCATTTTGGTTCATCAACCACAAAAAGCTGAATATCTGCACGCACTTGTCCGCTATCGGCAATTTGTTGCGTACAGAAAATCCCTTTGATACTTTCATTTTGATTGACTTGAGCAATATATTTTACGCTTTCAATAAAAGATAAAAGCGAACCATTTGATGTGGTAACTAATAAGCCCAAACCATCAAATTCAATATACTGCTCAAATGCCTGTCCTGTCGCCTGTTGGACAACGTGATTCGTGATCTTCATTATTTTTTCACTTTAGCAAGTAATGGGTGAGCGTGATCGCCAGCTTCCACAATTTCCGCATCACGAATATATTCAACGGTTTCAATCGCTGCACGGTTTTCTTCTAAGCCGTAACCATTGCCATTTAATACATTTTGGTAGCTTTGTGTATGTAAATCAGTGAAACCGCCTGAAAACTCTAATTCTTCATTTTCAATTAAGATACTTCTGTACGTTAATTTTTCACCTTGAATCGCATTATCTGGTAAATTTTCCGCATCAATAGACAAGAACCAACGCACTCTTGCACGTTCATATTCTAAATAACCTGATGCCGTTTTTTCATCACGATAATGTACTTCATTGTGCGTTAATTTTCCGAAGATAAAATGCAACATATCGTAAAAATGCACACCGATATTTGTCGCCACGCCGCCTGATTTATGATTTACGCCTTTCCACGATTTTAAATACCATTTACCACGAGAAGTTAAATAAGTTAAATCTACATCAAACACTTTGCCAGCAGGGGCATTTTGCACTTTATCTCTTAATTGAATAATTGATGGGTGTAAACGCAGTTGCAAAATAGAATTAACTTTTGCACCATATTGTTTTTCATATTCTGCCAAAATATTTAAGTCTTCAGAACTTAATACTAATGGCTTTTCACAAATCACATCAATGCCATTTTTCAGGGCAAATTTCATATGTGGTGCATGCAAATAGTTTGGCGAGCAAATGGAAACATAGTCCAATTTCTTGCCTTGTAATTTTTGATCTTCTACAAAGGCTTCAAATTCTTCAAATTCGGTGAAAAATTCTGCTTCAGGAAAATGGCTATCCATAATCCCCACAGAATCGTTAATATCCATTGCGACTACAAGCTCATTGCCTGTGTCTTTAATCGCTCTTAAATGACGTGGTGCAATATAACCGCCAGCACCGATTAACGCAAAATTCTTCATTTTAATTCTCCAATATTTCAATGACTTTTATTACAGACGGAACACAACAAAACCTTGTTGCTCTAATTCTGCTTTATTAAATAAACTCTTCACGTCAGCCAACACAGGTTTTTCGCCTTTAACATAAGCTCTTAACTGCTCAGCAGACAATTCACGATACTCATTATGCCCAACAGCAACAACCAATGTATCTACTTGATGTTGTTCATCAATCGGAGCTAAATCAACACCATATTCCGCTTTAACTTCATCGGCATCTGCCCACGCATCTGCAACCACGACTTCAACGCCCCAGTTTTGGAACTCGTGAATCATATCAATAATTTTACTATTGCGAATATCAGGGCAATTTTCTTTGAACGTGATACCTAAAATGCCCACTTTCGCATTCACGATATTGATGCCATTTTGAGCCATTCGCTTAATAATACTTTGAGCAGAATACGCTGCCATATTATCGTTAATACGGCGACCTGCTAAAATCACTTGTGGGTGATAGCCAACTTCTTCTGCTTTATGGGTTAAATAGTACGGATCAACACCGATACAGTGTCCACCTACTAACCCGGGACGAAACGGTAAAAAGTTCCATTTACTACCAGCCGCGTCTAACACTTCTAAGGTGTCAATACCTAAACGGTCAAAAATCACCGATAATTCATTGACCAAAGCAATATTTAAATCACGCTGGGTATTTTCAATCACTTTTGCTGCTTCGGCAACTTTGATAGAAGTCGCTTGATATGTTCCTGCGGTAATAATACTTGCATAAACATCATTCACAATTTTTGCTACTTCAGGCGTACTCCCGCTAGTGATTTTTTTGATTTTGGTTAATGTATTAACCTTATCCCCTGGATTGATACGCTCAGGGCTATAACCAGCAAAGAAATCTTGATTAAATTTCAAACCTGATAATTTTTCCAAAATCGGCACACAAACTTCTTCCGTTGCACCTGGGTAAACTGTTGATTCATAAACCACAATGTCGCCTTTTTTTAGCACTTTAGCGATGGTTTCGCTTGCTTTGCGTAACGGCGTTAAATCAGGGCGATTTGCCTGATCAATCGGCGTTGGCACGGTAACAATAAAGAAATTGCTTTCTTTTAACTGTTCAAGTTGTGCCGTATAGGTCAAGTGAGTCGCTAATTTAAGCTCTTCACTTGACACTTCCAAGGTATGATCCTGACCTGACTTCAGTTCATCAATACGTTTTTGGTTAATATCAAAGCCGATTGTTGGTTGTTTTTTCCCAAATTCTACGGCTAGGGGTAAACCAACGTAGCCTAAGCCGATGATGGCGATGTTTTTCATTTTTGCTCCAAATTTCTAAAATCTTTTAGTTTTTCTAATTGCATTAGCTAGCAATACATATAAACACCCTAAAACGCCCCCAAACAACGCACCAATCAATAAAATCAACGCACGTTTCGGGGCATCTTTTTTAACTGGATAATCGGGTGATGCTTGATAGCGGTAGGCTTGCACATTTTTCACATCAGCTAACTTGGCTTTTAACGGCTCTAACAAGCTGATTTGGCGTTCAATTTCGTAATATTCAGGCGTGTAAACCACCGCACGTTGTTTGGCGATATCAAGTTGAGCTTGTAGGTAGTTTTCGCCGAGCATATAGAGATTATTGCTATCTGATAGTTTTGAATCAGAGATAATCACTTGACCTTCACCCGATAAATAAACAGGCAAACTACCACCACTAGGAATAGTGGCGGTATAGTTTTTTATGTCAGCTTGTTTGGCAATCGCTAATGCGTTTTCTAAATTGGAAATTTGAATGGCTTTGCTATTTTCAAGGTTGGAAATAATGCGTTCTTTGTTTATTTTGAGACTTTCTAGTTGCAAATCAATAATAATTTGAAAATCTTCTACAAACTGTTTTACAGTATATTCATTCACAAAATCCACATATTGACGCAATATATGCTGTGCTTCTTGGGGATTTTCCGTTGAAAAACTTAAATTTAATTCATTTTCATCAGGTGCTGACTCATTTCGTTTCTGTTCTGGTCTTTTTACCAGTAAATCTTCAGTCATAAATTTAGCTAAAAACTGACGTGATTGTTGTTCGTTTTTCCCAGATAACTGTGCGTAAACCCATTCGGACTGCTCAGCAAATTTTTGTTTGAGATCATTAGAAAGGAGAAAAGATCGGAAACTACGGTTCAAATCTTTAATCAGAAGTGAAGAGATGATGTCTTTGTCTTTGTCTTTGTCTTTGTCTTTGTCTTTGTCTTTGTCTTTGATTATAACATATTCCGCCTGCACGGGCAATAAATTCCCTAGTTCAGAAGCCAACGGAGCATTAACAACCGCTTTTGATGTCCATTGTTCTTTTGCTATAAACGCATAAATTCCTGCGATTAACGCAAAAACAAAAGTAGATAAAACAATCCAAACTTTCTTATCCCACAAGGTTTTAAAAAGATCAACCAAGTCAATCTCATCCTCTTTTCTATTTAAACTTAACTCGTTGCTCATTCCCCCTCCTAAAAACAGTATAATTTAGCAAAACAGTACAGTATATTAAAGCTCATCCGACCTATTATAGCAAATTAAAAATTTTCTCACTACAAATACTTTATCTAATAAAAAACACCGCACTTTTCATCTCGTTGAGCTGATCAATACGGTGTTATTACCTATTAATATTCGTTAGTCATCAATTTTAGCGGTGCCACATATCTCTGCTAATGCTTTCAACCGACTATCAGATTTTGCTACATAAGGGTTACTAATATCCCAAGCATAACCTGCCAAAATAGACGAAATCATGGCTCGAATTTCTGGGTTGGCATTTTTAGCGTACACCACATCTTGGAAAGAACCCTCATACCAGCCATTAACGTAAGTACGGAACGCATTGACACCTACCATCAGTGGATCAGAAAATTCCTGCTGCCAATCCACGGTTTCACCTTGCAACTGGCGAACAATTAATGGTGCTGCCAAACGTGCAGAATGCAGCGCAATGGTTACTCCTGATGAAAAGACGGGATCAAGAAATTCTGCTGCATTACCTAATAAAGCAAAATTTTTACCGTGCAGGCTTTTCACATTTGCCGAATAACCTTTGATATTGAGATAAGGAAAATCGGTTTCCCATTTAGCATTAGCTAATAAACGTTTTAACACCGGCGAATCCAACGCAAATTTCTTCAATACCGATTCACTTTCTCCTGTTAATTTTTCGGGCAATCCTACCACACCAATGGAACAGTGATTATCCGCAAAAGGAATTAACCAAAGCCAGATATCCCGATGTTCAGGGTGAGTGGTGATTAAAATTTTATTACGATCATAAGTCGGCTCGGAGATATTGTCTTCAATATGGGTAAAATGTGCAATTCGCATTGGCAAGTTAGAGGGAATATCTAAATTAAATAAACGTGGTAACACACGCCCATAACCACTTGCATCTAACACGAAACGAGCTTCTACTTGATAATGTTCAGATTGATCGGTATTCACCGTTAAAATCACGCTATCATTGTGATTATCCACTGCTTCAACCGAATGCCCATAACGCACTACAGCACCTTTTTTCATCACTTCATCCGCTAAAATTTTATCAAAAATCGCCCGTCTTACTTGTAAGGTTGTGCCAGGTCCTGAGGTGAATTTTTGGTTAAAGTCAAAATAAGCATAACGCTCGCCCCAGCTAAAGGCTGCACCATTTTTAAATTGAAACGTTGGTTCTGCTCGCACCGCATCCGCCAGTCCTGCCTGTTCGAGAATATCCATGGCGTAGGATAATAAACTCTCACCGATCACAAAACGTGGAAAATGCTGTTTTTCCAATAGCAACACGCTTAATCCTTGTTGTCTTAACAATGCAGCAGATACTGTACCTGATGGACCTGCACCAATAATCACGACATCAAATTTTTCCATAATATTTATTCCCTATCTTAAAAATCTAAACGTTAATAATAAACTGCATAATAAACCAATACTGACACTCAGCCCAAATGAGGCTACCGCTGGTGTACTGCTTAAACAAAGTAATATAAATGAAATCAGCGTTGTGGTTGCTGCTAACGTCACCGCAATACGTTTATGTAAAATACTTTCTTGCACCGTTTGCATATACGCTGTGTAATCAATACTAATAGTTGACACCAACAACAAACCAAACATTGTAAATAGCGTAATAGGCAAATTTAGCCAAGCAAAAATAGCAATCGTGAAAATCACCGATGTAATCGGAATAACTAACATTTTAGCACTACGCTTAACGCCAAAAAAGCGTATTAATAGCAAACTTGCTAAAACAAATGAAAGTAATTTAAGCCATGCGGCTTGATTGCGAGTTTGTTGAAAAGATTGATTTAAATGAGTACGTTTATCTTGCCAAAAAATATGTTGGTTATCGGCTAACAGAGCAATTTGATCAGCGTTTTTTAATCCTGAAAGTTTAATAATTGAAGCGACATGCTTTTCAGTAAAATGCCCCAAATAAAGACTTCGCCAACCTTCGCCTAATTGCATAGAAAGTGCTTGTTCAAGAGAAATCGGTTTAAAAGCATGAATTTCTTGCTGAATTAAATCAAAAGGCACACCAAATTGATCTAAAAGTGCGGTATTTTTTGCTGAAATTTTTTCAGTGAGTCGAGAAATAAAATCTTGTTGCTCGGAAAATGGCATTATCCATTGGCTTATAGATTGAAATTTTTCAATATTCCCTTGTATTTTTTGTTGTGCTAACTGTTCTGATAATTGCTTATCTAATGCCAATAATTGCTCGGTATTTTCTACTTGCAATAAAAAGTATTGGCTATTCAATTCAATGCCTGTAATTTCACTGATTTTTTGTGCTTGTTGAATCAAATCCATGGGTAATGCCACCCATTGACGAATATCATCTCGCCATTGACTGCGGTATAAACCGATAAACGTCAAAATAATTAATACTATCGCTAACCCTTTTTCCATGGAAAAATAGTATTTTTTTAACCGCACTATGTAGGAAGAAAAAGAGAAAGAAAATGACGAAATAAGCGGAGTGGGTTGGTAATCTTTAAAGAATAAGGGTAAATAACACTGTGTACAAAGCATCGCACAGATTAATGCTACGCTAGAAAATAGTGACGTTTGTTTTAAGATAGGTAAATGAGTAAATCCCAACAATCCATAGCCAAGCAAAGTAATCAATAAGGTTAGCCCGAATGTTAAGGTTAATCCTTGCATCTGTTTTTGTGCTTGCCAAGGAGAAACAAAAAGTGATGAAGCAAACCAATGCAAGGGAAAATCAATCAACACCCCAACTAAACTTGTGCCAATGACTAAAGTTAAAATATGAATTTGCCCGAAAAATTGCACGGTCGCCACAATACCACAGAGCATACCGACAATAATCGGCAAAAATAAACTGAATATTCGCCACGTTCTAAATACACTGAATAACAATAGCAAGGTTAAACCCATGCCTAAACTTGCCATTAAAGTACTTTCCGTGCTAGCTTGCTGTTTAGCGTGAGCAGAAAAAATGGCAGCTCCTGTCATATAAAATTGTCCCTTTTGTTGCAAAACCTGTTGTTGACTTTGTTGCAACAAGGGTAACAAATTCTGATCTGGCGAAATAAAGTTTTGTGGTGATAATTCAGCTCTAATCACGACCCAAGTGAAATCTCCTTGAGTACGATATAACATTCCAGTTTGCATATCCCATTGTAATTGACTTAACTGTTGTGACTGAGCTAATACAAATCGCCCCAATCCTAGCCAATCTTGCGATAAAGGAAGTAAGTTAGTTTGATGAAAAGGATTAACGATCTGTTCCGTATATTGCTGAAAATATTGTTCGGGCGTATTGAGTAACTGATCCCTGATATTCAGTGGCAATACCGCTAATTTTAATTGCTGTATTTCCTGTTTAAGTTGATTTAAATCAGGTTGAATTTTATGAATAACCTTTTGGAAAATAGTGCTAGTTTGCCAAGTTTGGCTAATCTGTTCAGCTAACCTAAAGGCATTTTCTCTGGAATGATGACCGATTACCGCAATAATTTGCTGATTGAATTGACTTTCTTGCTGGCTATCGGCCCATTGCTGAATAGGTTGCCATTGGCTTTCTTGTGGTAATAGGCTATGTAAATCTGTGTCTAACCATTTTTCAGATTGCCATTGTTGCATAAATAACCAAACCATACCGACTAAAATAGCTAAAAAAAACCAGCGAAACCACTTTATTAATTTGGTTTGATAAAGAACATAAAGTGCGGTGCTTTTTTTAAGCATTTTTATCTCTCTATGGCTTACTGCAATGATTGTTGTGCAAACCCTGATAAAGGTTGATTTTGTAATAGTTGGTTAAACTGAATTTCCGTACGATCACCTTGTTTTTCATCTAAACGGATATGTTGCACATTGTCATTCCCCGTAATCACGATTTGCGTAAAAATCTGCTGCATTAACAAGCTACTCGGTTTGAGTGTTAACGTCCAATGCTCGGCTTGCCCCGTTAAAGCCATATCAAATTGTGATTGCAACGCAGATAAATTGCCTGAAAGCAAACCTAGAAATAAACCGATCTGTTCCGATTGCCCTAATTTATTTTGAGTAACCCATTCACCATTTAAATATTGGCTAATGCCTTGTGGTGTAATACGTAATTGACTGCTGAACGGCTGTTGCATTTGCCATAACAAGCCACGGTTTTTAACCAAGCAAAATTCACCTGTGGCAATAATGGGTTTAGGTAACGCATTTAAAAAACGTTGTTGCTCAAATTGACCTTGTATATTATCAGGCTTTTGCAATAACGCCACTAAGTCAGCTTGTGAAAACGCTAAAGCCAAAGGTGAAAATAGGCTAAACAAGAAAAGTAAAAGCGTCTTTTTCATTTTTATTCCTTTTTATTTCTTATTCCTTGGGACAAAATCCGCTATATTGCTCAATGGCAGCACGCCACGATGATGGCGTTTGAAATTGCATTTCTTTGCTTGCAATCTCAACCGCCACTTGGGTTGTACTGGCAGTAGTGAGTTTTTGCCCTGTTTGAGCGTCAAAAAAGGTATAATCAATGCGTAAGCAGGTTTCATATTCCACCACGCCCAACTCCACCCGAATTTTTTGACGGAATAAGGTTGGCTTAATGTATTTCACATTAAGCTGAACCACTGGCCAAGCATAGCCTTGCTCTCGCATAATATGATAATGGTAGTGAATATCTTCTAAAAAGGCACAACGTGCTAATTCTAAATATTTCACATAATGACCATGCCACATAATATCCATCGAATCCACATCAAAAAAAGCGATGTCGTATTCAGAGCTATGTTTAGCGTAATAATGAGATTTGCGTTTCATTTAGCCTGCTTACGTTTTTAATTACTTAACAATGTCGCCTTTAAGTGCCACACCTGAAATTAAATTGCCTGCATGGCATTCAAATTCTGTCGCACTGGAATAAACGTTTTTCTTATAGTAGCTGACTAAATTCGTCACTTTAGTTGCGCCCATAGAAACTGCTCTGTCTTGGAATTGTTTCACTGCTGATAAGAATGCCCATTGACAAGCCTCTACGTCCGTTTTATTGGCTGCATTAGTTTTTTTGTTAGTAACTAAATCTTTGGCTAATACCTTACCTGAGGCGGATTTAGCAAAATAAAGTTTAACATTTGGATTGAGAACAGTCTTGGCTTGTGCGCTATTTAATGCCTCATTAATAGAAAGGTGATGTGTGGTATCACGAGGGGCGCAAGCTGCAAGTACCAAGGCTGCGATGCTAATTGAGATTAATTTAAGTTTCATAAAGACTCCTTGTTATGATGATAAGTGATGGTTTACTTTACTGGAATACAAGCCAATAAGCAATGATTCCGTTAACTTTGTTGCATACAAATTTTCTCAAAATCTGCACGCCTAATTTTAGATTGACTATTGCGTGGCAACTGCTCACTAAAGCGCCAAAACCGTGGCAACGCTAAGGTTTCTTGCGTTTGGCTCAAATACTGTTTTAAGGTGTGAATCAAGGCTTTACGATCTTGCAAAAGTTGCTGTTTTCCCACCGCAGTTAAGGCTATCCACGCCACGGGGCGTTGGTATGTGGGGTGCAACCCGAGGTAACAATCTTCCACCCAAGTATGGGTTAATAAATCTTGCTCAATTTTCACTAAAGAAATGCGCTTATCCCCTAATTTGACAATGCGATCTGCACGCCCAAGCAACATAAATTGACCTTGTTCAATGTCAACCACATCTTTGGTTTGTTCTCGTGCCTCCACCCATGGGGATTGTACCCAAAGCTCGCCTTGTTGATTTTGCCCAATTTCCACCCCAATAAACGGTTGCCAATAGGGGCTGCCAGCTCGAATTGCGACGCCCCCTGTTTCGCTACTGCCATAAATTTCCGTCACAGGAAAACCTAATGCCTGTTGCAGACATGCAGCGGTCTTTTCAGGCAAGGCCCCGCCTGAAGAGAATAATCCCACCAATTGATGCTGAATAGGCGGGAGAATCGCCAGATTCATATTGTTTAATAATGCCGGACTGGTGACCCACACCACTTTGTCGCATTTTTGTGTTTCAGACACAAGGGTTTCTGGATAACGTTGTTGTGTCACCCCAATTTTCCAGCCCATGGTCAAAGGCACAAAAACACGAAAGGTTAACCCATATAAATGCTGTACGCTGACGGAGCTTAAAACAGTAATATTCGCCCCTTTTTCAAACGGCAACATTTGCGCTAAGGCTTGGGTTTCCTTATATAACTGGCTTGCTGTGCGTGGAATAATTTGTGCTGCGCCAGTACTACCTGATGTCTTCAGCAAGATTGGTGTACAGTTATCTGCCGCTAAATAAGGGACAGCTTCGTCCATCTTGGGGATAATCGTCTGACATAAAAATGACTGAACATTGTCTTGCGTTACCCATAAATCCGCATTATTTGCTACCCATTGTTGATTTTCTGGCAATAAATTGGGTGGCAATAATACCTTAATATCCTGTTTTAAACAGGCCAATAACATACAACTGAATTGATAGGCATCCTCAAGCCATAATGCAATGGATTGAAGCTGTCGGCTTTGTAATTGTTGTTCAATATATTGGCATTGTTGTGCCATGGATTGAGGAATAAAAAACATGTTAGTTGCTATCCATTATAGACTGATTATGCGGTTCATCCGCCCAAAAATCATAAAAATTAAACCATTGTAATGGATTTTTAGCACATTGTTGCGCCAGTAAATCGGCGTAGTGTTGCATAGCGTGCTGAATTTGCTGCTGACGTTTTGTGCTACGACCATTGAGCTGAATATCTAATTTATGCAAGGATAAATGATATTTCCCCTGTTGTTTAACGCAAAATAAGGTGTTGACAGAGGTTTTGAGTAAACTGGCCAATAACCATGCACCTTGCGGGAAAAGCGCTGGCTGGCCTAAAAAATTCACAGCAGCCGTTTTATCGCCTTGCAAAGGAATGCGATCCACCGCCAACGCAATCCATTCCCCCCGTTCAATATATTGCGACAATTCCCACATTTTCGCCGCATCAAGTTCACTCACTTGTATCAGGGACAATTCATCCGCCCCCGCATCTACTAAGGCTTGGTTAAAGGCTTGGGCGTGTTTACTGTGTACCAGAATATGCAATTTAAAGTGTGCATGATGACCATTGGCGACTAAGGCTCGACTGACTTCCGTATTACCAAAATGGCTACAAATTAAAATTTGCCCTCGAGCATTCGGATCGTTCATTTCCTGATAAAGCTGTTCAGGATCATCAATCACCAAATCCGCATAGCCTATTTTATGTTGCCACACCGCAAAGCGATCACAAATAGATTCACCAAAGGCTAAAAATTGGCGCAACAAGGCGAAACGTCCTAATTGCACATTTGGGAACGTATGCGTTAAATGTGTTTGGTAGGCTCGAATATGGCCACGAGCGGTTTTGCTGGTTACAAAAAAATACAGCACCACCCAAAAGGTCACAAATTTCATCAACCACAACGGGAAATAACGCACCATCCATCGCGTTAATTGCAAAAAGACAGGATGACCTCGTTCATTTAAACTCGCCCAATGTTGACTCATAACGGTTGTCCTGTAAGTAAACGGCGTAACATACCGAAAAACAAGCGAGCGTGCATTCGGCTGATACGTAAATTATCTTGCCAAGCATGAAAATGTGACACCCCGTCCGTAGGATATTGCACCGCTGTTGATAACCATTGTAATGCAATCTGTTGCCAGTGGGCATAGACCAATAATTCAATATCAAAGTCCATACGATCGCCCACTTTAAAACGATCCAACAACGGCACCACGGCATCAAGCGGATAACAACGAAAACCACACATTCCGTCTTTGATGTCCGTCGATAACGTATTGACGGCTAACCAAAAATTGGTAATCTTGCGTCCATATAACCGCGCTTTTGGGGCATCTTCGCCATAAATAGGCAATCCACAAATAATGGCGTTTGGTGACTGCTCCGCCCGTTCAAGCATGGCTTGCACATCGGTTAAATTATGCTGTCCATCTGCATCCACTTGTAACGCATGACTAAACCCTTGCTGTTGCGCATAACGCAGGCCGACTTTAAGTGCGGCGCCTTTTCCGCCATTTTGGTCACAATAATAAATATCGGCTTGATCCGCATAGGCGGCCAATTTCGAGCGTTGTGTTTCCGTTGAACCATCATCAATGATAATGACCGCCAAACCTAAATCACGCAAAGCCTGAACCACCGCCCCCACGCTGTTAGCATGATTATAATGGGGAATAACTGCCACGGGACGAAAGTTAGCCATTGTCGTTTCCTATTTTTTGCTGACAAATTGCCACAAAATCCGCATGGCTAATTTTTCCTTGCAAATTACGTGGTAGATGTTCACTAAAACGCCAAAAACGAGGTAGCCCAAAACGCTCATGGTGAGGCGCAAGATATTGTTTAAATGTTTTCACTAACATTTTGCGTTCATTGCATTGTTGGCTATCATGTAAGGCTATCCAAGCGACTGGCCGTTTAAATTCAGGGTGAGGGGCAACATAGCAATCTTTGACCCATGGATGTTGACTTAAATCTTGCTCCAGTTGCACCAAAGAAACTCGTTTATCGCCAAATTTCAGAATACGATCCAGACGCCCAAGCAGTTCAAATCCATTGGCATGAAATTCCACGGCGTCTGCCGTTTGTTGGCGTTCATCACTCCATGCCGATTCAACCCATAACGCCCCTTGCTCATTCACCCCTAAGGTGGTTTTCTCAAAAGGGTGCCAGATGGGATGATTCTGTTGACGATGGGCGATCACACCGGTTTCGCTACTGCCATAAATTTCCACTAAAGGCGTATCAATGACTGCCCGTATGCCTTGTGCAATATGGGAATACAACACACCGCCAGCGCAGGTTAAGCCGACAATATGTTGCTTAATATCGGCTAATTTCTCCGGTTGAGTATGATTCAGCAAAATCGGGCTAGTCACCCATAAACAACGTTCAAGTTGACGTGTTTCTGCCATTAAAAATTCGGGAAACAGTTTCGGTTGACGATTCAGAATAAAGCCTTGCAATAAAGGATAAAACACACAAAATGTTAAGCCGTAAAGATGTTGCGTACTGACGCTCGCTACGATATCCAGTTGCTGACTTGAAGAAAAAGGCAAGGTGTCCGCTAAAATTTGGGCTTCTTGCCACATTTGTGCGGTGGTTTTTCGAATAATTTTTGCCTTGCCACTGCTGCCGGAGGTTTTCAGCCAAATTAGGCTGTCATTATTAAACAGGGTGAGATCCGTTTCGGCCACAACGTTTTGCGTGACACCGTAGGTGACAATATTTTCATCATTCAGCAACAGCGCTTTATGCTCGTCAATCCAGGTTTGATTGTCTCCCCACAGACTTTGTGGCAATAACACTGGCACCTTGGCACGAATACAGGCAAGCAAGGTACAAGTAAACAGCGCACCATCCTCAAAGTAAAGTGCGACAATACTGACCTTATCCGCTTGTAATTGTGCCTTTATTTGTGCCACACGCTGATAAAAATCTGCTCGTGTCCAATCTGGATTACGGGCAATCAATGTCATGTTGTCGTTCCTTTTTCATTAAAATCTGACGAACCCCATACTCGCCAACCATAAGTCCCCCCATTAACACATAGGCGATCACCCCTGAATACCACGCCCAAAGTTGATATTGTTGCATGGCTAAAAAGAGGCTCAATAACACAATATTCAGTATAAATAACCCGCACCAAAGTTGCGTCACCACTCGGGTGTAACGCACTGCAAATTCGGGGAGAGTCGGTTCTCGCAAGCGGGCTAAACGTTCCACTAAGGTTTGTTTTTGCCATAAACTGCCACCGAATAACGCCAGCATTAACAGGTTCACTCCAATCGGGTAAAAATACAATAATTCACTGCGTAGCAAAGCAAACACGCCAAGTAACAGGCAAACTATCAGTGCCAATGCACGCTGTTTGCCCACATTGACAAGGCCTTTTACGCCCCAAAGCAACGCCATTACCAGCGCTACCCAATGCCAACTTTGCGTATTGCCTTGCCATAAATAAAGCAATGGGAAAGCCAAGCTCACGGCCGTGAGTAGGCTATTGAGCAGTAGGCGTAATGTTTTCATGTTTCTCTTCAAACAACACAAACCCACTGGCATAAGGCTCGCTGTTTTCGCTCAGTAATTTAAATGCAAGACGATTTTTGTCAGCTTGCCAAGCAAGTTGTAAGCAAAACACATCATCAGGACGCAGAAATTTTTGGAATTTTAAATTATCCACACGTACCATGGTTTTTTGGCAGATTTCCTGCGCAAACAATTCACGCCCTTTGCCCATAACCCATTGCAATTCCACCACACCTGGCACTAACGGAAAATCAGCAAAATGCCCCGCAAAATAACGTAAATCAGGTGGAATTTTGCCTGTTAAACTGTAACCGTTGTCCGTTTGCGTTTGGCTTAACCAAATGGGATTAGTCGGTTTTGGCATCGCTTAACTTTTTCACGGCATCAATCACATCACGCACGGTACGCACGTTGCGGAAATCTTCTGCTTGTAATTTATAGCCGGTTTGACGTTTGATGTAGTCGATCAAATCAATGGCATCAATGCTATCAATTTCTAAATCTTGATAAAGATGCGTATCCAGTGTAATTTGGCTTTCGTCCACTTCAAACAGCGAAACCAGTGCATTAGTCAGAATTTGTTGAATTTCTTGTTCTGTCATTGAATTACATTCCTTTTTGAGTACGCACAAAATCCGCTAGCGTAGCGACACTTTGAAAATGTTGACGTAAATTTTGTGGATCACCATCAAGTTGTAAACCAAAGGTTTTTTGTACCACCAAACCGAGCTCAAGTGCATCCACAGAATCCAGCCCTAAGCCATCTTCGCCAAACAAAGAAATATGACTGTCAATATCTTCCACCGTCATATCTTCTAAATTCAGGCTATCAATAATCAGTTGTTTAATTTGTTGTTCTAATTCCATTTTCAATCCTTGTTTGAGTATTAAAATAATCTTCTAAATAAGCGTTTAAACGCCGTGCTGCAATGGGTAACGGTTTTTCTGCCAGCCACGTGGCGGGTAAAATATCCTCACCCACCATGAATTGATACCGAATGCGACAGGATGGTAATTTATACCACGGCTGACCTTTTTTAAAATTCAGTGGCGACATCTTTATCACCACAGGCGTAATCACATCCGCACTACGCAAGCCGACTGACACCGCACCACGATTGAATTTTACCACACCGTCCCAGCCTGTGCGTGTACCTTCGGGGAAAATCAGCAAGGCTTCACGGCTTAGGGTATTGGCACATTTTTCTAATAAGGCTTCCGACTGGCAATTTGGAATAAAACCGCACGCTTTAATCGGGCTAGACATAGACGGATTATCCATTAAATCGGGCTTAACAATACAATTCATATTGGGCTGTTTGGCAAAAATCAGCACCACATCCAACAAAGAGGGATGATTGGCTAAAATCAACTGTCCTTTTCGCCCAAGTCGTTCAAAGCCTTGGTATTCCACGCTTAAAATACCAAACCAATGCAGACATTTCACAAAAAATGCCCAAGTACCGCTCACAATCGCACGCCCTTTTACCAAACTTTCAGGCGTATGATTAGGGTAACGTTTCGCATAAGGATAGAGCACAATTTTAAACAGCACGCCGACCACGCCAAACAACACAAAGCCAAGCAATGTGCCGAGAAAACGGCGTAGCCAGTCGAGTTTTTGCACTAGTTTTTTTGCCATAACCATTGTCCGTAACGACTGGATGGCGTTTGCCAATGCTGACGATTCAAGGCTTGCTGCTTCATCCAAATTAATGCACTATCCATCGCAAAATGTTCTGAATTTTCGACCGCACTTTGAGTATGTAAAGTTAAACCAAATTGTTCACCACGCTCAACGACCAATGCTAACGCATAGGCGAAAGGCGGACGACGAATTGGCGCTACATCATATTCTTGCTTTAAAGGCGTTTCTACCACGACCACAAGCACTTTTTCTGCCCCGTCATTGAGCATTAAATAGGCTTCAAGCAACGCCATTTCTAGATTGTCTTGTGCGGCAATGGCAGTACATTCTTGTTTGACTTGACGCATTTCTGACCATTGCCCGATTAACGCATTATGTACAGAAAGACTAAAGGACGTAGGAGAAATGTCTCCCTCCGTTAACAGGGATTGCCACAAGGCAAAACTGCGGTTCATTTCACTATTCAGGGAAGCATAAACCACAGGAAAGTGCGGTGCATTTGGGGTCAATTCCCAACAGGCAGAAAAAAATAGCCGTGCCGATTCACTCAGGCGACGACGTTTTAACGGTGGCAAAAAATCTAACTTAGGAGGAGAGACAGGCCACTGCTTAGCATCTTGTAAAAAAGCCATTTCGTCCAATTGCCAAGCATGAGATGGAATTTCCCGATCAGCAACAAAGTGCCAATCCACCACATTGAAAGAAAAATGACAAATCCTTTCTGACATACCTTTCTCTCACCCCAAAGATAACGATTAATTAATAATTTTTGAATAATTCATTGATGATTCGATCGGTCTGACCTTGAACACCGCTGACTTTCACTAACTCTTTCTCATCACCACGCTGTTTATAGGAGACTTCACCTAAAGCAGTACGACTGCCATTATTCACTTCAGATAAACGAAGTTTTGCTCTTAAAATAAGATTATTTTCTTCTCTTAGGCTATAAGCCAGCACATATTTACAATTTGCAGGTGGATTAACGCTGACTTCCGCCGTAAATCCTTTTTTTTGCAGACTGTTGGCTAAATATTGTCCAATATTGGCAATCGCAGGCTTGTTCACATCTTTGACGCAAATATGTTTAATATCCGCTTGTTTAGCTACTGGTTCACTATTGGTGACAGAAGATGAACAACCGGCCAAGGCCAATGTACTTGCCATAATAACAAATAATGTTTTTTTCATTGCAATTCTCCTTAACTTGTTTTACAGATAATTTAGCATAGATTTTCTTTCTTTGCTATGCTTGCCAACGTTTAAAAATCAACGACGTATTCACACCCCCAAAAGCAAAATTATTATTCATCACATAATCGGTTTGGATCTGTTTTCCATCGCCCTGAATATAATCTAACTTTCCGCAACGTTCGTCAATATTTTCTAAATTAATTGTAGGTGCAAACCAGCCATCACGCATCATTTCAATGGCAAACCAAGATTCTAATGCCCCACAAGCGCCAAGGGTATGCCCCAAATAGCTTTTCTGTGAACTTAATGGAATACGCCCAAATACCGCCTCCGTGGCCAAGGTTTCTGCAATATCACCTTGCTCGGTGGCCGTGCCATGTCCGCTGACATAACCAATTTGCTGCGGGGATAATTGCGCATCTTTTAAAGCCAGTTCCATACAGCGTTGCATGGTTTCCTTTTGCGGACGTGTCACATGGCTACCATCACTATTGGCGCCATACCCCACCACTTCAGCAATAATATTCGCTCCACGAGCGATAGCATGTTCTAATTCTTCTAACACAAATATTCCTGAACCTTCACCGATCACAAGACCATCTCGATCTTTATCATAAGGTCGTGGCGTTAATTTAGGATTATTACAATTCCGACTCGCAGCGTAAAGGCTATCAAAAACATAGACTTCAGATGGACAAAATTCTTCGCCACCACCTGCTAACATCATTGGAATTAAGCCGTATTTAATGGATTCATAGGCATAACCAATGGCCTGACTACCGGATGAACAAGCACTTGACGTCGGAATAATCCGCCCTGTTAAACCAAAAAAGATCCCGATATTCGCCGCTGTCGTATGCGGCATCATCCGCACATAAGTATTGGCATTAAAACCGTCTGACTTGCCTGTCATCAAAAGCTCAGCGGCATCTTTAATATCGTTAGTGGAACCTGTGGATGATCCACAAGCTACGCCCATTCGCCCGTCTTTTAGCCAGTCTAAAATTACGCCATTTTCATCTAACAAATTCGCACTTTTTAACGCACGTTCGCTAGCATCCACCACAAACTGCGAGACACGCCCAAGACTGCGTAATTGCTTACGATTCCAATGTTTCGGTGGCTGATAATCCGGAATTTCCGCCCCAAGTCGTGCTTCTAACTCAGGATAACGTTCAAGCCAATCTTGCTTGGTTTCCACCGCATTTTGCTTACGCTGAAAAGCCGATTTAATACTTTGCCAATCGTTACCCAACGCAGTTAAACCACCGATTCCTGTTACGACTACTCGTTTCATTTTTTATTCCTTTCGCTACTTATCATCTAACACAACCCTCCATTCACTGCAATCACTTGTCTGGTAATATATGCTGCTTTTTCATCTAACAAAAATGCCACCGCATGGGCGATTTCATCAGGATTACCCATTCGACCTGCGGGAATCATTTTTAAAATCTCGGCAACAGGCACGTTTTCATCAACAATATCCGTATCAATCAAACCCGGTGCCACGCAGTTTACCGTGATTTTGCGTTTGGCGAGCTCTAACGCCAAGGCTTTGGCTGCGCCGATAATGCCCGCTTTGGAGGCACTATAATTCACTTGCCCACGATTACCAATTAAACCAGATACAGAGGTAATACACACAATGCGACCGTCTGTGCGACGGCGGATCATCGGCATCATAATCGGGTGCAGTACATTATAAAAGCCGTCTAAATTAGTTCGTAACACCTGATCCCAATCTTCATCTGTAAAAGCCGGAAACGCATTATCTCGGGTTAAGCCTGCATTTAAGACGACGCCATAATAAGCACCAAATTGCTCCACATCTGCGGTTAATTTTTGGCGAGTTTCGCTCCGGTTCGCCACATCAAACTGCAATATTCGGGCATTTTGTCCAAGCTCACGAATACTGTCGGCGACCTTTTCCGCCTCCTCCATTCGGCTACGGCAATGTACCACAATATCATAGCCTTGCTCGGCTAAATTCAACGCAATCGCTTTGCCAATGCCTCGGCTTGAGCCTGTGATTAAAACGGTTTTGTTCATGTTATTCTCTCTTTATTCTTTCGGACTAAACACATTCAAGGCACCGCTTAATAGCAATTTCCCACCATCAAACAACTGCGTATCAAATACGCCCATTCCTGTGCTATCTTGCAATGACAGTTTTACTTTAATATCCAAACAGGTACCAAGCGGGATCTGCGCTTGATAAATATGCAATTTGCGTGTACCGAGCAAATAACCTAAGCGTACTGGTTCGCCGACCTGATGTGCCATACAACCTGCCCAAGCGGCGACACCTTGTGCTAAAATTTCAAGGGCGCTCAAGGTTTCAAACACGCCATTTTGAATCAAAATATGTTCAGGGTAAATTGTGGCTTGTGCGTGCAAAAAATCATCGCCAAAGGCCAGCACACGATCTAACAACGCCATTTCACCACTTTGTGGAATCAAGGGAGCGACATCATTAATTGGACAAGTTAAATCAATCATGACATTCTCCTAAAATTAACACCGCATTATTGCCACCAAAGGCAAAAGAACTGCTTGCACCGATACGCTGTTCCCCTTGCCAACGGCTATTTTTATCGGCTAGACAAATGTTAGCCATGGTCGGATCGGGCTGATTATCCCATAATTGAGCCGGTAATACACCATTCGGATTGATTTTTCGGCTAATCGTCGCCCATAAAATAGCGGCCTCCACGGCCCCTGCTGCCCCTAAAGTATGGCCTGTATAAGGTTTAGTGCTAGTACAAGGTACTTGCTCGCCAAATACCTTCACGACCGCCAAGGCTTCCATGTGATCATTATGATTTGTGCCTGTTCCATGTAAATTAATCCAACCTACTTGATCAGCATTTAATTCCGCTTTTCTTAAGGCATGCTGAAAGGCAGACATGGCGCCATTTCCAGTCGGATCGGGAGAGGACATGTGATGTGCATCACTGCTTGAGCCATAACCCAAAAGTTCCACGCAATCCTCTTGATCATCCAGCAGAAGTGGCGTTTTGGTCATCAAAAATACAGCAGCCCCCTCGCCAATATTAATGCCCTGTCGATTCGCAGAAAATGGGTTAGTTTGTTGTTCAGATAAAACAGAAAGGGAGTGGAAACCGCTCACTGTTAATGGCGAAAGCGTATCTACGCCCCCACAAATCACGGCATCACACAAATCGGCTTGCAATAAACGTGCCGCACTGATTAAGGCTCTAGCTCCCGAAGTACAAGCGGTTGAAATGCCATAAGTCAGCCCTTGCAAATCATAAACTGCTGCAACAAAATCGGCCGGCGCTGAAAATAAATATTGTTGTTGATTAAACGCTTTTTCTTGCCAGTTTTGATGACGAACAAAAGACTGAAATACGGGAATATTTTCATCTGCGCCGGTGGTAGAAGAACCCATCACTACGGCAATGCGTTGTTTACCAAATTGCGTTATTGCCTGTTGAATTTGTGGCTCAATTTGTTGCAAACTATGCCATAACAACTGATTATTACGACTACAATGAATAGGATCAAGATCCGCAGGCAAGGCTCGCAAAGGACTCGTGACTTCACCTAGATAATGCGGTTTAGCTTGGATTTGATGCTGACTAAATACATGATCCGTGGCTTGTAAAGGAGAGTTTCCGGCAAAAAGTGCGGTGAAATTTTGTTGAATTCCGTCCCCTAAACAGGTGGTGATCGCGGGTGGCATTAAATAAAGTTTATTCATGGTTATCCCCTTGTGAGATCGCAGTGATCCGCCAATAAGAATGATCATTTAATAGGATATAAAACGTTTTTTGCTTTTGTTGAATAAACCAAATTGGCTTGTTTGCTCCCCAATACACGGCCCCATTGGACTTGGTTTGAATTTGACTAAAATGAAAGATCGGTGTGGTCGGATATAAAGCTGTTGCCAAAGCAGAAAACACAGTTTCTGCTTGCTTATTCGGCATAATAAAACCATCATTCTGCCAGCCTTTTTCCGTTAATACCACTCTCGCTAAAGGGGCGCCAAAAATATCCGTTTGAATCCAACGCCATTGTTGTGCGCTAAATTGCACCGTTAATAAACTTTGCTGTTTTAAAGTCATCTGGTTTTCAATAAATACGGGATTTTCAAGGGAATTGGACACCTCTGCCGTCGGTTTCAGTTCTTCAATTTTAAACAAACGCACATTTTCTTCAGGGGTTGGCAACTGCTGTACTTGCAACGAAGTACAGCTCATCATAAGAAAAGCAAAAAAAACTAAAAGGGCATTTTTCATTTAGTCAATCTATTGATTATCATTCATTTTCTGCCATTTTAGCATACAATCTTACAAAAAGTGCGGTGATTTTTAGCAAAAATAAAGCCAGTTATTAAAACTGGCTTTAGAAAACGACATGAAACTAACGCCACGCCTTAAACTGATTAATCAATCCATTGGTTGAGCTATCATGGCTCGCCACTTTTTCGCCATCTTTTAATTCAGGTAAAATACGGTTAGCAAGCTGTTTACCCAATTCCACGCCCCATTGGTCGAAACTAAAGATATTGAAAATCACGCCTTGTACGAAGATTTTGTGTTCATACATAGCAATCAATGCACCCAATGTGAATGGGGTAATTTTTTGCACTAAAATTGAGTTGGTTGGTTTGTTACCTGTAAATACTTTAAATGGCACAATATCCGCAACATCAGCAAGATTTTTACCGGCTTTGACAAATTCTGCTTCGACTTCTTGTTGGGTTTTACCAAACGCAAGGGCTTCAGTTTGAGCAAAGAAGTTAGAGAGTAATTTCTCGTGATGATCCGCTAATGGATTATGGGTTTTAGCCGGAGCAATAAAATCACAAGGAATTAAACTGGTGCCTTGATGAATTAATTGATAGAACGCATGTTGACCATTGGTACCGGGTTCACCCCAAATAATCGGGCCTGTTTGGTAATTGGTGATCACTTTGCCATCACGTCCCACATATTTACCATTGGATTCCATATTGCCTTGTTGGAAATAGGCCGCAAAACGGTGTAAATATTGGTCGTAAGGTAAAATCGCTTCCGTTTGAGCCCCTAAGAAACTGGTGTTCCACAAGCCAACTAAGGCCAATGTGGCAGGAATATTTTGCTCAATCGGTGCGGTGCGGAAATGTTTATCCATTTCATGGGCACCCGATAATAAGGCTTCAAAGTTTTCAAAACCGATGGACAACGCAATGGATAAACCAATGGCTGACCACAAGGAATAGCGGCCACCCACCCAGTCCCAGAAACCAAACATATTGTCAGTGTCAATGCCGAATTTTGCCACTTCGGTTGCATTGGTAGAAAGTGCGGCAAAATGTTTTGCCACTTGGCTTTCATCTTTCGCTTGCGCCAAGAACCAGTCACGAGCCGATCCTGCATTAGTCATAGTTTCTTGGGTCGTGAATGTTTTAGAGGCGATTAAGAAAAGTGTGGTTTCGGGGTTCACTTTTTTCAAGGTTTCCGCAATATGCGTACCGTCCACGTTAGACACGAAGTGCATGGTTAAATGATTTTTATAGGGACGTAACGCTTCCGTAACCATATAAGGCCCTAGATCTGAACCACCAATCCCGATATTCACGACATCTGTAATAGCTTTGCCAGTGTAACCTTTCCATTCGCCTGAAATCACACGTTGGCAGAAACCTTTCATTTTAGCGAGAACTTCGTTAACTTCAGGCATAACATCTTTGCCATCGACCAAAACAGGGGTGTTTGAACGGTTACGCAAAGCAGTGTGCAATACGGCACGATCTTCGGTACGGTTAATTTTCTCGCCTGTAAACATCGCTTCAATCGCAGTAGAAAGGGAACATTCTTCCGCTAATTGACGTAATAATTTCAGGGTATCTTGATTAATATTGTTTTTAGAATAATCCACTAAGATTTCATCATTAAAGGTTAATGAATAATCTGCAAAGCGGTTTGGTTCTTGTGCGAAAAGTTGTTGAATCGTGGTTTTAGCAAAAGTCGCTTTATGTTGCTCTAAGGCTTTCCACGCTGCAGTAGAGGTTGGATTGATGTTTTTCATTGTAATTTCCTTTTTTAATGATTAATAATTCGTTCCCTCTCCCTCTGGGAGAGGGTTAGGGTGAGGGTTTAAACCATTTTAATATTATATTACCCTCACCCCAGCCCTCTCCCAAAAGGAGAGGGGGTAATATTCTGATTAATCGACATATTCTGTTAATACTCGTGGTGTCAATTTAGTCATTAATTCATAACTCAATATCCCCGACATGCTGGCAATTTCTTCAATAGGTAATTCGTTGCCCCATAAAATGACTTCATCACCCACTTGATCTTGACAATCAGCCCCCAGATCTACCGTCACCATATCCATGGAAACTCGTCCCACAATTGGCACACGGCGACCGTTAATAAATACCGGTGTGCCTACGGGAATATTGCGTGGATAACCATCACCATAACCAATCGCCACCACGCCAATTTTGGTGTCTTTTTCACTGACCCAAATGCCCCCATAACCCACTGGTTCACCGGCTTGATGCGTTCGCACAGCAATCAAGGAGGAGGTTAAGGTCATCACCGGTTTTAAGCCGTAAATATCGGCCGGTGTATTGGTTGGCGACACGCCATACATAATAATTCCAGGGCGAATCCAATCTAAATGAGATTGTGGCCAAAATAAAATACCGCCTGATGCAGCAATGGTACGTTCACCTTGTTTATGTTCGGTGGCTTGTAAAAAACGTTGTAATTGTAACTCGGTATAACCGCTTTCTAATTCGTCCGCACGGCTAAAATGGCTGACAAAACCGATTTGCGGTTGCACATTTTGACATTGTTGCAATTCATGGTAGAAATAATCCACTTCGTCTAAATGCACACCCAAACGGTGCATACCGGTATCAATTTTTAACCACACTTTAATCGGATTAGGCAAATCCGCTTGTTGTAATGCACTTAATTGTTGCTGATTATGCACGACGGTTTGAATATTATTCACCGCAATAATCGGCAAATCGGTAGCGGAAAAAAAGCCTTCTAACAATAAAATCGGTTTAATAATCCCATTAGAACGTAAGGTTAAGGCTTCTTCTAAACGAGCGACGCCAAAACCATCAACACTTTCTTCTACGGCTCGAGCGACAAATTCAACCCCATGCCCATAGGCATTGGCTTTCACCACGGCAATTAACTTACTGTGCGGTGCTTTTTGTTTAATTTTTTGAATGTTATGTTTCAGTGCAACTGAACTAATTTTTACGGTGGCTGGTTTCATTTTTTCTTCTTAATCTTCATCATCAAGTTTATGTGCGGCATTATCAAAGCGTGAAAAATCCCCTTGGAATATCAACGGAACACGCCCGATTGGGCCATTACGGTGCTTACCAATCACAATCTCGGCTTTATTTTTGTTTTCTTCCGTTGGATTATAAACTTCATCACGATAAATAAACATAATTAAATCCGCATCTTGCTCAATAGATCCTGATTCACGTAAATCTGAATTCACAGGCCGTTTATTCGGACGATTTTCCAAGGTTCGGTTAAGCTGCGCCAAGGCCATTACTGGCACTTCTAATTCTTTAGCAAGCGCTTTCAAAGAACGAGAAATTTCAGCAATCTCCAAAGTACGGTTATTGTCAAAACCGGGGGCTCGCATTAATTGTAAATAATCCACCATAATCAGGCTCAATCCGCCATTCTCACGATATATTCGTCTAGCACGGGAACGCAATTCTGTCGGCGTCAACCCAGAGGAATCATCAATAAACATATTGGGGGTTCTGGTGAAAAGTCCCATTGCGGACGACAGACTCGCCCAATCCCTATCAGCCTCAACTTTACCTGTCATAATCGACTTCAAACTCACCCTTGATAAAGAGGCTAAAGAACGCATCATAATACTTTCTGCAGGCATTTCCAAGCTGAACACTAACACGGGTTTTTCATTTTCTAATGCTACTTTCTCACAAATATTCATGGCAAAAGTCGTTTTTCCCATGGAGGGACGCGCCGCCACAATGATCAAATCGGATTTCTGTAAACCTGATGTGATGTGATCTAAATCAATAAACCCTGTCGACACGCCGGTTAACCCATTGTTTTTCATATTTCTCAACATTTCAATGCGATCAATGGTACGTCCCAAAATCGACAACACATTTTCTGGCCCTTCGTTTTCAGAGGTACGTTTTTCCGCAATTTGAAACACTTCTCGCTCAGCTTGATCGAGAATATCTTTGACATCTTTACCTTTTGGTTGATAGGCCATCTGAGCAATATTATTCCCCACCCCAATCAACTCACGCAACACTGCTTTTTCTCGCACGATCTCCGCATAAGCATTCACATTCGCTGCACTTGGCGTATTTTTAGATAATTCAGCCAAATAAGCAAACCCACCGACTTCATCAATGACCCCTCGATCTTTCAAGGATTTATCTAAGGTAATCAAATCAATCGGTGAATTCTGACGAGCCAACATGTCCATTTCACGGAAAATAAAACGATGTGCTGCCGTATAAAAATCATCCGCTACCACACGTTCAATCACATTTTCCCAATGCTGATTATTCAACATCACCGCCCCTAACACCCCCTGCTCCGCCTCAATAGAATGTGGCGGAATATTGGCTTGCTCTAGCGTTTGCTCTCGTGTGGACGTCGGTTTTTTGGCCATAAAATCTATCTCTGCATAACAAAATATGCCGTATATCATATACCAAATTCATGGGCTTTTTAAGGGAAAAGTGCGGTATAAATTTCTGAAATTTTTATCTTGTTGGAAAGATAGAAAAATCTCAAGAATTTTGGCATAATCTCAACATAATAAATCATTATCGGAAGTTAACCTTATGTCCACGGAATTCACACCAGAAGAAAAACGCCAAATGTCCGAAGCGGATATTCGCACCAAATTTATCACGCCAGCCATTGTTCAAGCAGGTTGGAACGAGCGTCAAATCAGCGAAGAATACAGCTTTTCGGTGCTAAAACCTTTTACTGATGGGAGAATGTTAATCGATCCGAAAACCAAACAAGCCTCTCGCAAAGAAGCCAAACGGGCGGATTATTTACTCTATCACTCCCCCAATCAAAAAATTGCCGTTGTGGAGGCCAAGGATAATAAGCACAGTTCAAGAGATGGGCTACAACAAGCCATAGATTACGCTCAACTACTTGATATTCCCTTTGCCTATAGTAGTAACGGCGATGAATTTGTGGAACACGATTTTTTAACAGGCGTGCAACGCACCCTGCCGATGAACCAATTTCCAACGCCTGATGAATTAAGCGAGCGTTTTTTCAGCCAATATACCCCCGAACAGTTGAAACTCATTCAGCAACCTTATTACACCGACGCAAACACTTTTCGAGAACCCCGTTATTATCAAGAAATCGCCATTAACCGCACCATTGAAGCGGTCGCCCATGGGCAACAACGCATTTTAATTGTGATGGCAACCGGCACTGGCAAAACCTACACCGCTTTTCAAATTATTCACCGTTTAAAAGCCAGTGGAGCAAAGAAAAAAATCCTGTTTTTAGCGGATCGCAATATTTTGGTGGATCAACCCATTCGAGAAGATTTTAAACCGTTCAAAAAAGTCATCACCAAAGTGCAAGGCAAAATGGACAGTGCCTTTGAAATTTATATGGCTTTATATCAACAATTAGACGGCAGCCCTACCGCTGAAAATGAGCTGTTTAAGCAATTCCAACCGTCCTTTTTTGACTTGATTATTATTGATGAATGTCATCGTGGCAGTGCCAAAGAAGATTCTAACTGGCGAGCGATTTTGGACTATTTCGATCAAGCTACCCATATTGGGATGACCGCCACGCCCAAAGAAACGGCGGACGCCAGCAATATCCATTATTTCGGCGATCCGATTTACACCTACAGCTTAAAACAAGGCATTGAGGACGGCTTTCTTGCCCCCTATCGGGTGATTGATGTCAATTTAGATTGCGATTTAAAAGGCTGGCGACCACCTAAAGGGCTATTAGACAAAAATGGCAACCCTGTAGAAGATCGTTTTTACACCGTGAAAGATTTTGATTACAACATTGTGCTAGACGACCGTACTCGCCTTGTGGCAGAACGCATTACCGAGCATTTAAAGCAAAATAACCGCAATGATAAAACTATCGTGTTTTGTGCCAATATTGACCACGCTCAACGGATGGTCGCCGAGCTTTCACGCTTAAATGCGGATATGGTGCAACAAAATCCCAAATATATCCGCCAAATCACTGGTGATCAGCCCAGCAAAACAGGCGATTTAGAAGCCTTTTGTGATGTAAAAAATGAAGAAAAAGCCTATCCTGTGATTGCGGTAACATCAAAATTAATGACCACAGGGGTCAACAGCCAAACCTGTAAACTCGTGGTGTTGGATGCCAATATTCAATCAATGACCGAATTCAAACAAATTATCGGACGTGGCACCCGACTTCGCCCCGAAGCGGACAAAAATTTCTTCACCATTATGGATTTTCGTGGTGTAAGCAAATTGTTTGCGGATCCTGATTTTGATGGGGAGCCGGTTGTCATTTTAGATCCTGAGCCTAATCCCAAACCAACAAAATATCCCGATCCAGATAACGGAAATAAACCTGACAAGATAGAAGAAGATCCTAAGATCTACAAACCAGCTATTATTATTGAAGCAGGCAAGCTCGAATTACGCATTATTGATGAAAAAGTACAATATCTCAACGAACAAGGCGAATTGGTGTATGAAGATATCGATCAATTCTCCAAACGTCATATTCAGCAAGATTTTGCCGATTTTGAGCAATTTAAACAGCAATGGCAGCAAGGTTCTGAAACCCTATCCGAAAAATTCTACGCCAACAATAAATGGCTCGTCAGCTTACGCAAAAAAGCCCATTTGGACGACAATATTGATGATTTTGACTTGCTCAGTAGCGTGGCATTCAACAAAACCCCACTCACCAAAACCGAACGAGCTGAGAGAGTCAAACAAAGTGGCTATGTGGAACAATATCCCGAAGAAAATCAACAGGTTTTAGGGCTATTGCTAGATGAATATGTGAAATCCGGCGTAAAAGATTTAGCCAAAACCGAACTCTTGCAAACGCCACAATTTAGTCCTTTTGGCGGTTTAGTGTCCATTATCAAAAAATTTGGTGGCAAAGAATTGTATCAAAAAGCGGTGAAAGGATTGGAGAAGATGATTTATGCAGAATAAAAAATCCCCCATTTTGACCGCACTTTTAAACAAACAACACAAGGAACCCTATGAGCCTAAATAATTTAGTCAAACGCCTGCAAGATGTAATGCGAAATGATGCAGGAATTAACGGTGATGCACAGCGTATTGAGCAGATCGTGTGGATTTTGTTTTTAAAAATTTATGATGCCAAAGAACAAGAATGGGAGTTGATTAACGATAATTACCGCTCCCTTATCCCCGATTTCCTACGTTGGGGAAATTGGGCGAAAGATCGTAAAGACGGCAAGGCAATGACAGGTGATGAACTGCTTAATTTTGTCAATAACGATCTCTTTCCTGCGTTGAAAAATCTGCCTGTTTCCGCTCAAACCCCAATGAATCAACGGATTATTCGGGCGGCGTTTGAAGATAATAATAACTATATGAAAAATGGCGTGTTATTACGCCAAGTGATTAATATTATTGATGAAATTAATTTTGAGCAATACCAAGAACGCCACGCTTTTGGCGATATTTACGAGAATATTTTAAAAAGCCTACAAAGTGCGGGCAATGCAGGCGAATTTTATACACCACGTGCCGTGACGGATTTTATGGTGCAGATGATCAAGCCCAAATTAGGCGAACGCATTGCCGATTTTGCCTGTGGTACGGGCGGATTTTTAACGTCCGCCTTAAAGGTGTTGGAGCTACAAATTCAGTCGGTTTCTGACCGCAGTTTGTTTAATCAATCGGTTTACGGCATTGAGAAAAAAGCCCTGCCACATTTACTTTGTATCACCAATTTGTTATTACACGATATTGATAACCCCGATGTTCACCACGACAATGCCCTTGAAAAATCGGTGAAAGATTATACGGAAGCCGATAAATTTGACATCATTTTAATGAATCCGCCTTATGGTGGCAGTGAAATTGAGCAAATAAAAACCAATTTCCCCACCAATTTACGCAGTAGCGAAACCGCCGATTTGTTTATGTCGGTGATTATGTATCGTTTAAAGAAAAACGGACGAGCAGCGATTGTGTTGCCAGATGGTTTTTTATTCGGCACGGACAATGCCAAAGTGGCGATTAAACAAAAACTAATAAGCGAAATGAATTTGCATACGATTATTCGCCTGCCCCATAGCGTATTCGCCCCTTATACGTCCATTACCACCAATATTTTATTTTTTGACAACACCCAAGCCACGGAAAAAACGTGGTTTTATCGTTTAGATATGCCACAAGGCTATAAAAATTTCTCCAAAACCAAACCGATGAAATTGGAACATTTTAATGACGTAGTGGAATGGTGGAATGACCGCAAAGACATTGAAATTGACGGTTTTTTTAAGGCGAAAAGTTTTAGCTATCAAGAGATTGCCGATCGTCAATTTAACCTTGATTTATGCGGTTTCCCCCACGAAGAAGAAGAAATTTTACCGCCTGATGAGTTGATCCAACAATATCAACAAAAACGCACCGCACTTAATGCCGACATTGATCGTATTTTAGGTGAAATTACGGGGATTTTGGGGATTAAGTTGTAGATTAAAATTTTTGACACCTGCGATTAAAAATCAATCAATAATGAGATTAATCATTATATAACAATATATTATGATAAATTCAGTTATTAAGTATTACTTGATAACTGAATTTTAAACAGAGTAAAACAAAAAATGAAAGCTCAACAATTAAAAAATGCGATTTTGCAACTTGCCATTCAAGGCAAACTTGTGCCACAAGATCCGAATGATGAACCTGCAAGTGTTTTGCTAGGTAAAATTCAAGCGGAAAAGGACCGCTTGATTGCCGAAGGTAAAATTAAAAAAAGCAAAAAATCTGCCGATAAAGCCCCTTATACCTTTGACGACCTGCCCTTTGAGATTCCGAATAGTTGGGAGTGGGTAAGATTGGGGGATATTATGAGTGTATTAAATGGAGATAGAGGAAAGAATTATCCATCTAAAGACAAATTACACGATAAAGGTATTCCATTTATTAGTGCTATTAATTTAGATAATGGAATAGTATCTGATAAACATCTTAAATTTTTAAATGAAAGACAATATAATTTATTAAATAGTGGAAAATTACAATTTAATGATATTGTTTTGTGTATTAGAGGTTCTTTAGGAAAAAATGGAATATTTTTATATTCTAAAGGGGCTATAGCTTCATCTTTAGTTATTTTAAGATTATATAATTTTGAATTGTTAAATTTAGACTATGTTTTCACATATTTAAATTCTCCTTTAATAAAAGATGAGATAAATAAATATAACAATGGTACAGCTCAACCAAATCTATCATCTAAAAATGTAGAAAATTTTGTATTTCCACTTCCTCCACTTTCCGAACAACACCGCATTGTCGCTAAAATAGAAGAACTACTTCCATTTATCGATCAATACGATCAAAAAGAACAACTCCTAACCGCATTAAATAAAAATTTCCCTGAACAGTTAAAAAAATCCATTTTACAAGCGGCGATTCAAGGCAAGTTGACTGAACAGCAGGATACCGATGAGCCTGCTATTGAGCTGGTGAAACGTATTCAAGAGGAAAAACTGCGGTTAATTTCTGAAAAGAAATTGAAAAAGCCGAAAGGGCAGGCGGTGGTTTTCGATCCTGATAATTTACAGTGCGTTAAGTTTCCTTTTGAAATACCAAAGAATTGGGTATGGGCACGGTTGGAACATATAGCTAACATAACAATGGGATCATCTCCAAAAGGAGAAAGTATAAATGAAATAAATAATGGCTATGAGTTTCATCAGGGAAAAAGTTCATTTGGTCAGGTTTTTATCAATAAGAATGATAAATTCACCAGTGAACCAATAACTTTTGCTTATAAAAATTCAATTTTAATTTGTGTAAGAGCTCCTGTTGGAGAAGTGAATATCACAGACAGGGATATTTGTATTGGACGTGGATTGGCAAGTATAGAACCATTATTAATTAGCCACCTTTTTTTATATTATTGGTTATTGCCGTTTAAAACAACATTTATTCAAAAAGCAACAGGATCTACCTTTCTTGCTATTACTGCTGATGTATTAAAAAAACAATTAATTCCACTTCCCCCAATCGCTGAACAACATCGCATAGTGGAAAAAATTGAATTGTTATTAAATCAAGAAAACCGCCTGAGCCTATAGCAGGATCAATGAATTTGATCCTATCTAGCTCTAGTAAGCTTCAAAATATTTTGCTATTAAAGAATAGATATTATATACTAAGATTACTAACAAGACGTGTAAGCAGAAATGGGGAATTTCCCTAGCGTTTGTCCAGCCTTTTTAGGTTACTAGCCCAAGAGCGGTTATAAAGCGGTTTCTGTACAGCCCCATAATTTTATGGGGCTTTACTATTTAGGGCGTTTTATTTTCTTGTTTTCTAATGTATTTTTCAGTAATACAAAAAATGAAATTGGTTTACGTCTGATTTTTTTTCTTTCCTTGTGCTTGTAATTTACGTCTTTAGCATACGCACTGTTTATGAAGATATGTACATCACATTTTTTAGATCGCTTGAGTGAAAAATAAATTTCGTAATCAATGAATGTTCCGTCTAATCGTTGTATTGAAATAGTCAAGAATTTATCGTCAGCAGAAGTGAAAAAGCATTTTTGCTTATCCATATTTTTTAGAATTTCTGGTAACTTTTTTGATAATTCATATCTATCATAATTAAATATTCTTGTTTCTTTTTCTGTTTTATAATGTAACATAGTGTCATAATCATTTAATGTTTCACCCTTATGAATATTAGGACTCTTAGTAAAACAGTGATGACTAAATTCAATAAGACAACGGTATGTCTTTTGATTAGATGTT
This sequence comes from Lonepinella sp. BR2271, assembly GCF_051851515.1. Classification (NCBI taxonomy): domain Bacteria; kingdom Pseudomonadati; phylum Pseudomonadota; class Gammaproteobacteria; order Pasteurellales; family Pasteurellaceae; genus Lonepinella; species Lonepinella sp. BR2271. Next base: position 314,483 of record NZ_JBPDVF010000001.1, on the reverse strand, counting down.
TTAGTTTCATTTTGTATAAATGTATGATAAAAGACATCCAAATGAGATAAGTCGTACTCTTTTTCATTAATCTCTATCTTTTTTGTCATTTCTAGACCTTCCAATTAAATTTTTATCTATTTTAACATTGCCTGTATAAATAAACAATGCTTGATTTATCATATTGATTTTCAAACAACAAAAGGAAATCAATATGATAAAATCATATCAACAGCATTTAATGCAATCTAATCTCGCTAAAAATACCGTTTCCGCTTATTTATTTGCCGTGAAACAATATTTTCATCTTTTTCCTGAAATTAATAAATCTAATTTGAAAGAATATAAGGTTTATTTAATTGAACATTTTAAACCACAAACCGTTAATTTACGATTGCGATCCATTAATTGTTATTTGGAATTTATTAAAAAAGCAAAATGGAAAATGTCTTTTGTGAAAGTGCAACAAAAGCCTTTTTTAGAAAACGTGATTAGTGAAGCCGATTATCATTATTTTAAACAGCGACTAAAAGAAGATAATGAGCTTTATTGGTATTTTGTCATTCGTTTTATGGCAGCGACTGGGGCAAGGGTGAGTGAGCTGATTCAACTTAAATGCGAACATATTCAAGTGGGTTTCCTTGATCTTTATTCCAAAGGCGGGAAATTACGCCGAATTTATATCCCCGAAAAATTACAACAAGAATGTTTAGCTTGGCTAACAGCTCAACATAAACAATATGGCTTTATTTTCTTAAATCGATACGGCGAACGCATTACCACAAGGGGAATTTCTGGGCAATTAAAGATCTTGGCAAAACGTTATCAATTAGATCCGAAAGTCGTTTATCCACATTCCTTTCGTCATCGCTTTGCTAAAAGTTTTTTGGAACGATTTAATGATATTGCCTTTTTAGCCGATTTAATGGGACACGAAAGTATCGAAACCACCCGAATTTATTTGCGAAGAACTAGCACGGAGCAACAAGCAATTGTGAATAAGATTATTGATTGGTGATAATTTTGTAGGGGCGGATCTACGTATCCGCCCATTGATTAACGGAGCGTGATTTCGGTCGGATACATAGATCCGACCCTACGATAAATGATCGATTTGTTTTAATAATAATTCTATTTTTTCTACTATGCGATATTGTTCAGTTAGTGGGGGGAGTGGAACAATAAAATTAAATAATTTCTCATCATTAATTGCAGGATAAGCAACACCAATCATTTCTTGATTAACAAAATCAGTAAATGCTGGACTCAGTAAATAATAAAACAAGAATTTATTATAAACACCAGAAAAAACATTCATTACAGCAAATGCCGTACTTGCAATAGGCTCATATTTAAACTCTTCATCAATAATACAAACATTTTGCAAATAAGGTCTAACGGTTGAATATAAAATAGAGCCATTTTTTACTAATTTTCTTGCCCGAGATGGTGCATTTTCAGGATCTATAATATTTTCTATTTGGCTTAATTTGTGATTTTTATTATCAATTAAACCAACATCAATATAAAAAAATTTTTTATTGGGTGTTTTTTGTCCTGTATTAAATACGATATCCCCCAATCTCACCCAAACCCAATTCTCAGGAATCTCAAACGGCACATTCTCATTCTGTAAATTATCTGGATCGAAAACCGTCGATTGCCCTTTCGGCTTTTTCAATTTTTTTTCAGAAATCAACCGCAGTTTTTCCGCTTGAATCCGTTTCACCAGTTCAATAGCTGGTTCATCGGTGTCTAGCTGTTCGGTGAGTTTGCCTTGAATCGCCGCTTGTAAAATGGATTTTTTTAACTGCTCAGGGAAATTTTTATTTAATGCGGTTAAGGCTTGTTCTTTTTGATCGTATTGATCAATAAATGGAAGTAGTTCTTCTATTTTGGTGACAATGCGGTGCTGTTCGTTTAATGGGGGTAAAGGAATATATACAAGATTAATTTTATTAACAGACAAACCTGGTTGAGCTGTTGCCGTAGCGTATTGATTTAAATTTATCTGTATTAAAAAATAAATAGCCCATTTAACACTTACATTTGCAAATGTCTCAACTACGACAGCGTGTTCTGTTGCATAAAATTTTCCTTGTGCAAAATTAATATTGCCACATAATGCTCCTTGACGACCAATTAATGGAAAAGCTCCATTTCTATTATATTGTCGAACAAATCCCCGCAATCCATTTCCACCATAACAGGGGTATAAGTCATCATCATTTTCTGAATAAATCTCTGATGCTGAAATAAATTTACCCGCTTGTAAATTAAAAATATCCCCCAATCTCACCCACACCCAACTCTCAGGAATCTCAAACGGCAGTTCGTCCAACTGATAAGGGGCTTTTCAGGAAGATACACAAACAAAAAAAGTGCGGTGAAAAAAACAACTATTTTTTCCACCGCACTTCTATATCACTGAATAAATTACCCTTTTCTTCTTTCCTCAACCGCCTCTGCAAGCTGTTGCAACAAGATTTCAGTGTCTTCCCAACCGATACAAGCATCAGTGATACTTTGTCCGTAAGTGAGTGGTTTATTCGGGACTAAATCTTGACGACCTTCTACTAAGTGGCTTTCTACCATCACGCCAAAAATTTGTTTTGAACCTTGGGCTAATTGGTTGCTGATAGATTGGCATACGTCCATTTGACGTTTAAATTGCTTGCTGCTGTTGGCATGGCTGAAATCGACCATAACGTGACCAATATGTCCTGTTTTTTCAATATCGGCACAGACTTTGGCAATGCTTTCTGCGTCATAATTGGTGGCTTTATCGCCACCACGTAAGATAATGTGGCAATCCTGATTACCTTTGGTAGAAACGATGGCGGAATGTCCAAATTTTGTTACAGATAAGAAATAGTGCTGGGCTTCCGCCGCACCAATAGCATCAAGGGCAATTTTTACACCGCCGTTGGTAGCATTTTTAAAGCCCACAGGGCAAGAAAGTCCTGAGGCTAATTCACGGTGAACTTGTGATTCGGTGGTTCTTGCACCAATCGCTCCCCAACTCATTAAATCCGCCACATACTGCGGCGTGATCATATCTAAAAATTCGCCAGCGGTCGGCAAACCTAAATCATTAATATCGGCTAATAATTTACGTGCTATACGTAAACCGTCATTTAACGCATAACTGTCGTTTAAATACGGATCGTTAATCAACCCTTTCCAACCCACGGTAGTACGAGGTTTTTCAAAATACACACGCATAATAATTTGTAATGTGTCTTTGTATTTATCACGTAATGGTTTTAATCGGTTCGCATATTCCATTGCCGCTTTTGGATCATGAATCGAACAAGGACCAATCACGACTAATAAACGATCATCTGTACCATGAATAATATTATGTGCTTCAAGGCGTGCCGCTTTTACCGTTTTAATCGCTACATCGCTGGCTGGATATTTTTCTAATAATGCGACTGGGGGCAATAATTGTTCAATTTTACCAATACGGGTATCGTCATTCGCAATACGAATTTCATTTTTACTTTTTACCATAGTTCATCACTCTCATAAAATCAATAAAACACTTTCCGTGTAAACATGCTGTTAATGTAGCATCAATTTCTGCACTAGTAAACTAGTACAATGCAATTATTTTAATAACTGCTTAATACTTGAGCAGGTTGTAATTTTGCAGCTCGATTGGCTGGGTAAAGACTTGCCAATAAACTCAATAATAATGCAGAAACCAACACGAATAGCACATCTTGCCAATGTAATTCTGTTGGTAAGAAATCCACAAAGTAAATGCCGTCAGATAATAATTTTCGTCCAATCAGACTTTCTAAACCTTGAATAAGTGCGGTTAAATTTAAGGCTAAAAATACCCCTAACACAATGCCGATTAAACAGCCTTTCATGCCTGCTTGTAAGCCATACCAGACAAAAATGCGTTTAATAAAGGCGTTGTTTGCCCCTAATGTTCGCATAATCGCAATATCGCCCGCTTTGTCTTTCACTGCCATGATCAGCGTGGAAATAATATTAAAGCAAGCTACCCCAATCACTAGCACCATGGCAATATACATTATGGTACGGATCAGTTGAATATCACGGTACATATAGCCGAATTTGCTCACCCAAGTTTGTAAATTGAGTAATTGTGGATAGCTGTTTAACGCAGAAAAATCCAAGCTATTCATGTTAAACGGATCCGCCACTTTCAGATCGACACCTGAAATTTGATTGGCATTGTAGTCTAAATATTGTTGTGCTTGGGCTAACGGCATGAGGGCATAACTATGATCAAGTTGACCGTCTAAACGTAAAATTCCCGACACCTGAATCCGCTCACGACTTGGTTGTGCCATGTCTTCACCGTTATTTTGCGAAATCAGCAACGTTACCCAATCGCCTGTTTGTACCTCTAACTCTTTGGCAATGCCGTAGCCTAATACTAAGCCTGAATGATTAGAGAACGATTGCCATGCCTGATCAAGAACAAAATCCCCTAATCGGCTGACCGTATCTTGTGCTGTTTTGTCCACCCCTTTCACTTGCACCACTTTCATTTTTGCCCCATTTTCTACTAAAGCAGTAAAACTGACAAAAGGCGATACACCTTGAATATTGGGTACTTGTTGCAAGGTGCTGACTAATTGTTGTTTGTCAGTTATGGGCTGATTTTCCGCCGATATAATTTCAGCATGAGGAACAACGGCTAAAATACGGTTATTCAGTTCTCGCTCAAACCCATTCATGGCACTCAATCCCACGATCAATACCGCCACGCCCAATGCAATGCCGAGTGTAGAGAAAAATGCAATCAGGGAAACCAAATGATTTTTTTGCTTGGCTCGTTGGTAACGCCAACTAATTAAGAATGCGGTATTCATCGCCTACTCCGCTCGCAATACGCCGTCTTGCATAATCATGCGACGTTGTAATTTTTCTGCCAAATGCAAATCGTGCGTGACCAATAAAAAGGCGATGCCCTGTTCTTGATTAAGTCGTTGAATTAACTCAAAAATACTTTCGGTGGTAGCTCGGTCTAAATTCCCTGTTGGTTCGTCCGCCAATACCAACGCTGGATTATTGACTAACGCCCTTGCAATCGCCACACGCTGACGTTCACCACCTGATAAGGCTGACGGTTTGTGAGAAATGCGGTGCGAAAGTCCAACAGATTTTAAGATCTTTTCCGCCCGATCTTTGGCTTCGGTTTTGTTTTGATTGCCGATTAACATTGGCATCATCACATTTTCAAGTGCGGTGAAATCCGCCATTAAATGATGAAATTGATACACAAAACCGAGATATTGATTACGTAATTTGGCTAATTCATCGCTACTTGCTTTTTGTAGCGATTGCCCTTTGATAAACACTTCGCCTGTGGTCGGTTGATCCAGTCCGCCGAGGGTATGAAGCAGGGTACTTTTGCCCGAACCTGACGAGCCGACAATGGCGACCAATTCTTTTTCGTTGAGGACGAAATTGATGTCATTGAGGACTTGGGTTTTGGTTTCGCCATCGTGGTAATGTTTGGTGATGTTTTTGCAGGTTAATAATTCTGTTGTCATTTTTATGTTCTTTGTTAAGTTTTTTAGTTTAAATTATTTTTTAGTTTAAATTGATTATTTTATTTAAATCGGGTTTCGCCCGATGGGCGACTTACTTTTTCTTTGCTTGTGCAAAGCAAAAGTAAGCAAAAAGAAAGCACACCCCGATTTTGCCTTGTTTCCTGAAAATCATTAAATTTGCTTAACGGAAAAGTTGTAAACTCGCTTCGCTCAAACAGTACAACTTTTCCTACAAATTTAATGATTTTCAGGCGGCAAAGACGGGGCCCCCATAATTAACAAAACCAAGTGCGGTGAAAAAATTAAAACTTTTCATAAATACACCACACTTTTAATCATGCTCGGTTAAAAAATCGGGGCCCCATCTGAACCGCCTTTGCGACTTGGCATTTTTAGCTAAATTTTGCATGTCTGAGCGAAGCGAGTTCAAAATTTAGCGTGAAGAAAATGCCAAACGAGCAAAGAAAAGCGGTGAAGTTGGGGTGTGCTTTTCTTTGCCTACTTTCTTTTGCACAAGCAAAAGAAAGTACGGTCGCCATCGGCGAAACCGATTATTCATGCCGCAGAGCCTCGGCAGGCTCGACTCTACTCGCCCGATACGCCGGATAAACCGTCGATACCAACGACAATCCCAACGAAAACACCACAATCACCGCAATCTGCCATAGATTAATCTCGGTCGGTAAATAAATACCCACAGGATTAATGGCATTCACAATATCGCCTAAATACAGCGTGATCAACACGCCTAACACGGCACCGATCAAGGTTCCCACTAATCCCACAAAAAAACCTTGTAGAATAAAAATCCACCGCACTTGTTTTTTAGTTAAGCCTTGGGTTTGTAAAATTGCAATTTCACCCTGTTTATCCACCACCATTAAACTCAATGAGGTAATAATATTGCTCACCGCCACCACGATGATTAAGCTAATTAATAAGCCCATCATGTTTTTTTCCATGCGTACCGCTTGAAAAAATTCGCCTTTTTGACTTCGCCAATCGTCAATTTGCCATTGATCTTCGGGGAAAATTTGGGTAAGTTCAGTGATTTGAAAAGGATCTTGCAGAAATAATCGTACGCCTTGTGCGTTTTCAGGTTTAATTCGCATTAAACGCCCAATATCCGCTAAGTTTGCAAAGGTTTCATAACCCGATGCCTCATTCGTGGCAAAATAAATCTCACTCACGGTGAACAAGCGTTGCATAGGGATTCGACCTAAAGGCGTATATTGGCTATTTTCTGTTAACATTAGGCGAATTTTATCACCCACTTGCACATCTAATTTTTGGGCTAATTGTGAACCAATAATTAATTTAAATTCACCGGTTGGTAATAAATGATCTAATTTGCCTTGATCTAAATAATCTAATAAATGATCATCACTCGGCTGTTTCACCCCAATCACTTGACCAGCACTGACACCGTTTGCCGTTTGATAAATGGCTTTCGTGCTATTAATCAGCGTCACACCATTGATTACATTCTGTTGGCTTAAATCAGGCAATTCCGATTGAAATTGTGCAGTGGAAAAATGCCCATTTTTTTTCATCACAATAGCATGGGGTAAGCTGGATAAAACTTGGCGTTTTTGATGTTGTTCTAATCCGTTCATCACCGATAAAACAATAATCAACGCCATCACGCCAAGCACAATACCACTACTGGCAAGGTTAGTCACTAATCGTCCAAAACGATCCGCACTTTTGGCTCGCCAGTAACGTAAGGCAATAAACGCTGAAATACCCAAGTTCATTATTTGCCTGTTCTCACAAATTCTTCTAAATTTAACCGCACTTTATCCACCAAAATCTCAACCGCTTGATCCGATGCCCAAGCGATATGTGGGGTGATAATAATATTCGGCAAAGTCTGACTCGCTATAATTAGTGGGTTGTCTTTGGCGGCTGGTTCTTTACCTAACACATCAATGGCCACGCCACCAAGTTGCCCGCTTTTTAACGCATCCACCACTGCTTGTTCATCAATTAATGGACCACGTCCAGTATTAATTAACAACGCCCCTTTTTTACAATGAGAAAGGGTTTCCGCATTAATAAGATTTTTCGTTTCGGGAGTCAATGGGCAATGCAAGGTTAACACATCGGCTTGTGCTAACACATCATAAAAAGGCGTGTAACCCTCACGGCATTGAGTGGCGTTTTTATGTTCCGCATAAAGCACGTTCATGCCCAAAGCCGTGGCTAATCGCCCCACTTCTGAACCCAGCGAACCTTTACCAAATACGCCTAAAGTTGAACCACGTACATCTTGCACAGGATGATCAAAATAGCAGAATTGTTTGCTCTCCGTCCATTTACCTTGCAACTGATCTTTATACCACAAATGTAAACTATGTTTTAGGCTAAAAATAAAGCCTAGTACATGTTCTGGCACGGTCACCGCTGAATAACCCGCAACATTTTTTACAGCAATACCGAATTCTTTCGCTGCGACTTTGTCAATATTATCTGTACCAGTAGCGGTTAATGCAATGAGTTTTAATTGAGGTAATTGAGCCATGATTTCACGGCTAAACACCACTTTACTGGTAATCACAATGTCCGCATCTGCCGCACGCTCTAACACTTGTTCAGCAGAAGTGTGTTCAAATTCGACCCATTGATGTTCAAAATTAGGACGTGGAATGGGAATGTGTTTTGGTAATGCAGTGCTGTCAAGAAAAACGATTTTCATAGAATACTCCATATACATTTAACAAAAAGCCGTAGATGGAATGGATTCTATCAGTTTTTAGGGGGGAATTGTAGTTGTTAATCGTTATTTTATAGCGCCTTTCTTTGAACAAATAGTATAATTTGGGCATAACAAATAAAATGTCGCTTTTCCTCACCAGATAAAGCGACATTTTCTGCATGATAGTCTAATCCAATCCGACTAATTTCCAATAATTATGTGATACACCGTCAATTTTGCCCTGTTTCACGTTCTGAATATAATCAATCATCATATTTTGAATGGTACCAGCCTCTGCCCCCATAGCGACTTTAGATTCCCAAAGTACAGGGATTTGTTGCCCTGCCCAGATACCGCCCTGTTTAATCAACTGACCATAGCGATAGGAATTCATCCCTAACTTAATTTTGGCGTCATCCGTAATCGCTTTACCATCAGCAAAGGTTAAGTTCGTGATTTTTTCACCACTTGGTTGACGTAAATCAACATGGTATTTCACACCACCAAAAATATCAAAGGTCACGTATTTTGATTTACCGCGCACGTCATTATAACGGTAATCTTTATCGCCAGCTTGAATCGTATCAAAGTAATCCGCAGACCAATTCATATATTGTTTTAACTGTTTACCTGTGACTTCATATACGGTCACATCGCCCCCCGCATAACGGTAATTATAGATGATATCTTTTTTCTTAATATCGCCCTTATCTAAACGTACCGTTTCATAATCATAAGCGAACGAAACGACATCGGCTTGGCTGTAATGTTTTTCTACATCGGTAATAAAAGATGACATGCCAGTATCTCGAGCAAATGCAATCGATACACCGTGATCTTTTCCTTGTGGGATCATATCGTTCGCCACTTCGCCAATCTTAACATTATTTAAACGGCGTAATTCATCGTGGTAAGGTTGATAAATTTGCTCAATCTTCGGATCCGCCTCAAGTGCTTTAACAGGAACGGTTTTGGCTGCTTTGCTCAGTAATTTCACTTTGCCATCATCCGCCACATCAAATGCTAAATCCACTTCTGACACGACCGTACCATAACGATGCGGTTCAGTAATTAGCGTATTTTTAATGGTTTCTGCTGGCACATTTTTGTGCATATGCCCTGCAATAATTACATCAATCCCCTCGACATTATTCACAAGATCAGCAACACCTGTATCAGGAATATTATTTTCATTTTCAATCCCCATATGAGCAAGAACGATAATCACATCAACGCCCTGTTTTTTTAATTCTGCAATTTGCGTTTTAGCCTCTTCCGTCGGGGAACTAAATTTCATCTTATCCAAATGCCCCGAATCTTTTTCAAAGGTTGCTGACATCGGTGTTGTTAAGCCAAGAATCCCTAATTTTACGCCCTCTTTCTCAATAATTGCATAGGGTTCAACATAGCGCTTTCCATCTTGATAATAGAAATTTGCGGTGAGAATTTTGGCCTCAATATCTTTCAGAGTTTCATCTAACGCCGTCATCCCAAAATTAAATTCATGATTTCCTAAAACAAAAAAATCATACTTCATTGCATTCAATACTTTGGGTACGGGATTATCTTTGTAATATTGCTCCGTTTTAGCAAAGGTTTCCACTTGGTTATCTTGAATGGCATCACCAATATCAACCAATACAACATTTTTGTTATGTTTACGCACCTCGTTTACATAGGTTGAAATTTGTGCATAGGAGCCAGATTTATCCGCAACATCTGCCCCATAAGACCACGGCACAATACGCCCATGTACATCTGATGTACCTAAAAATTTAATATTCACTTCTTTTGCCACTGCCACACTGGTTGCTGACAGTATAAATAATGTTGAAAGTAGTTTTCTCATGGTTATCCTTATAAATAGAGATTAAATAGCTCATTTTTTAGTTACTATATAAAAAACAAGCTGTTATACAAATTTTGTTATAGTCTCTTTCCAACAACTTTCATCAAATAATAATTACGGGTTTTGGACAATAACATTCTTTCGCTTAAATATTTAAAGCGCTAGCTTAACCAATTTTTTATCACATCAATCACCTCAACTAAGCCTAGTGCAGATATAATCCCCCCAAACCATGCGATTTTTTTATTTCTTGATTTGTCTAATATTTGTTCATTTTTCTGCTCGGTATAGCTTAAAATTTGATGCACTTGAGCTAATTGAGAGGTAATTTCTTTGTTTTTTTGTTCAAGATGATAGGCTTCTCGCACATCTTGCCAAGTTCGAAAAGTTGCATAACGAGAAAATTCAATGGGATTATAAAAATAATAACTGGCATTAAATATTGACGCATCAGAATAAAGTTGATCTAATTCGCTCGTATTGTCTGATTTTGACAAAACATAAGAAAGCTCTTCATTAATTTGTTGCAAAGCATAATAATAAGCTAACCCCAACATAACCAAAAAGAGCTGACGACAAGATTGTTTCAAACTTTGTGGATATTTTTCTAATAAAGCCATGCCACGACCATCAATAATCCGCCATTCATTAGGTAATTCTTTTAAACTTTCAGGTTTTAATGTTTCAGATCCTCGAATAAACCAAGAAATATTCTTAATCAATTCTCCATCGAGCTGTTTAATTTCAGTTGCAATCACCACTCTACCCAAGCAAGGATATTTACATTCAGGTAACTGATTTTTATTGCCAAATAACTGAGTTTCTGAACAAAGCACTTTACTTTCTAATGTTTGAGAAAATCGACTTCCTTTAAAAAAAGTCACTTTCATATTAAAAAAGTCTTCTGATTGTTCTATGAATGTAGAATTTTTCAAAATGGGATTTAAGAATGAAATATTCTCGCCACACAACATTAAATGCGGTTGGGGCGACAGAACTGTATTTTCTCGACTAATAGTTAAAAAATAAATATCTTTCATAACATCATTTCCTAATATAAAAATATCCCCTTATTCAAGAGGATATTGATCAATTAAAGGGATTCAATTTCTGCTTGCTGGCTCACCAACTTCGCAATACCCTCTTGATACCCTTGCATTTTCTCCCTTTCTTTCGCAATCACTTGCTCAGGCGCTTTTGCCACAAAGGCTTCGTTAGAAAGTTTGGCTTCAATGCGTAAGACTTCGCCGTTGAGTTTTTCAATCTCTTTGGCAAGACGGGCGAGTTCGACTTCTTTGTTGATAAAGCCTGCCATCGGTACGAGCAATTCGGTTTTGCCGACTAGTTTTGTAACCGATAATGGGGCTTTTTCGCCGTCCGTAAGCACTTTCACATCATCTAATTTAGCTAAGGCTTTCAAAGTGCGGTCATTTTTTTGCAAGGTTTTGCCATTTTCTGTGTCCACATTTCTGAGCAATAAATCCAACCCTTTACTCGGGGCGATGTTACTTTCGGCACGGATATTACGCACGGCAACGATGATTTCTTTTAAGAACTCAATCTCTTTTTCTGCTTGTGCGTCAAGTTTGGCATCGTCTGCTTTCGGAAACGGTTGCAACATAATGGTTTCGCCTGTTACCCCTGCAAAGCCTTTTACTTTCTGCCAAATTTCTTCGGTGATAAATGGCATAATCGGGTGAGCTAGGCGAAGTAGTTGCTCAAGCACGTTCACTAAGGTTTGGCTTGCTCCACGTTTTTGAGCGTCCGTGCCGTTGGCAAACACAGGTTTGGTGAGTTCCAAATACCAGTCGCAGAACTGATTCCAAGTGAAGTCGTAAATGGCGTTCGCTGCCAAGTCAAAGCGGTATTGACTTAAAGCGGTGCGGAACTCGTTCACGGTGCGGTTAAACGTGGAAATAATCCAGCGATCCGCTACGCTTAATTCGGTTTCGCCAGCGGATAAATCGAGTTTATCGTTGGTTAGAACAAAACGGCTACCGTTCCACAATTTGTTGCAGAAATTGCGGTAGCCTTCAAGGCGTTTCATATCCCAGTTAATGTCGCGACCGTTGCTTGCGAGAGCTGCCAAAGTGAAACGCAATGCGTCTGTGCCGTGTGGGGCAATGCCGTCTGCAAACTCTTTTTTGGTCGCTTTGGCAATTTTTTCCGCCAGTTGCGGCTGCATCATATTGCCCGTGCGTTTTTCAAGCAAATCTTCGAGCGAAATGCCATCAATCATATCGATCGGGTCAAGCACGTTGCCTTTCGATTTGGACATTTTTTGCCCATTTTCATCACGAATCAAGCCCGTAACGTACACGGTTTTGAACGGCACTTGTGGCTTGCCATTTTCGTCTTTGATAAAGTGCATTGTGAACATAATCATTCGTGCAACCCAGAAGAAAATGATGTCAAAGCCCGTAATCAGCACGTCTGTTGGGTGATACATACGCAATTCTTTGGTTTGCTCAGGCCAGCCAAGGGTTGAGAACGTCCACAAGCCCGATGAGAACCACGTATCTAGCACGTCTTCATCTTGTTTTAAAGCAAGATCCGCAGGCAGATTATGTTTCGCCCGCACTTCTTCTTCATTGCGTGCTACATACACGTTGCCCGCTTCGTCATACCACGCAGGAATGCGGTGTCCCCACCAAAGTTGGCGAGAAATACACCAGTCCTGAATATCACGCATCCATGAGAAATACAGGTTTTCATACTGTTTCGGCACGAATTGAATTTCGCCATCTTCAACGGCTTTAGTCGCCACTTCCGCAAGCGGTTTTACGCTCACATACCACTGATCGGTCAGCATTGGCTCAATCGGCACGCCACCACGGTCGCCATAAGGCACTTTGAGATCGTGCGGTTTGATCTCTTCTAAAAGTCCGAGAGCTTCAAAATCCGCCACTATTTTTTTGCGAGCCGCAAAACGCTCTAAACCTTGATAATCGGCAGGAATAACCGCGGTGTAATTTTCTAAAATTTTACCGTCTGAGCCGACAATTTCCGCGATCTCACGAATATCGGCATTCAAAGTCATCACATTGACCATCGGCAAATTATGGCGTTTGCCCACTTCGTAGTCGTTGAAATCGTGGGCGGGCGTAATCTTCACGCAACCTGTACCGAACTCACGATCCACATAATCGTCCGCCACAATAGGGATTTCACGATTCGCTAACGGCAGAATTACCGATTTACCGATAAGCGATTGATAACGTTCGTCTTCAGGGTGAACCGCCACCGCCGTATCGCCGAGTACGGTTTCAGGGCGAGTGGTCGCCACCACCAAATAATCCTTGCCTTCAGCGGTTTTCGCACCGTTCGCTAACGGATAGCGGAAATGCCAAAGCGAGCCTTTGCTCTCTTTGTTTTCCACTTCCAAATCAGAAATGGCGGTGTGCAATTTCGGATCCCAGTTCACAAGGCGTTTGCCACGATAAATCAGCCCTTCTTCGTGCAAGCGAACGAATACTTCTTTCACCGCATTAGACAAGCCATCGTCCATCGTAAAACGCTCACGATCCCAGTCGATCGAGTTACCCAAACGACGCATTTGTTGGCTAATCGTGCCGCCCGAATAGGCTTTCCAATCCCAAATTTTGTTGATAAAGGCTTCACGCCCATAATCGTGGCGAGTTTTGCCTTCTTCCGCTGCAATCTTGCGTTCCACCACCATTTGAGTCGCAATCCCTGCGTGGTCAGTACCCGTTTGCCACAGCGTATTATTGCCTTCCATACGGTTAAAACGGATTAGCGTATCCATTAACGTTTGCTGGAAAGCGTGTCCCATATGGAGTGAGCCCGTTACATTCGGCGGCGGAATAGCGATACAGTAGCCGGGTTTGCTCTCATCTTCGCTCGGTTTAAAATACCCTTGTTCTTCCCAGTGGCGATATAAGGCTTGTTCTACCGCAGACGGCTCAAAGCGGTCTGCCATTTGAAGGTTTTGTTTCATTTGGTTGTTTTCTCTTTGTTTAAATTTTGTTTTTCAATCATTAATTCATCAATATCATCAAACGCATTTTGCAACCGTTCGCAATGATACATTTCGTACATATCATAAATAAACTGCGTTAAACCTAAATTATCCCATTGTTTTAAAACAACATCAGCGGACTGATTTTTATATTCCGCATAACGTTCTAACAAATAGATAAAAAATTCGCTTTCTTTACTCATTTTAATTCGCCCGAATATAAACCGAATTGCGTGGATCGCCCGTTATTTTTTCGCTTTCCCATAAATCAAATAACGCATAAGGGCCTAATTTATATAATTCTAATTCACTATCAATCAACATTTGATAGGTTTCCGATTGCAAAAAGGCACGGATTGCTTCCATTTCGGCAAAGCCGTATTTGTCGATCATCAGTTTAGTAACGTGGCGATCGAAAAAATCTAGGGTTCGTGCTTCGACTTTCATTTATTCGCTCCGTTCAAATTGCAAATAGCTTAAGGCTTTTGCGGTTAAAAACGCATATTGATCCGTCAAATTTTGTGGTAATAAACGAGCCACTGCTTCGGCTTTGGTATATCTGCCGTCCATATAATCATCAATCACAGGCAAAGTGGCATCATTCGCCACTGCACCAATCACTAAATCGTATTTTTCTGCAATAGGCTGCTGTTTACGATTTGCGACTACAAAATCTAACCAATACTCATCTGCTTGTTCAAATTTTAACACGGCTAATTCTGCAAAGGCTTTTTCATCAAACTCATAAATACTAACAGTTGCAATGCCTTCTCTTCTGCGTTTTACCACAATTTCCGACCAACGTTTAGCTTGACTAAAACTAGACGTTACATAAAATCCAGCGCCAAAATCTAAAGTTCGAGAGCTTGTAATGATTTCGGGGTTTTGGATTGCTAGGTTGCTGCCGTGATAAAGTTTCATTTTACTCCACCATCTCCATCTGCCACCCCATCTGCCGATATTGTTTATACCGTTCTCGGGCTAAGGCTTTGTGTTCTTCGTCCACTGGCACAAAATCAATCACTTGATTAAAAGCAGACACATAATCGGGAACCGTTTGTTGTAAATTAATCAACACATCTCGCCGTTGGGCATTGCGTTTGCCGATCCAGCTAATTTCGATCGGGGTGGCGAAATTGGTTACTTCGCCCGATAAATTGTGCGGTACAAATTGCTCGGGATCTCTTGCCCATAAGGCTTCGTCTAAATCTAAGGCTTGTTGTTCGGTTTCACAAGCAATCAATACACGTTGTCCTTGTCGCCATAATTGAGCGGATAAATCACAAGCTAACGCCATCTCGCCTGACAGGGTATTTGGCGATAACGTCGGTTTGATGAGATAAAATTTAGCGATTTTCGGCATTGGCAATCTTGTTTTTACATTGGAATTAAACGTCTAATTCTAACGAAAAAATGCTAATAAATAAAGGTTTTTACTTGTACTTCGTGGAAAATCGCAATAGACTATCGCACATTTCAACAATATCTTATTTGAGTTATGCTGGTATCCGATTTTTATTTTGATTTACCTGATGAGCTAATTGCTCGTTACCCCACCCCAAACCGTACGGCTAGCCGTTTATTGCAATTAAACGGTGAAAATGGGGAAATTTCGCACCGCACTTTTGCGGATGTATTGGATTTAGTCAACGCTGGCGATCTGTTAGTTTTTAACAATACTCGGGTTATCCCTGCTCGCATGTTTGGACGTAAAGCCAGTGGGGGGAAATTGGAAGTGTTAGTGGAACGTGTGTTAAGTGAAACCACGTTTTTAGCCCATGTTCGAGCTAGCAAAGCACCAAAAGACGGCACGGTGTTGATTTTGGGTGAAGATAAATTGGGTGAAAATCAGGGCGTTCAAGTGAACATGCTCGGTCGTCAAGGGGCGTTGTTTGAACTGGAAATTGCGGAAAAAAACACCGCAGTTTTGGATGTTCTCAACCAAATCGGGCATATGCCGTTGCCGCCTTATATTGATCGTCCTGATGAAAATGCGGACAAAGAGCGTTATCAGACGGTATATAATAAAGTCCCCGGTGCGGTGGCAGCACCGACTGCTGGCTTGCATTTTGATGATGAATTATTGGCAAAATTAAAGGCCAAAGGGGGCAATTTTGCCTTTGTGACGTTGCACGTCGGGGCGGGGACGTTTCAGCCTGTTCGGGTGGAAAATATTGAAGATCATCATATGCACGCTGAATATGTGGAAGTGCCACAAGAGGTGGTAGATGCCGTGTTAGCCACGAAAGCCAATGGTAAGCGTGTGATTGCGGTGGGGACAACTTCGGTGCGATCATTAGAAAGTGCGGCGTTATTTGCAGAAGAAAAAGGTTGTTCGCAGATTATTGTGCCGTATTTTTCTGATACGTCGATTTTTATTTACCCTGGGAAGAAATTCCGGGTGGTGGATAGTTTGATTACGAATTTCCATTTGCCGGAAAGTACGTTGATTATGTTGGTGTCGGCGTTTGCGGGGTATGAGAATGTGATGAATGCGTATAAGATGGCGGTGGAAAATCGGTATCGGTTTTTTAGTTATGGGGATGCGATGTTTATCACGAAGAATAATGATATTGGGACGTTAAAATAGAATTTTTTTAATGTTCAAATCGGGTTTCGCCCGATGGGCGACCGTACTTTCTTTTGCTTGTGCAAAAGAAAGTAGGCAAAGAAAAGCACACCCCAACTTTGCCTTGTTTCCTGAAAATACTTTAATTTGCTTAACGGAAAATGGCTAAACTCGCTACGCTCAGACAGACGCCATTTTCCTACAAATTAAAGTATTTTCAGGCGGCAAACATGGGGACCCCATGGGAGAAATTATAAAGTGTGGTGGAAAAATTGAGGAATACCTAGTACTTGCGTACTAGGTTAAGCATGGTGACGCTACTCCGTAGCTTAAAAAACATCTATTTTTTAACCGCACTTTTGTTACGCTCGGTCAAAAATTGGGGCCCCGTCTGAACCGCCTGAGCGTTTTGGTATTTTTAGCTAAATTTTGCATGTCTGAGCGAAGCGAGTTCAAAATTTAGCGTAAAGAAAATACCAAATAAGCTCAAAAAAGCGGTGAAGTTGGGGTGTGTTTCTTTTGTTACTTTTCTTTGCACAAGCAAAGAAAAGTAAAGAACGTGGCGAAACCCGATATTAACAAAACACAACTTTATAAAAAACAATTTTAAACAAAAAAACCATCGAACTGTTTATTCGAAAAGGAACACTATGAAATTTAACTTAAAAAAAACAAACGGCACTGCCCGCCGTGGCGAAATGACGTTTAACCGCCCAAGCGGTGAATTCACCGTCCAAACCCCCGCTTTTATGCCCGTCGGCACCTACGGCACAGTAAAGGGTATGACCCCTGAAGAAGTGCGTGCCACTGGTGCAGAAATTTTACTCGGTAACACCTTTCATCTCTGGTTACGCCCTGGGCAAGAAGTCATGCGGAAACACGGCGATTTGCATGATTTTATGCAATGGCATAGACCAATTTTAACCGATAGCGGTGGTTTCCAAGTATTCAGCTTAGGCAAACTTCGCAAAATCAAAGAAGAAGGCGTGCATTTCCAAAATCCGATCAGCGGTGAAAAGATTTTTTTATCCCCTGAGAAATCCATGGAAATTCAATACGATCTCGGATCCGATATTGTGATGATTTTTGATGAATGTACACCTTATCCCGCCACCTTTGATTATGCCAAAAACTCCATGGAAATGTCGTTACGTTGGGCGAAACGCAGCCGTCAGCGGTTTGATGAATTGGAAAACAAAAATGCGTTATTTGGCATTGTGCAAGGGGGAACCTTTGAAGAATTACGCAAAATTTCCGTGGACGGTTTGGTTAATATTGGCTTTGACGGTTATGCGGTAGGCGGTTTAGCGGTCGGTGAACCAAAAGAAGAAATGCACCGTATTTTGGAATTTGTCAATCCATTGTTGCCACAAGATAAACCCCGTTATTTAATGGGCGTGGGTAAACCTGAAGATTTAGTCGAGGGTGTTCGTCGTGGGATTGATATGTTTGATTGCGTCATGCCGACGCGTAACGCACGGAATGGGCATTTGTTTGTATCAAACGGCATTGTGAAAATTCGTAATGCCAAATATCGTGATGATACCACCACGCTCGATCCTGAATGTGATTGCTATACGTGCAAGCATTACACCAAATCCTATTTATATCATTTGGATAAGTGCGGTGAAATTTTGGGGGCAAGACTGAATACCATTCATAATTTACGTTATTATCAACGTTTAATGGAGCAAATCCGCACCGCCATTGAACAAGATCGTTTTGAGGATTTTGTGGTGGAATTTTATGCTAAAATCGGCAAAGAAGTGCCACCGTTACAAAGAGAAAAACAACATGATTAATTTAGAACCACAACAATTTGTCAGTTGGGAACAGCCTATTGAGATGTTATATGCTTGTCATGGACGAGTGAAAAATTTCTGTTCACAACTGAAAATTTTGCCCGATTATTTAGCAAAAAATGGGGTAAATCAAGCGGTCAAAAATGATGTGCAGCAGATTTTAAATTATTTTAATATCGCCGCACCGTTACATCATGATGATGAAGAAAACGATTTTTTTCCAGTGGTGGCAAAATATCACGCTCACTCACAACAAACCATTGATGAATTAGAACGTCAGCATTTTATTTTGCATGATAACTGGCATAAGTTGTCTCTTCAATTAACCGAACTGATTCAAGATAAGCGAGATCATATTGATGCCGAATTGATTGCCAATTTTATTGCCGGTTATGATGTGCATATTGCCTTGGAAGAACCGTTATTTGCCTTAGGCAAAGACTGTATTTCTGAGGCTGAATTGGAAAATATGGGAAAAGTGATGGCAGCTCGCCGTCAGCTGTAAATGGATTATCAATTAGATTTACGTCAATATGGTTGTCCGTTGCCGTTGTTAATGGCGAAAAAGGCACTGGATAATTTACCGAACAACACCATATTAACCATAATGCTAAATGAACAAAGTGCGGTGCAAGATTTTGAACTTTTATGCCAACAACAAGGCTATCAGTTGATTTCTTGGCAAAAATCCACCGCACTTGAGACACAAATTGTCATTCGGAAAGGTCAACTGAGCCGAGGATAAATCCTTCCCATTTCAACTTATCGGATCAGTAAAAGGGGGACAAAGTTTAGCTTGAAAAGGAAAGGCAATTATGCGTTAATTAAAGCAATTTTTTAAACCCTATTGACCCCCAAAATGAACGCAATTTATCTTTATTCTTTAAGCAAGCAAGCAAGCAAGCAAGCAAGCAAGCAAGGCTAAAGCCATCCGTCTTTTTTTGTCAAGGCATTTTTTTCTTGGCACATTCGTTTTTATGTTTACATCTCCTTTTCACTGCCTAAAGCGTTTTGCTTTGGGCTTTTTTGTTACACCCCTTTAATGTTATTAACCTGATAGGAATACAATTATGACAATGCAATTAATCATCAAAAGCCCGAGTGGCAACCCACAAACGATTTATGTACCTACCAATCAAGCCCAGCAAGCGGTAAAAATCAAGCATGCTGGCAACAAAGCAGTATACGAATTACAGGATCCAAGCACTCACCTTGCGCCACAAAGCATTCAAACGGAACGCTTTGGAGAAGATTTGCATATTCGTTTTCAAGGATCAAATGATACGGATATTATTATTGAAGGCTATTATCAATCCCCTGCGTTGGTTGCTGGTTTAGCGGAAAATGGACATTATTATGCCTATATGCCGGCCAATGGCGAACCCGCCTATGCCATTGCGACCCTCAATGAAAGCGTTTTAGCCACCAATGTATTAGGTGATGAAGCCATTTCTTGGGCAACGGAATTGCCTTGGGCATGGCTGGGTGTCGGATTGGTTTCCGCGGTGGCACTGTTCTTTGCCTTGGAAGCCAGAGAAAATGATGGCGATACCAACAATTATTATTCCTCGTCGCAAGAACAAGCGACCCATCAGCCCGTTGCACCAAATAAGCCTGTGCCAGTCTATGACACCAACCATTTAACAACAGAAGAACTAAAAGTATTAAAAGAAACCATTGAAACCCTGAATCCAACTGCCAATGTCTCCGTTGACGCGCAAGGCAATGTCTTTTTATTCTATTCTGATGGTCAAGTCAAAAACCTTAGCCCAGAGCAAGTTGTCGGCCTCAATATGGCGGCCACCACGAATCCGGATACGGAAATTGGTCCGATTGGCGTAACCGATATTCGTATTAACCACTTGAGAAACGTAGACATTGACTACCATATTCTAGCCGAAGCGGAGGCTTATAAAGCAAGCAACCCAGATGTGAAAACCGTCAGGGTTGTTAAAACCACGGAGCATGATTACCCACGTGGCGATACTATTATTACGTATCAAGATAACTCGGTGGATGTTGTAAAAACCACGGAGAATAATTACCAACGTGGCGATATTATTATTACGTATCAAGATAACTCGGTGGATGTTGTAAAAACCACAGAGAAAAATCTTCTGGAATATCTCCCAGCAGAAACACCAAGTGTCACAATAGATGAAAATGGTTCAATCATTTTTTATATTGGTGATGTTAATACTTTTGGAAATGATTACAACTTTCGTGTATCTTATGGCAAGGGCGGTTCTGCCTATTATGTTGTTAACGATGAAAATGATCACGAAGGAGCTTTTTATAATAGTAGTATTGGTGATCTTTCAAGCGCACAACTGGATGAAGTTAACACGAAAGGAACATTGACTGTAGATGCCAGTGAAATTGCTACTATTCCTAACTATGAGTGGCGTGATAAGACTGTTTTAGTAAGTCTTTCTACAGGACGAGGTGGTTCAAAGACGGAGATAACGTACGAAAAGTCATACTACCAACACACCGAGGACGACGACATCATTGCACTTAGTGGCACTGCAACTTTCACCTATGATCTCAAAGGCGGCAATGACCTCGTGGTGTTTACCACAGATAATGGCGACATTAGCTTAGCCAATATTGTGTCGGCTGAAAATGTGAAATTGGTCGGTTCGGGTACCACCTTGAATTTGACCTTAGCCGACGTGACGAGCAACGGTTCTGATTTAGTGATTAAAGATACGGGATCGAACAATACCGTTAAACTCGACAGCAACTTTGTGAAAGGGGCTGAAGCGGATGGTTATTATACCTACACCGCGGGCGGTCATAGCGTAAAAATTGAAACAGATATCCACGTCGAAGTTGTATAAAAAAGCGTTTTACGCCAAGCAATGTCTACATAAAAATGGCCATACCGCACCGCTTGTTCGGTGCGGTATCTTTTTGCTCGGTTCGCCATGCCCACGGCACGGGCAAAAAAGCCCCTGACTACACTGCAAACAAAACAGCAAACAAAAGAACAATAGCATTTTTCATTATTTTATGCTATTTTATGCACCTTAATTTTATTCTATTTATCAACAAAAAAGGAAAACAACATGGAAGCACAACAAGGCAGTCCAATGTCAATGATTATTATCTTTGCGATTTTCGGTTTAATCTTCTATTTTATGATTTACCGCCCACAAGCAAAACGCAATAAAGAACATAAAGCCTTAATGGAATCCTTAGCGAAAGGGTCTGAAATCTTAACTTCTGGTGGCTTGATCGGTAAAATTACCAAATTATCTGAAAATTCTGATGAAGTGGTCATTGCCTTAAACCCAACCAATGAAGTGACCATTAAACGTAGCTTTATTGTGGCTGTGTTACCAAAAGGTTCAATCAAATCTCTTTAATTTCATAAAAAAGGTATTAACCGATGTTAAACCGTTTCCCTTTATGGAAGAATCTAATGGTGATCTTTATGATCGCCATTGGTGCTTTATACGCACTTCCAAATATTTACGGCGAAGATCCTGCCGTGCAAATCTCGGGTACACGTGGTCAGCAAGCCAGTGAAACCACATTAAGTGAAGTTCAAAGCCTACTGAGCAGTAATCATCTTCAACCCAAATCCATTTTGTTAGAAAACGGATCTATTTTGGCCCGTTTTAATAATACGAATGATCAGCTATTAGCCAAAGATAAAATTGCTGAAAAATTAGGTAATCAATATTCAACCGCCTTAAACTTGGCGCCCTCCACCCCCGCTTGGTTAAGCAGTATTGGGGGCAACCCAATGAAATGGGGTTTAGACTTACGAGGTGGGGTTCGCTTTTTGATGGAAGTGGATATGAATACTGCGTTAAGCAAACGCCAAGAACAGTTGCAAGACAGTTTACGCAGTGAATTACGTAAAGAAAAAATTCAATATAGTGCGGTGAAAAATGGCGAGAATTTTAGTACATTGCTCACCATTACCAAACCTGAACAACTTTTTGCTGCCAAACAGCTGATTCGTAAGCAGCATACCAATTTAACCGTCAATGAAGTGAGCGATAGCACCCTTGCGTTAGCTTTATCAGACAAAGCCCTTATTGAGGCACGTGATCATGCCATTGAGCAGAACTTAAGCATTTTGCGTAAACGTGTGGAAGAATTAGGCGTGGCCGAGGCGGTGATTCAACGCCAAGGTGCGGAACGTATTGTGGTGGAATTACCCGGCATTCAAGACACCGCACGTGCGAAAGAATTATTGGGCGCCACGGCGACCTTAGAATTCCGTATGGTAAATGGTAATGTTAGCCCTGAGGCTCTGGCGCGTGGCATTGTGCCGTCAGATACGGAAATTCAGTTAAACCGTCACGGTCAACCGGTGGCGTTATATCGTAAAGCGGTGTTAGGTGGTGAGCATATTACCAATGCTACCTCGGGTTTAGATCATAATACCTCGACCCCTCAAGTGAGCGTGAGTTTAGACAGTGAGGGCGGTGAAATCATGGCCAACACCACCAAACTCAACCTCAAAAAACCCATGGCGACCTTGTATGTGGAATATAAAGACAACGGCAAAAAAGACGAAAATGGCAAAACCATTTTAGAAAAAAATGCCGAAGTGATTAACGTAGCCACCATTCAAGGCCGTTTTGGTAGCCAATTCCAAATTACCGGTATTGATAGCCCTGCAGAGGCCAAAAATCTTTCGGTACTACTCCGTTCTGGTGCATTAATTGCGCCGATTCAAATTGTAGAAGAACGTACCGTCGGGCCATCATTAGGCGCACAAAACGTCGAACAAGGCTTAACCGCCGGACTTTGGGGCTTGGTAATTGTGATTATCTTCTGTTTAGTGTTCTACAAACTTTTCGGTTTCATTGCAAGCCTTGCCCTTTGTGCCAATATGATTTTAGTGGTCGGTTTAATGTCGTTAATCCCCGGTGTAACCTTAACCATGCCCGGAATTGCGGGGATTATTCTGTCGGTCGGGATGTCGGTGGACGCAAACGTGCTGATCTTTGAACGGATTAAGGAAGAAATACGTAATGGTCGTCCAATTCAGCAAGCAATTCACGAGGGTTACAACGGTGCTTGGTCATCTATTTTTGACGCCAACTTAACCACCATTTTAACCTCTATCGTCTTGTATGCGGTGGGAACGGGTCCAGTAAAAGGCTTTGCGATTACCCTTGCATTAGGGGTGGCGATTTCTATGTTTACCGCCATTACCGGTACACGTATGCTGGTTAACTGGATTTACGGTGGCCGACGTGTTGAAAAATTATCTATTTAGTGCGGAGAAAATATTGTGAGTTTATCTAAACAAAAGCACGAATATCAAGGCATAGGCTTACCATTTAGCCTTATCCGTTTTATGAATTTCCGCAAATTCGGTTATCTGTTCTCCTTATTGCTAACTGGATTCTGCATTTTCTGTCTGTTTACCAAAGGCCTTAACTGGGGCTTAGATTTTACTGGCGGTGTGGTAATTGATACCCACTTTTCACAGCCCGCTAATTTGGATCAAGTGCGTGCTACCCTAAGCAATAATGGTATTGCCAGTGCATTGGTGCAAACAACAGGGTCTACCAGTGATGTGATTATTCGTTTACCCGCAACCGCCAGTGACGCTCAAATTGGGACACAAATCAAAGAAATGATGACGGCGCTTGATCACAACATTGAAGTGAAATCTGTCGAGTTTGTTGGCCCAAATGTCGGTGAAGAATTAACCCAAGGTGCGATTTATGCCACCTTAGCCACATTAATCCTATTATTAGGTTATGTGGGAATGCGCTTTGAATGGCGTTTAGGGCTAGGTGGTATTCTTGCCCTTGCTCATGACGTGATTGTTACCCTTGGGGTGTTTTCATTCTTACAAATTGAAATTGATCTAACTTTCGTGGCAGCAATTCTCACCGTGGTGGGGTATTCCTTGAACGACAGTATCGTGGTGTTCGACCGTGTACGGGAGAACTTCCGCAAAATTCGTCGCATGAGTAGTCAAGAAGTGATTGATATTTCCTTGACCCAAACGCTATCAAGAACAATTATGACGTCATTAACCACGTTGTTTGTGGTATTCGCCTTATTATTCTTTGGTGGTGCAAGTATTTATAGTTTCTCGTTAGCCTTATTAATCGGTATCGGGTTTGGTACCTATTCTTCGATTTTCGTGGCCATTGCCATTGCCTTTGATCTCGGTTTAGACCGTGAACATATGCAAATTAAAGTGGCGACAAGAGAAGAATTTGAGGAAGGGTTTTAATAAAATGTAAGGGCGTATTGCATACGCCCTGATATTGAGCAAAGGCGTATGCAATACGCCCCTACACATCATAAATTCTCCAACACCGCCAAGGCGTCCGCCAATTTCTTCACCGTGAAAACTTGCATATTTTTCACCGCACTTTTCGGCTTATTGGCAAAGGGAACAATCGCCCGTTTAAAACCATGTTTTGCCGCCTCACTAATACGCTCCTGACCACTTGGCACAGGGCGAATTTCGCCCGCCAGTCCCACTTCACCAAACACCACTAAATCCTGTGGCAATGGACGGTTTCGGAAACTGGAAATCAAGGCTAACAATAAGGCTAAATCCGCACTGGTTTCCGTCACTTTGACACCGCCTACCACATTGACAAACACATCCTGATCGGACATTTGCAAGCCGCCATGGCGATGTAAAACGGCGAGTAATAACGCCAAACGGTTTTGTTCTAAGCCCACCGCCACACGGCGGGGATTCGCTAACATAGAATGATCCACTAGGGCCTGAATTTCCACCAACAACGGGCGAGTTCCCTCCCATAACACCATCACCGAACTACCCGAAGTTAATTCATCACCACGACTTAAAAAAATCGCCGAGGGATTTTTCACTTCTTTTAAGCCCTGTTCCGTCATAGCGAAAACACCTAACTCATTCACCGCCCCAAAGCGGTTTTTATGGCTACGCAAAGTACGATAACGATTATCCGACTCGCCCTCTAATAAAATTGAGCAGTCAATACAATGTTCCAACACTTTCGGCCCCGCCAATGTGCCGTCTTTGGTCACATGTCCCACCATAATAATGGCGACTTGACGGGTTTTCGCATAACGGGTTAAAAAGGAGGCGCATTCACGCACTTGTGCCACGGAACCGGGGCTAGATTGAATATCCGCCAAGTGCATGACTTGAATGGAATCCACCACGATAATTTGCGGTTTCAGTTGATCAGCCAAACTACAAATTTGCTCCACCGAAGTTTCCGACAACATTTTTAACTGATCCGCTGGCAAGCCTAAACGGTTCGCCCGCATGGCGACCTGCTGCAAACTTTCTTCACCGGTCACATAAAGTGCGGTCATATTTTGCGCTAAACCACACATCACTTGCAATAATAAGGTGGATTTTCCCGCCCCCGGATGACCACCAATTAAAATCGCCGAGCCAGGGACAATGCCACCGCCTAATACCCGATCTAATTCATGAAAGCCACTGGAAAACCTTGGGGTTTCTTGTAAACTGATTTCCGCCAAAGTTTGAATTTTCGCTTGGGTTTCACCGGCATAGCCACTAAAACGATCCCCTTTTGGGGTGGATTTTGCCGAAACTAAACGGACTTCACTGATGGTATTCCAAGATTTACAGGCCGAACATTGCCCTTGCCAACGGGCAAATTCTGCCCCACAATCATTACATACATAAGCGGTTTTGGGTGCTTTTGCCATACTAATTCACCATGCTAATTAAGGCGAGCATACGTTTCAGGTATTGCCCTTGAAAGAATAATTCATTTAATTTTTTCATTGCTAACGCATTATCTTTGCTTTCACTATGCAACTGAATAATCTGACGAATTTGTGCAAATAAATACTGATGTGCGTCGATCACCTCTAACACAATGCTTTCGTCCACATAATCCGTTTCTTGCTGTGCTAACACCTGTTGGAGCAAATAGCCGTGATCCGTATAATAATGATACAGATTAAAAAAGGCACCGATACGTTCTACGGTCTGAATAAAGGTTTGCGCAAAAAAAGACGAGCCTAATTGTAAAGTTTCTTCAATTAATTGTTGTTCATAAGCTAACAGTGCGGTCAAAATTTGCGCAGGATTTTCCGCCGTTTGCTCAGTATGTAAAAAATCACGCCATGCGTCAATCCAATCTCTCGGTGGCGGGCATTTCCCCTGTGCCAGTTGATAACCACGTTTGGCTTTACTGAGCGAACTCAATCGGACACCGTTCACAAAACTTAAATTGGCCACAAAAGTGAATAAATCCGCTAATGCGCCATTTTTTAATTCAAATTCAATTTCACAAATCGGCTCAATTTGTCCATTTGCCTTGATTTCACCTCGATCCAACGCCACTTCAATTTCGGTATGTTGACCACATTCGATTAACCACCACTGACGCGTGAAATCCGTGCTAAAAATCGGGTGGAGTTCAAGTGGCTCGGGCAAGGATAAGTTCGCTATATCTTGCAACAAGGTGACATTCGGTTCAGCAGAATCTAGTGGGAAATTATACTCTGGACGAACATGTAGCCCCCCTGTCACTTTTCCATTGGTTTTGAGGGTTTGGGTAAACTGCTGATTTTCCGACCGCACTCTTAGCCCCATTTTATGCCGTGCAAAATAATGATCGGCGGTATCATAATAGGTATTGGCTAAAAAGATCTGCGCTTGTTGCAATAAGCGGAAATCACTCAACAACTGTGAAAACTGCTCGGCTATCTCAGCGGTGACGGCTAATTTCAATTCGATTTCATTCGACATGCTAACGTCCTTAATAAGTAAAAATCAGGGGTATTATAGAGCTTTTTTCATTTATAGCGTGAATTTTTCGCCCATATAAGGTAATATGCACCCAATTTTATGTTATCTATTTGGAGTTTTCTATGGCAATTAACAATATTCTCGGTTTATTTGCGCATTCCCCGTTAAAACCGTTACAACAGCATTCGGATAAAGTGACCGAGGCTTGTAGTTTATTGATTCCTTTTTTTGAAGCCACCTTTAACAACGAATGGGAACAATCTGAGCAAATTCGCTTACAAATTTCCGAAACGGAACGCCAAGCGGATACGCTAAAACGTGAAATCCGCTTAAAATTGCCACGTGGTTTATTTTTACCTATCGACCGTACCGATTTATTAGAACTCGTCACCCAACAAGATAAATTAGCCAATTATGCCAAAGATATTGCCGGCCGTATGGTGGGGCGTCAATTTGGCATTCCTGAAAGCCTACAACAAGATTTTATGGATTTTCTTTGTCGTAGTTTAGACGCCACGGTGCAAGCACACAATGTGATTCGAGAAATGGATCAATTATTAGAAACGGGTTTTAAAGGACGTGAGCTCAAATTTGTCAACGATATGATCAATGAACTTGATATTATTGAAGATGATACTGATCAAATGCAAATCAAGTTGCGCCGCATGTTACGTCAAATTGAATCCAACTATAATCCCATTGATGTGATGTTCTTATACAAAATTTTTGAATGGGTTGGCGTATTAGCCGATCAAGCGCAACGTGTCGGTTCTCGTATTGAACTGATGTTAGCACGCTCGTAATAATCACATAGGAGATTGACTATGGACGTATTACAACATTACGGCACCATCCTGATTATCATTACCGCCGCTTTTGCCTTTTTTATGGCTTTTGGGGTGGGGGCAAACGACGTCTCAAATGCCATGGGGACTTCCGTGGGATCTGGCACCATTAATGCAAAACAAGCGATTATTATTGCATTAATCTTTGAATGTGCCGGGGCTTATTTAGCCGGCGGTGAAGTGACGGAAACCATTAAAAGTGGCATTATCTACCCAACGAATTTTATTAATGCGCCCGATACCTTAGTACTCGGTATGATGGCTGCGCTGTTCGCCTCCGGTTCTTGGTTATTAATTGCCTCACGCTGGGGCTGGCCCGTGTCTACCACACACTCCATTATTGGTGCGCTCATTGGTTTCGCTTGTATTACCGCAGGCACCCATTCCGTGAGATGGAGTGCCATTGGTGGCATTGTGGGCAGTTGGTTTATCACCCCCGTGATTGCTGGCGTATTAGCCTATGGGATTTTCTTTGTTATCCAAAAACTGATTTTTGACACCGAAAAGCCGTTACATAACGCACAAAAATTCGGCCCGTATTTTATGGGATTAACCGTGTTTATTTTGGTGATTGTGACCGTAGCCAAAGGGCTAAAACATATTGGCTTAGACTTAACCACCCGAGAAACCATCCTGATTTCATTAGGCATTAGTTTTGTCTCTGTGGTCATCAGTTATTTCTATTTCCGCAGTAAACGCTTTATCAAAAAAGCCCGCAGTGGTGTGTTTGGCGGGGTTGAACGGGTATTTAGTATTCTGATGTTAATGACCGCCTGTGCCATGGCTTTTGCCCATGGTTCAAATGATGTAGCCAACGCCATTGGCCCGTTGGCGGCCGTCGTGACCATTGTAGAAAACGGTGGCAATATTATGGCTAGCGCCCCGATGGCGTGGTGGGTGTTACCGCTAGGTGCAGCGGGCATTGCAGCAGGTTTAGTGGTCATGGGTTACAAAGTCATGGCAACCATTGGCACAGGGATTACGGATTTAACCCCAAGCCGTGGTTTTGCAGCGCAGTTTGCCACCGCCGCCACCGTGGTGGTTGCCTCTGGCACAGGTTTACCGATTTCCACCACCCAAACCTTAGTGGGGGCGGTACTGGGTATCGGATTAGCTCGAGGGATTGCGGCATTAAATTTAAATGTGATTCGTAATATTATCGCCTCTTGGATTGTGACGCTCCCAGCAGGTGCCTTTTTCGCCATTATTATTTATTTTATTTTGGATCTTATTTTCCGCTAAAAGGAGAAAGAGTGCGGTTAAAATCACCGCACTTTTCCAGTATTTATTCAGGAGATTGATGACATGCAAAAACGATTAAAAGGACTTTTTGCCTCGCTTTTATGCGTGGCCACCATTCAAGTTGCGCAGGCAGAAACCCAATATGTCACCGAAAATTTGCACACGTTTTTACGCAAAGGCGCTGGCGATAATTTTAAAATTTCCGGTTCAATTCAAGCCGGTGAAGCGGTAAATATTTTGGATCGCAAAGAACGCTATACCCTGATCCGTGACAGTAAAAACCGTGAGGGCTGGATTTTAAGCAGTGAATTAAGTTCAACACCAAGCGCAAAAAATGAAAATCCACAGCTTAAAGCAAAAGTACAGGATTTAACCTTAAAGCTAAATAATCTGGATAAAGACTGGCAACAGCGTACCGTAGAAATGCAACGTCGTGCAAGCGACAGCGACCAACGCAGCAGCCAATTATTAGAGGAAAATTCCCAACTTAAACGTGAATTAGAAATCACCAAAAATAAAAACCGTGATTTAGAAGCCTTATTGGATGCGGGTAAACGTGAAATTGCGATTCAATGGTTTATTTATGGTGGCTCGGTATTGGGCGTGGGATTATTACTCGGCTTAATCATTCCACTGATTTTACCAAAACGTCGCCGTCGTGATGGGTGGTAAAACCCTCGCCCTCTCCCAGAGGGAGAGGGGATGTTTAGAGGAATGGAAATATGCAAGTTTATTTAGTTGGTGGGGCGGTTCGGGATCAACTGCTCAATTTACCCGTTAAAGATCGAGATTGGTTGGTTGTCGGCGCCACGCCCGAACAGTTAATTCAACAAGGCTATCAACAAGTCGGCCATGATTTCCCTGTTTTCCTGCACCCTAAAAGCAAAGAAGAATACGCACTTGCTCGCACCGAACGCAAATCAGGTTCGGGTTATACCGGCTTTATCTGCGATTTTTCACCGGAAATTACCCTTGAACAAGATTTAATCCGCCGTGATTTAACCCTCAATGCCATTGCGCAAGACGAACAAGGCCAGTTGCACGATCCTTTTGGAGGCATTCAAGATATCAAGCAACGCATTTTACGCCATATTTCGCCGGCCTTTGCGGAAGATCCCTTGCGTGTATTGCGTGTCGCTCGCTTTGCCGCTCGTTTTCATGCCTTGGGTTTTACCATTGCGCCTGAAACCTTGCAATTAATGCAACAACTTACTGTACAAGGCGAGCTTGCCCATTTAACTGTTGAACGCATTTGGTTAGAAACCGAAAAAGCCTTGAATGAAAAAAATCCTGAGATCTATTTTGATACCTTGCGACAAGTTGGGGCGTTGCCCCTGTTATTTCCCGAACTGGCTGCCCTTGATGGCGTGCCGAATCCACCACAACATCATCCTGAAATAGACAGTTTTATTCATACCATGTTGGTGTTGCAACAAGCTACCCTACTCACCGAGCAAACCGAACAAAATAAAACGGCGGTACGTTTTGCCGCACTTTGTCATGATTTCGGCAAAGCACGCACGCCCTCCGAAAACTGGCCACATCATCATGGCCACGAACGGCTAGGCATATCACCCACTCGCCAACTTTGTAAACGCCTAAAAGTGCCTCGAGCTTATCAAGAATTAGCCGAATTAACTTGCGAATACCATACCCATATTCATAAGGCCTTTGAGTTGCGAGCAAATACCATTGTTAAATTGTTTAATCAATTTGATGCGTGGCGCAAACCGCAACGTTTTGTGGCGTTTCTCACCGTCTGCATGGCCGACAGCCGTGGCCGTACAGGATTTGAACAGCGTGACTACCCACAAAAAGACTATGTCTGGCAACTTTATCAAACCGCCTTGCAAGTGGATGTGCAGCAAGTGATTCAAGACGGTTTTGAAAAGCAAGGTATTCGAGAGGAATTAACCCGACGCAGAATCATGGCGGTCAAGCAAGAAATGGAGAAAGCAAAAAAATGACTAAAGATCACATTTTCTGACATAAAACCCCAATCACTAAACAAAAAATGAATTTTGACTTCAATCTTAGAACAAGGTAAAATAGCCCTTGATTTTTTCAGCGTACATTTTAATATGAAACTCAAACAATTATCGCTCATTGTGTTGTCTGCCCTGTTATTTACCGGCTGTTCGAGCCTAGACATTAACGAACAACGCCCCACAGACATCAAAACCATCAGCAAAACCGATCAAATCTGGCAACAACATTTAAGCCAACTCAAACAAATTCAACGCTACCAAGCACAAGGTCAATTAGGTTATATCAGCGCAAAAGAACGTTTTTCTAGCCGTTTTGAATGGCAATATGTGAATCCCAAAAACTACACCTTAAAACTTTACTCGACTATCAGTGCCAGCAGTTTAACCTTACAAATGCACAATGCGGGTATGACGATTTCTGATAACAAAGGCAATCAACGATCTGAACAAGATGCGAAATCTTTAGTCAAAGACATTGTGGGGATGGACGTGCCATTAGCACAGTTGGCCACGTGGTTAAAAGGTCAGCCAGATGAAAAAGCCGAATATCAAGTGGGCGAAAATCACTATTTATCGAGC
Source organism: Lonepinella sp. BR2271 (assembly GCF_051851515.1). Lineage (NCBI taxonomy): Bacteria > Pseudomonadati > Pseudomonadota > Gammaproteobacteria > Pasteurellales > Pasteurellaceae > Lonepinella > Lonepinella sp. BR2271. The sequence continues at coordinate 282,694 of NZ_JBPDVF010000001.1, read as the reverse complement.
TTTAGCTACCCTGTGGATGGCATTATCTGGACAGCGGATTATTTAGTGTATCATCAGGATCGCACGCCAGCATTACCGAAAGATATTTTGCTGAAAAATGCCACGCAAACCTTAAAAATTCGAGTAGATCATTGGGCTTTATAATGAAAAATTTCCCTTTTTCAACCGCACTTTCCGACTTATCAACGATACCTCAGGGAACCCCTATCCGTTTCCCTAGCCCAGCCAAACTCAATCTGTTTTTATATATTAATCATAAACGGGCCGACGGCTACCATGAATTACAAACCCTGTTTCAATTTTTAGATTACGGCGACGAGTTAGAAATTGCCGTTCGAGAAGATGGGCAAATTTGCTTAACGCCTGCGTTTGCCGACTTAAAACCCGAAGATAATTTAATTTACCGAGCAGCGATTGCCTTACAACAACAAACGCAAACGCCTTTCGGTGCGACAATTCATGTAGATAAAATCCTGCCAATGGGCGGCGGTGTTGGCGGTGGTTCGTCTAATGCGGCCACCACCTTAGTGGCGTTAAATTATTTATGGCAAACAGGGTTGACGCAACAGCAATTAATGGATATTGGGGTGAAATTGGGGGCGGACGTGCCGATTTTTATTGCGGGAAAATCAGCCGTGGCGGAGGGTGTCGGGGAAAAAATGACCTATTGTGAACCTGCCGAAAAATGGTATTTGGTGTTAAAACCTGACTTAGCCATTTCCACCGCCAAGGTTTTTGGCGATCCCGATCTCACTCGCAATACACCGAAAAAGGCCATTTCCCAACTATTACATGATCCATATCATAATGATTGTGAAAAAATTGTGCGAAATCACTATCCGATTATTGATGAACTTATCGCTTGGTTGCTACAATATGCACCAGCAAGATTAACTGGAACGGGGGCATGTGTGTTTGCTGAATTTGACAGCGAACAGGCCGCCCAAGCAATTTATCAGCTCAAACCAGCCCAATTTACTGGTTTTGTAGCAAAAGGTTGTAATAGGTCGCCTTTAGCGCTATTACTTGATCAACTTGAACGACAGAATTAAATTTTCTTCCATTATCATAACCCTGAGGTCAAATTAAAATGCCTGATATTAAACTCTTTGCTGGTAATGCAACACCAGAACTTGCACAACGCATTTCCGAACGTCTTTATACGTCTTTAGGTGATGCCACCGTTGGACGTTTTAGCGATGGCGAAATTCAAGTGCAAATCAATGAAAACGTCCGTGGTAGCGATGTGTTTATTATCCAATCCACTTGTGCGCCAACCAATGATAATTTAATGGAATTAATCGTAATGGTGGACGCCCTACGCCGTGCCTCTGCGGGCCGTATCACTGCCGTGATTCCTTATTTTGGCTATGCCCGTCAAGATCGTCGTGTGCGTTCTGCCCGTGTGCCGATTACGGCCAAAGTGGTGGCGGATTTCTTGTCTAGCGTAGGGGTTGACCGTGTGCTGACTTGTGATTTGCACGCCGAACAAATTCAAGGTTTCTTTGATGTGCCTGTGGATAACGTCTTTGGTTCGCCGGTGTTAATTCATGATATTTTGAAAAAAACCGACTTAGAAAGACCAATGGTCGTGTCGCCTGATATTGGTGGCGTGGTACGTGCCAGAGCGGTGGCGAAATTATTAAATGATGCGGATATGGCGATCATTGATAAACGTCGTCCAAAAGCCAACGTTTCCCAAGTCATGCACATTATCGGGGATGTGGCGGGTCGTGATTGTATTTTAGTGGATGACATGATCGACACGGGCGGTACCTTATGTAAAGCGGCTGAGGCCTTAAAAGAACGGGGGGCAAAACGTGTATTTGCTTATGCGACCCATGCGATTTTCTCGGGTAATGCGGTCAATAACTTTGCCAACAGTATTGTCGATGAAATTGTGGTCACTGACACCATTCCACTTAGCCCTGCGATTCAAGCCTTGGGCAAAGTCCGTGTGTTAACCCTGTCTGGTATGTTATCTGAGGCCATTCGTCGTATTAGTAACGAAGAATCCATTTCAGCGATGTTTAACTAGTCCAATCTTGTTAGCAAAAAGCTACTTTCGGGTAGCTTTTTGTTTATCTTATCCCCTCTTACCACTGAAAAATTACTGCAATTTACCGCAAAAAAGCATACAATAGAAAGCAAATTTGCATACCCATCAGAATATTGCTAAAGTGCGGTATGTTTTGTGCTAATTTCAATAGTTAGGAAAAAAAATGAGCCAAGAATATTTAGATTTTGAATTACCGATTGCCGAACTTGAAGCAAAAATTGAATCACTGCGTTCTGTATCCAGTGATGACAGCAGCATTAATCTGGATGATGAAATCAAACGCTTACAGAAAAAAAGCAAAGAACTCACCAAGAAAACCTTTGCCGATTTAGATGCTTGGCAAATTTCACGCATGTCACGTCACCCAAATCGTCCTTATACCTTGGATTATATTGAACATATTTTCACCGATTTTGAAGAATTAGCGGGCGATCGTGCCTTTGCTAACGATAAAGCCATTGTGGGCGGATTAGCCCGTTTAGATGGTCGTCCCGTGATGGTGATTGGTCATCAAAAAGGCCGTTCCACCAAAGAAAAAGTCTTACGTAATTTCGGCATGCCAGCACCAGAGGGCTATCGTAAAGCCTTGCGTTTAATGCAAATGGCCGAACGGTTTAACTTACCGATTATCACCTTTATTGATACCCCTGGGGCTTATCCGGGTGTCGGTGCGGAAGAACGTGGTCAAGCTGAGGCCATTGCCCGCAATCTGCGTGAAATGGCCTTGCTCACCGTGCCGGTGATTTGTACCGTGATTGGTGAGGGCGGTTCAGGTGGCGCCTTAGCCATTGGCGTGGGTGACAAAGTCAATATGTTGCAATACAGCACTTATTCAGTGATTTCACCTGAGGGCTGTGCCTCGATTTTATGGAAAAGTGCCGAAAAAGCCTCCACAGCAGCAGAGGCCATGGGCTTAACAGCGAAACGTTTAAAACAATTAGACTTAATTGATAATATCGTCAACGAACCGCTAGGTGGCGCACATCGTAATCATGTGGAAATGGCCAAAAATCTCAAAACACGCCTTTTAGATGATTTGGCTGATTTAGACGTGCTAGATAAACAAGACTTATTGGATCGCCGTTATCAACGCTTGATGTCATACGGTTATTGCTGATCAGAAGACTGAAGACAGAGAACTGAAGACAGGAAGAAAATTAAAAAGTGCGGTGAAAAATACCGCACTTTTCTATGATAAATTCAACATAATTAAGGGAATAAATTCAATGAAAAATGTACTTTCCATTCAATCTCATGTGGTGTTTGGGTATGCGGGCAATAAATCTGCCACCTTTCCAATGCAATTAAACGGGATTGATGTGTGGGCATTAAATACGGTGCAATTTTCCAATCATACCCAATATGGCAAATGGACGGGCATGGTGATTCCGAAAGAACAAATTGGTGAAATTGTCCAGGGCATTGATGACATTGGCGAACTGGCCAAATGTGATGCGGTGTATTCGGGTTATATTGGCTCCGCAGAACAGGTTGATGAAATCATTAAGGCTTATCATAAAGTCAAAGCCATCAATCCAAACGCCTTATATTTATGCGATCCCGTCATGGGCAACCCTGAAAAAGGCTGCGTGGTGGCAGGCGGTGTGAAAGAGGGATTAATCAACATTGCGATTCCACAAGCGGATATTATTACCCCGAATTTGCTTGAATTACGTGAATTAAGCGGTTTGCCTGTCAACAATATTGAACAAGCCATCACCGCAGTTAAACACCTCTTAAGCAAAGGCCCGAAAATCGTGATTGTCAAACATTTAGGCGAGGCAGGACGAGATACAAACCAATTTGAAATGTTAATGGGGACACAACATGGGGTATGGAGCCTCATTCGTCCGCTCTATCCGTTCGCCAAGCACCCCGTTGGCGTGGGCGATTTAACCGCAAGTTTATTCTTAGCGAATTTACTCAATGGCCATAATGAATTGGCGGCCTTTGAACGCATGGGCAATGCGGTGCATGATGTGATGAAAATCACCCATGATGTCAATTCCTATGAATTGCAACTCATTGAGGCACGTCATGTGATTATGCAGCCTGTTTCAAGCTATCAAGCAGAAAAAATTGCTTAACCCCCTCACCCTAGCCCTCTCCCAGAGGGAGAGGGGATGGTAAGATGATGATAAAATGCGTTTAGTTACCGAATTTCAATCTCAACTGCAACACACTCACTATCTGATCGCCTTGAGTGGTGGATTGGATTCCACGGCGCTAGTTTCTCTCATGGCAAAAGCCCGAGAAAAACAACCGCACTTGCAATTACGAGCGGTGCATATTCATCATGGATTACATCCTCATGCCGATCACTGGGTCAGCCATTGTGAGCAACTTTGCCAGCAATTCGCCATTCCCTTACTGGTGAAAAAAGTGCAAGTGGATCACACTAATGGCCTTGAACAAGGCGCAAGAGAGGCACGCTATCAAGCCATTGCGGACAGTCGATTGCCCAATGAAATCGTGGTTACCGCCCATCATTTACAAGATCAAGCCGAAACTTTTTTTCTTGCCTTAAAGCGAGGGAGTGGCGTGCAAGGATTGGGCGCCATGCCACCCTATGCGGCGCTAAATGGCATGCCGATTTTTCGACCGTTGCTGACCTCTTCACGTCAGCAGTTGGAACATTATGTGCAGGCGGAAAAATTAACTTGGGTGGAGGACGATAGCAATGCGGATCTGCGCTACGACCGTAATTTTTTACGTCATCAGGTGTTGCCGACACTGCGGCAACGTTGGCCACATTTCGATCAAATGGTCGCCCGTTCAGCACAACATTGCGCAGAACAACAACAGCTTATTCATCAATTATTGGCTGAAGATTTTCAACACCATTTCGATCCCCATCAAGGGACATTGTCAATCGTGCAATGGTCGGAATATCCTGCTCTCAAACAAAATGCCTTGTTAAGAATGTGGCTTGCCGCATTACACCACCCCATGCCGTCAGTGGTTCAACTGGCACATATTAAAAAAGAGGTGATTGCAGCCCGAGCTGATGCCATGCCACATTATGTGCTAGGTAACAAGGTTATTCGTCGTTATCAACAACGGCTTTACCTCACGGATCACTTGGCGGATATCAGCCATTTTCAACAGCCACTTTCGCCCGAACTGCGGTTGAAATTACCCGATAATCTTGGCGCACTGTGGTTAGAAAAAAATCCCGACTTTTTCACCGCAGTTTGGCAACAGGCAAACCAATTACATCATCTGGATCTGCCTTTCACAGCGCTGCCGATTTGGGTAAAATTTGCCTATTCTGGCTCGGTACAATTAGTCGGTCAGAAAATGCGCCGTGACATCAAAAAGATTTGGCAACAATTCAACGTTCCTGTGTGGCAACGCCAACGGATTCCGTTGATTTTTTATGGAGATAAATTACAAGGCGCCGTAGGGCTATTTCGTGCCGATTAAACGGGACGAATGGTGTCCATGTCCAGTTTTGCCTCAAAGTGTTTTTGTAACAATTGAATACCGTTATCTGCCAGTAAATTCTGTGTTGTTTGCGCGATGAGTTCTTGATGAATCTGTTGATAATGCTCCAATGGCGTCAACGTGGCGGGATCATCATGGAGGGTAATCCGTAATTGTAAGGGGTGATGAAAGAAGTCCGATAAGCGTTGGGTCAGCGCCGCAATGGAATTCTCACGTTGTAAATGGGATTGATTTGAACGTAGTCCAAGGTGAACTTCCTGTTCATTTTGCGCCAACAAGACGGAATTAATGGCTAATTGCTTGGCCATTTTTATATCATCTAAGCCTAATTGTTCAATAATGTGAAACCATGGATCCCGTTCAATCCCAATTTTCACCATTTTCTGTCTTAATTCAGGGCTTTTCTGCTCTAAAATCAGCTTTTTAATATCAGAAGGGCGCATGGACTCCGCTTGATTCGCCAATTCGGGATTCATCCATTCCCAACGATAATCCTCCGCATTCAGTTCGGTGGGATTGTCATCATGTTCAGTAGGATTTTCGCTGGCCATATCCAACTCGCTACTAACCTCAGGTTTCACAGTTTCAGACGGTGCTACGTCAGCAAGTTTTGCTAATCGATCCATCAGATCAGGTTGTGTTTTTTTGCTTGGACGAGATGAAATCACCGGTAATTCAAGGGGTTGAACCGAATCAGGACGAGTGTTACTCGCTTTACTTAACGGCGACTTTTTTTTTTCGTTATCCGTTTGTTGGTTCAAGGTCGCACGTAGTTTTTGTAACTGATCCACTGCGCTTAATGCCTGATTGCCCTCGGCATGAATGGACTTCTGCGACGGTTCTTTCGGTGAATGTTGAACGGCATGTTGTGCAGGATAATTGGCTTTAATATTTTGTGAGACCACAGGCATATCCACCAAATTTTCTGTCGCATTTGATGTCGGCACGGTTTGTACCGCAGCGGCTTGGCTGAATTTAGGGTGAAACGCCAAGGCACGCAGTAAGGTCATTTCTGCGCCAATGCGACGATTCGGGGCAAAGGCTAGCTCTTTTCTGCCCATGACAATCATTTGATAAAATAACTGCACATCTTCAGGCGACATATGTTGGGCAAGAAATGTGATAGGGCTGTTTTCTTGCACATTGACGGGCAGCAACTGCTGCATGGCAATTTGATGTAATTTCTCGCCCACTTCAAGCAAAAGCTGATCCCAATCCACACCCTTTTCAGCCACCGACTGCACGACCGCCATCAATTTCTCGCCATTACCTTGTTGCAAGGCATACAAAATCTCAATCGGTTGGTTATCATCCAATAAGCCCAACATTTTGTTGACAATGTCGGTGCGAATATCTCCATTCGACATGGCAATAGCCTGATCGGTCAGGCTCAAACTATCACGAATACTGCCCTGAGCCGATTTTGCAAGGCGATCAAGTGCGGTCAATTCATAGGGAATTTTTTCTGCGTCTAAAATATGGGCTAAATGTTGGCTAATTTGTTGCTGATCTAATGCTTTTAAATGAAACTGCATGCAACGGGATAAAATCGTGATCGGCAATTTTTGCGGATCGGTGGTGGCCAACAGGAATTTGACATATTCAGGCGGTTCTTCCAAGGTTTTGAGTAAGGCATTGAAAGAATGACGTGACAGCATATGCACTTCATCAATCAAATACACCTTGTAACGGCCTTGCACCGGTTTATACTGAACGTTATCCAATAATTCTCGGGTATCTTCAACTTTGGTACGTGAGGCGGCGTCAATCTCAATCAGATCAATGAAATTGCCCTGTTCAATGGCTTTACAATGTTCACATTCACCGCAGGGTTCGGCCGTCACGCCATGAATACAATTTAAGCCTTTGGCAAATAAGCGAGCAATAGAGGTCTTGCCGACACCTCGAGTACCCGAAAAAAGATAAGCATGGTGTAGGCGATTTTCTTTCAAGCCATTAGAAAGTGCGGTCAAAATATGCGTTTGGCCGACAACTTCACGAAAGGTTTTTGGTCGCCATTTACGGGCGAGAACTTGATAACTCACGTCTTATCCTTTTTTTATTTTACTTTCGCTATCCCCTCTCCCTCTGGGAGGGGGCTAGGGTGAGGGTAACCATTAATGTCCTGCAAAATCTACCAAGGTAAACGGCTCAACGCCCAATTTACGTAAACGTTCTTCGCCGCCTAATTCTGGTAAACTGATCACAAAGGCCGCATGTTTAACTTCACCGCCTAAACGCTGAACCAATTTCACGCAAGCCTCGAGCGTGCCACCTGTGGCTAATAAATCATCAATGATTAACACCTTATCACCCGCTTGAATCGAATCCGAATGGATTTCTAAGGTATCTTCACCATATTCTAATTGGTAATTTTGTGAAATCACGGCACGAGGTAATTTGCCTGGTTTACGCACTAAAATAAAAGGTAAACCTAACGCAATGGCAACCGGTGCACCAAAAATAAAACCACGTGACTCAGTACCAATAATTTTGGTAATACCCACATCTTTAAATTGTGCAGCCATGAGATTAACAGTTGCGCTAAAGGCCTCTGGCACTTCCGTTAAACTGGTGATGTCACGGAAAATAATTCCCGCTTTCGGATAATTAGGAATGGATTTAATCGAAGATTTAATAAGCTGTAATTGTTCGTTCATTTTGTCGCCCAAAGTGCGGTCAGAATGTTGACCTTTTATAAAAATTAACGCTGTGAATGTAAAGAAATTTGCCTTAAATTGCAAGCGTTATAGTAAAAATATTTGTTAATTTGAATAAATATCTTCGCCGTTTTTACGGGTGCGGAATAATTGCAAAATCCACGCATATTGCTCGGGCGTTTGCCCCACAAAATATTCAATGATTTCATTCATGGCTCGAGCCGATTGTACAGGATCATCAGTTAATGTCATCGGCGCTAAAATTTCCATTTGGTATTTACCTGCCTCGGCGTTATAGCGAGGGAACATTGGAATCACCACCGCCTTGGCTAATTTCGCCATTTTATTTAAACCCGGTAAGGTGGCCTTATAGGTGGCGAAAAAATCAACAAATTCACTGGCCTCTGCACCAAAATCTTCATCCGGTAAGTAATAGCCCATATGCCCGTTCTTCACCATAGATAAAAAAGGTTTAATGCCATTTTGACGGGTGTGCATTTTGCCACCAAAGCGTACTCTTGTTCTCGTCCAAAGCCAATCAATCAACAAATTACGATGTGGATTAAACATCGATGTCATTGGCATGCCATGGGTGTGTAAAATAATCCCCGAGGCATCAATGGACCAGCTATGCGGCACCAATAAAATAATATTCTGCCCGTCCGCTTTAGCTTGTTGAATATGTTCAATGCCTAAAAATTCACTGCGTTGTTGCAAATGTTTTTTAGAACGTATCGCAATTTCTCCAATCCCTAACATCACTTGCCCCAGTGTGATAAACATCTCATCAATCACTTTTTCACGTTGTTGTTCGGTCCAATCGGGGAAACAGAGGGTCAAATTTAATCTGGCACGATGGCGTTGTTTTTTGGCTTTTTGTCCCGCAATTAAGCCGATTTTGCCCGCGAGTTTATCCCGCCAACGATAAGGAATAAAGGCCAATATAATTAACAATACAATACCAAGCCAAATGCCCCAATATTGCGGTTTTAAATATTGCCATGAAAAATGTGGCTCATAGCCCACTCTGGCCGTTTCACGTATCTTATTTTCTGGATGTTGCATTAATTAAACCAACCTTGATCATAGGCCATTTTAGCGGTCATCATAAAAGACATGATCACCACCATTGGGCGAATTAATTTTTTGCCTTTGGTGAGTACCATTCTCGCACCTAAATTGGCCCCAATAAATTGACCACACATCATCGCCAAGCCCACGGTCCACAAAATGTGTCCACCAATCAAAAAGAAAATCAGCGAGGCAATATTTGACGTGCAGTTCAACACTTTCGCATGCGCCGTGGCTTTCGGTAAATTAAACCCCAGTAAAGTCACGAAAGCTAAACTCAATAATGATCCGGTGCCAGGGCCAAAAAAACCATCATAAAAACCAATGCCCAAGCCAGCCGTGAACGCAAAGCCCGCAAAAGAAAAACGTTGATGGCGATCTTCTTCGCCCAATGTGGGCGTGAATAAAAAATACAGCCCCATGGCTAATACTAAAAAAGGAATCACCTTTTTAATAAACGAACTGTCAATATGCTGAATTAACACCGTGCCAATCACCGCACCGATAAAGGTCATCAGAATCAACAACCCAATCTGGCGTAAATTCACCGCTTTACGGCGAATAAAATACAAACTGGCCGAAAAAGAACCGCCACAGGCTTGTAATTTATTGGTGCCTAAGGCCAATACTGGTGGAATGCCCGCCATTAACAAAGCGGGAATGGTGATCAAACCACCACCACCCGCAATGGCATCAATAAAGCCAGCGACCAAGGCCACGGCAAATAATAAACTGAGGATTTCTAGGCTAATTTCCACCGCACTTTCTCCTGATTATTCTAACCATTCACTGCGTTTAGGTGAATTTAACACCTGCTGACATAAAAATGGCTCTGCGGGTTTCGCTTTCACTGTGCTACTTGTGCTAGCAGAAGGTTTTTTCGGTTCAAACCAAGAATACAATTCTCCCCCACAACCATCTCCTGCCGGCACCGGCGCTTGATTTTCACAATAAGTTGCGCCTTGCGGACAAGCTAAACGTACGTGAAAATGGCTATCATGACCATACCAAGGACGAATTTTATGTAACCAACTGCGATCGGCTTTTTCCGTTTGGCAAAGTTTTACTTTAATGGCGGGGTTCACAAAAATACGGGTCACTTGATTATCCTGTGCCGCTAATTTAATTAAATTAAAGTGGTTCTGATTCCAAACACGTTCATCCACCACTTGAGCGGCACGATTTACCACTAACAAGCCTTTACCATCCGAATTTAAGGCCTCTTGATCCGACATAGCGCCCATGCGCAACCAAATATCCGCATCCAAGCCCATTTGATGGCTAGCGTGACCCGTTAAGAAACGCCCGCCACCGGGCATGGCAATATCGCCCACTAACATGGTCGGCAACCCCGCTTTTTTTACTCGTTGACCTAAGCGTTGTAAGTAACTAATCATATCAGGGTGACCATAATAACGGTTTTTATTGATACGAATCACCTGATACCCCTCCCCTCTTGCGGGTAAGGCTTTTGCGCCGATAATACAGCCGTTGGCATAAGAACCAATCGGTTGAGCTTGCCCATTTTCACTGGGAATCGGGCGTTTCACTCGTTGCCATTCCGCTGGCGAGGCCAAAACGGTGGTTGATATGCCTAAAAGTGCGGTTAAAATGAATGCTGTTTTTTTCAATGTCATGTTAAAAAATTTCCGATAAATAAAAATTAAATCCCCGTTTGTAGGATTTCATACTGTTGTAAAATAATCTGTTTAAAATTCTCACTGCAACTGGCCCAGTCGATCACATCCACAAAAATCGGTAAATCGGATTCACTAAAGGCCTCTTCAATATCTGCTTGCTGACGAATGGACATCGGCTGTTGGGTAATCACGGCTAAATCCAAATCGGAATATTTTTTTGCCGTCCCTTTGATTCGGGAACCAAACACCCACACAGGCAAATCAGGTACGAACTTCGCCAAAATACCTTTGACAATATTGAGATTTTCTTCGCTTAAGTCAATCATAAAGACGGTCCTTGACGCAAACGCAACTGTTCCACTAAAAAACGGCTACTTTGTAAAAAATCCGCCATCTCGCTGTACACCTTTTCGGCTTTCGTTTGATCGTAAGTGTGCGAAGTAATATTCCGCATTTTGCGAAATTCCACCCATTGATTTGGATTGTCAATTAAGCCAAACTGAGCAGCCATGCGTAATACATCACGAAAATCGCTACTGTCCACATCAATGTCATTGGACACAATCAAGTTTAACTGGCGTTTGAGCATTTTAATAGCAAGTTCATAAACAAACTCAAATTTCTGAATCGCCCCTGCAATTAATGTGTCTTGCACGATTTCTGTTTGAGCGTTAAACCAATCTTCATTGGACAACGTCAATAGGGTTTGATCTAAAGAATCAAAGGCATTTTCTAACGCAGAGATATCCAGTTTTTGTTTTTGCAAATTGTCCATGTTCTGTCCTATTTTTCACCGCCGTTTTATCGACACTGTGCCTTAAACCGCAATAAATGATCCAACAACACAATGGCCATCATGGCTTCCGCAATCGGCACTGCTCGAATACCCACACAAGGATCATGACGCCCTTTGGTGATCAAGTCAACCGCCTGATTATGAATATCCACCGTACGACCTGAAATCGTAATACTTGAGGTCGGTTTTAACGCAATGGTGGCAATAATCGGTTGACCATTGCTAATTCCGCCTAAAATCCCCCCCGCATGGTTGGATAAAAAGCCCTCGGGTGTCATTTCATCACGGTGTTCGGTGCCTTTTTGATTTACGACGGCAAAACCGTCACCGATTTCCACGGCTTTCACTGCATTAATGCTCATTAAGGCATGGGCGAGATCGGCATCTAAACGATCAAAGACCGGTTCACCAAGGCCAACAGGCACATGTTCCGCTACTACGGTTAATTTAGCCCCGATAGAATTGCCCTCTTTTTTTAAACGGCGGATCAATTCATCGAATTTTTCCACCGCACTTGGGTCGGGGCTAAAAAATGGATTGGAATTCACCTGTTGCCAGTCAATTTGGCTAATGTCAACCACCGTTTGCGGATCAATTTGTACATCCCCAATTTGAGATAAATAGCCTCTGACTTCAATGCCAAACTGCTCCCGCAAATATTTTTTAGCAATGGCGCCTGCGGCCACTCGCATAGCGGTTTCACGCGCAGAAGAACGACCACCGCCACGGTAATCACGAATGCCGTATTTTTGTTGATAGGTAAAATCGGCATGACCGGGGCGGAATTGATGTTTAATCTCGCCGTAATCTTGCGAACGTTGATCGGCATTTTTAATGATTAAACCAATGCTCGTGCCTGTGGTTTTGCCCTCAAAGACGCCCGATAAAATCTGCACTTCATCATCTTCACGACGTGGCGTGGTATAACGTGATGTACCCGGTTTGCGACGATCCAAGTCCGGTTGAATATCGGCTTCGGTTAACGCCATATTGGGCGGAACACCGTCTACAATACAACCTAGCGCAATGCCATGGGATTCGCCAAAGGTGGTGACTTTAAATAATTGTCCGATTGAATTTCCTGCCATGATAAATCCTTATGCTAATTTTTCTGAATGCACTTTAATTTCTTGATCTGTTTGCGTGTTTTTAATGTACACGTCTAACTGATTAAAGGCAATCTCAATATTATGTTCAGTAAATAATTGATTAATTCGACTATTTAAGAAATCTTGGGTCGGCGTACGATCACCGATTTTATCTACATACACACGCAATTCATGATCTAAAGTGCTGTCGCCAAAATTCAAGAAATAGGCTTTTGGTGCGGGTTCTTTCAAGATACGATCACTTTCAGAGGCCGCTTGTAATAATAAACGTTTCACCAATTCCAAATCTGAACCGTAAGCGACCCCAACTTGAATCACCACCCTTGTACTGGTATTGCTTAATGCCCAGTTAGTCAAACGACTGGTGATAAAGGCTTTATTTGGCATAATCACTTCTTTGCCATCAAAATCTACAATTGTCGTGGCGCGGATACGAATTTTGGAAACCGTGCCACTAAAACCATCAATGGTCACCACATCCCCAATACGAACGGGACGTTCAAATAAGATAATGATACCCGACACGAAATTCGCAAAGATTTCTTGCATACCAAAACCTAAACCAACGGATAATGCAGCAAATAGCCATTGTAATTTCGACCACGACATCCCCAACATACCAAAGGAAAGTGCCGCCCCCAACGCAATAATAATATAGGTTAATAAGGTCGTGATAGTGTAAGGCGTGCCTTGCGATAGTTTTATATTCGAGAAGATTAAGACTTCTAATAATCCACTCAGGTTACGAATGATAATATAGGTCACAAATAACACAATGACGGCAATCAATAAATTCAGCAACGTGATAGATTCCATCACCGTGCCTGCCTCTGTGGTGACACTTTGTTGCCACAAGGTGACGCCGTTGAGATAGTAGGCCACGGTGACTAAATCAGACCACACAATATACATCAAGCCAAATAATCCTACCCACAAGGAAAAATCAATTAAACGTAACACCTGATCTTTCACTTGACTCACGGCTAATGCGTCATCTTGCTGTGGCATATCAAGCATTAATTCTTCTTCATTACTATCGCTATTGTTGTCTGCCTGTTGTTTTGCCATAATCTGCTCACGTTTTTCTTTTAAACGGCGAGCCGCCAAACGACGAGCGGATACTTCTAAGGCACGGTAAATCAAGCTCCGCACAATCAACCAAGTAGTTAATGCCATGTAAGAGGAAATTAAATGCTCAATCAACACTAATGAGGTGTAATAATACCCCAACCCAATCAAAATAATTAGAGAGATTGGCGCAAGCAAGGAGAAAAACCGCAAAAACCGCAGCAAATAGATTTTCATGCTTTGCTGGTGCGTTAAGGTATGTTGGTAAGAACTGATCGCCAAACGCATTTCAGGGCCGATCATCAACAACAGGATAATCAACACGGAAATCGTCATGATTTCACCGAGGATATCGTAGGCAACACCGCCCTCTAAATTCGTGAAAATGGAGGTATTTAATAATAATGCCACCACCCACATGGAACGTTTTAGAATACGTCGGAAATTTTCAGAACTTTGTTTTGGCATTTTAAAATGGGTATGCGCAATGCCATTTGGGCGTAATAATGCCAACATAAAGGCAAAATACAACCAATAGCCCGCCATTTTTAAGCCCCATGTCCAAGCCTCAGTGGGATCTTGCAAACAGAAATAGGTCACCAGAATAAACAGAATTAAAAACACAAAAGTGCTTGGCAAACATAAAATTAAGGTCCAAAACACCGCACTTGGCGTATTCCATTGATTATCGCTACCTAAGGTTTTTAATTTATTATTAATTTCGGTAATTTTCTGCTTAATCTTGTTTTTTTGACGCAAAATCGCTAACGTACACAACAATAATATCGCCACTAAAAAACTCGCTGACCACACATTATCTCGCCAGTTGGAAAAGTCAAAACGTTTAGCAATATCACGAGATTGGAATTTAAGATAAGTCGGTAAATTCTTGAAAAAATCCAGATCAATCGACGCATTACTTTTCACCCAGAAACTTTGTTGTTTGAGTTTATCTTGCAATGTATCACTGATGGTTTGCACTTGTTGCTGATTTAATTCAATATTGATAGATAAATTTAATTGGTTATTTAACTGTTTCAATACGTCCGAAATCACCTTACTACGTTCTTCAATAATGGTTTTCAGACGTGCCCGTTCTTTATCGGTAAAGGTAATTTTTTCTTCTTTCGCCAAGTTATCAATATAGCTGTCAACGTTATTCATACGATCACGAAATTCGCTAATATCAAAAATTCTCACCCGTAAATCGGCAATCTTTTTGGATAAGCCAGAAATCATCTCATCTTTAGGCAACGATTGACGTTGTTTATTAATCACACGAGAAAGAATCAAGGTGCCTTGCAACGAACTAATTTGTTCATCAATATTCCGTTGGGTTTGTTGTAAATTATCTAAAATGCTTTTTATACGTAAGTGATCTTGCGACAAAGCATTAAGCTGCGTGGTCTGCGCCAATAATTCCTCACTGACTCGAGCATTAAATTCGAGTTCACGGACAATCACAGGATTATCGGTGGTATTACTATTTTTTTGTGCCGTCGCTTGTTCTAATTGATTTTGGCTCTCTTGCAGATTTTTTGTATTAATTGCCGTTTGCAATTCCACCAATTCGGCTTGTAATTGCTGTTGCATTAAGGTTTTTTCTTCTAACTGACTGGTGTACAAACTGGTTAAGGATTCATTGCCACCGAGCTGAATTTGTTTGTAATTGTTACTGGCCAGTAAATAATCTAATTCTACCGTCAATCTTGCTCGTCTGGTGCTTGAGGTACTGGCTGATGCAAGGGCGTCATTAATGGCTTGAATACGTGCGGAGTTTTCCGTCAAGGTCGCTTGTGTCCGTTCTGGCACACTTTTTTGGCTAGACAAATTTGCATTCAGTGTGGTTAAATCCGCTTGAATTTGTTGCAAATTCTGATTAATTTCATCTACATGGGTTTTCATCTGATCCACAGATAAATTCGCCAAGGATTTTTGGATCTGTTCCGCACTCCGCGCTTTCGATTTCAGATGACGAATATTTTGCTGGCTATGTTGTAACGCCTCTGCGGAATCTTGAATTTGCTTGGTTAAATTCTCATTATCCTGTTTCTGCTTATCTAATTGCGTCAGTAATGCCAAGGTTTCTTCTAAATTCTTAATATCCGCTTGGTTATCTTCCGCTTGATTGTCTTTTTGCAGACTGGCTAATTGGGTTTGAATCTCTTTCGCCGTGGGTAAATTCGCCGACGCAGGCAAGCTCAGGGTGAATAATATGGCGAAAAAAAGGTGGCTCAACGCCTTGTAAAACATACTCATAAATTACGCTCTGATTAAGTCGGCCAATGCCTGTTTAAGGCTAGCCCGTGAAATTTTAATATTACCTTGCGATTTCACCGTTAACGGAAAATAACGCACTGGCTGTTTAAATCGTTCAATTTTATCTTGTAACCAATCTTGCAGATTTTGCACCGCAGTTTGACAAAAATCCTGTTGAAATGTCACCATTGCCACAGGACGTTGACCAAATTCTTGATCTGCCACAGGGAGGACAAAAACCTGTTCTACACTGGGATGTTGTTGAATAATTTGCTCAATTTCTTCTGGCTGAATATTTTCACCGCCCGAAATAAATTGATTATCCAAGCGTCCTAAAATATGCAACTGTTCACCGTCCCAAACGGCTTTGTCTTTGGTGGCTAACCAACCTTGTGAATTGGTCACCGGCTGAAGATGACCTTGTTGCCAATAGCCTAAAGCCAATCCTGCGCCTTTGAGCCAAATTTCATCTTTGACGATCTGAAATTCACGCCCCAACAAAGGTTGCCCCACGCCCGATTGGCCATCACAACGTTTGGCAAAAACCGTTGAGGCCATTTCTGTCATGCCATAACCCGCGTAGGTTTGGATACCAAGTGCGGTTAATTTTTGGGTTATTTCGAGGGGAATATTCGCGCCCCCTAATAAAATCGCTTGCGTTTGCACCGCACTTTTCGGCTTTGTGGCCACATCATCAAGTAACCGTAATGCCTGTGTTGGCACCAACGATACATGACTAGCTTGCAAAACATCTGCATAAAAATCCGCACTCGGCACATGCAATTCCGCCCCTTGCGCTAACCAACGCCACACAATGCCTTGACCTGACACATGATACAAGGGTAATGACAGTAACCAAGATTTGTCTGGCGTAAAGGCCATTAAAGCACAAACGCCCGCCGCATTGGCTAAATGAGCTTGTACATTATGCACTATCGCTTTTGGTTGCCCTGTTGAACCCGAGGTTAAGGTTAACGTCAATCCCTCATGGTGTTCAACCCGATCTGCCATAGGCGATATGGCCATTGGTTTTTCTGTATGGGTACAATCAATCCAATATTGAATTTGATGGGTCACACAAAGTTGATGTATTTTTTCACGAGGGAAAGCGGGATTAATGCCCAAAACCCGCATATTACCTTGCAATCCCGCCAAATAACAGAGCAATAATTCAAGGCTATTTTTCCCCGACAAGGCCACGCCACTGCCTGTGCTTAATCCTAATGCCGTTAACCAAGCCAATTTGGCTGAAATCTGCTGCGCCAGTTCAAACCAACTAAAAGCAACGCCCTGCGAGTGATCTCGCAAGGCGATTTGCGCTTGTTTCTGCGGCTGATTCGCATAAATTTGCCAAGGCAATAGTTGCATAACGATAATCTTGCCTGAATGCTTAATCGGCCACAAAAGCGTTTTTCACATAATCAATGGTTTTCTCATCAAAGCCCATTTCACGCATCACGCCCTCAAACATAATCATTTTACGGCCACTGTTATTATTGGTAATTACCCAATGTGGACTGTTTGGAATTTGTTTTGGTTTGGTGTGATTACCCGCCCCCAATAAGGTTTGTTCATCTTGTGCAAAATAGACTCGGGTTCGACCTTGTACATTTTCGCTCCGAATGGCAGCGGAAAAATCCGCTGGATTCGATTGATACAACCCACTTAAAATCGTTAAAAAACGTACCACCGCTTTGGTTTCTTGTTTAAATTCAGGTGCGTCCAATAAGGCGACTAACGCACGACTATCACCTTGTTTTACCTCTGTTGGCGCTGTTTGAACGGGCGGTTCTGGTGTATTCTCTGATTCGCCAACACTCACCTCGACTTCAGACTGGGTCGACGGAATATCTTCCTCGGGTGACGACGCTTGCGGTAAGGCGGTCTGTTCGGTTTCCGTTTCCGCTTTTTCCGATAAATCCAACGCCACCGAGCTAATACTTAAACAAGGCAAAGCTAATAAACGGCGTAAAATATCCGACGCACTTTCGCCAATAGACTGCGTATGGCTGGCAATATATTGATAGAGTTCTTCATCTACTTCAATTATTTTCATTTATTCTGCTCTCAAAACTTGATTAACAATCCATTTTTTCGCATTATACCTACTTCTGATCAAATTCTCTATGTAAAAAACGATTAAAAAAGCCATGTCAGCTCAACAATTACTCAATTATCAATTTAGCGCCTGTCAACAGGATCAGGCGAAAACTATTGTCTTTATTCACGGCCTTTTTGGTGACATGAATAACCTCGGGATTATCGCCCGTGCATTCAGTGAAAAATACCACATTTTACGCCTTGATTTACGCAATCACGGCCAGAGTTTCCATTCTGATGAAATGAACTACGATCTGATGGCACAAGATGTGATTGCGGTGTTAAATCATCTCCAACTCAACCACGTAATTTTAGTGGGTCATTCCATGGGCGGCAAAACCGCCATGCGAGTGGCACATTTACGCCCTGACTTACTCGACAAATTAATTGTGATTGATATTGCCCCCGTGCGTTATCAGCACAACTGGCATAATGATGTGTTTATGGGGCTGTTGGCAGTGAAACAAGCCAAGGTTGACAGTCGACAACAGGCCAAACCGCTGTTAGCTGAACATATCAAAGAGGAAAGCATTCAACAATTTATGTTGAAATCTTTCGATCCTCAGGCCCCTGAAAAATTTCGTTTTAATACCACCGCACTTTATCAACATTATACGGATATTATGGATTGGCAAGCGCAATCGCCATGCCAGATACCGACACTGTTCATCAAAGGCGGTTTATCGGATTATATTCATCCCGACGATAGCCAACGAATTTTGGCCCAATTTCCGCAAGCCACCTCCTTTACCGTCAACGGTGCAGGCCACTGGATCCATGCGGAAAAGCCAGATTTTGTGGTCAGAGCCATTGAACGGTTTCTTCAATCACATTAATCTTAATTTAGGCATTTAAATTATAGGGAATTTATGATATAGTTCCGCCATTATTCTCACTTCAGCTAATCATTATCATCATACGAATGATTGTTAATAAAGGCGATAATGAACGGTAATAAAAAATGGCAAAACAAGACGCAGATTGCATTACGTTGGATCTTTTTGCTGATGAAAGACGTGTCGGACGTCCGAAAACCAATCCGTTAAGCAGAGAACAACAAATCCGCATAAATAAACGCAACCAACTACGGCGTGACAAATCTAGCGGATTAAAACGAATAGAATTAAAATTACATCACCAGTTGGTGCAACAATTAGAAGAACTGGCCCAACTGAGCAAACTCAGTCGAGCCGATGTAATCGAAAACATATTACAAAATTATTTTAATATTCAAGGAAATAGGTAAATAAAAAATGGCTATTGTTGGTTTATTTTACGGTAGTGACACAGGCAACACAGAAAACATTGCCAAAATGATTCAAAAACAACTTGGCAACGAATTAGTGGATATTCGTGACATTGCCAAAAGCACCAAAGAAGATATTGAAAGCTACGATTTTCTCATGATCGGCATTCCCACTTGGTATTACGGCGAGGCACAATGTGACTGGGACGATTTCTTCCCAACCTTAGAAAAAATTGATTTTACGGACAAATTAGTGGCCATTTTTGGCTGTGGCGATCAAGAAGATTATGCCGATTATTTTTGTGATGCCATGGGTACCGTACGCAATATTATTGAACCAAATGGGGCGATCATTGTCGGAAACTGGTCAACGGAAGGATACAATTTTGAATCTTCACAAGCCTTAATTGACGACAATACGTTTGTTGGGCTTTGTATTGATGAAGATCGCCAACCAGAATTAACCGCTGAACGTGTCGAAACTTGGGTGAAACAAGTTTATGATGAAATGTGTTTAGCAGAACTCGCATAAGGAAAATCACTATGTCAGAAGAAAATATCAAATTACTCAAAAAAGTGGGCCTCAAAATCACTGAACCACGTTTAACCATTTTGGCACTTATGCAAGCCCACAAAATGGAACACTTTTCTGCGGAAGATGTGTACAAACTGTTACTTGAACAAGGCGAAGAAATCGGTTTAGCCACGGTCTATCGTGTATTAAATCAGTTCCATGAGGCCAAAATTTTAACCCGTCACAATTTTGAGGGCAATAAATCGGTGTTTGAACTTGCCCCAACCGTTCATCACGACCACATTATTTGTGTAGATTGTGGCAAAGTGTTTGAATTTAACGACACCGTGATTGAAGAACGCCAAAAACAAATCAGTAAAGAACATGGTATTCAATTAGAAAATCACAGCTTATATCTGTATGGAAAATGTACGGATATTGAGAAATGTGAGAAATAATGCCATCTCATAAAATAAAGCCTGTCATGCGGGTAAATATTTGACTATTTACCCAATATCCGCTAATATTCGCCCAAAATTTCGTCACATCATCCAAACACGAATGAATTTATGAGAAAAAGCGGGCAAAATCACATAATCAAGCAAGCAAGCAAGCAAGCAAGCAAGCAAGCAAGCAAATAATTTTCAAAATTTTTGCACTTGCTTGTCAAGGCTTTTTTCATTTCCTACGCCGACAACATTTTTTTCTCCGACAACATCATCTTATCACGTTTTCGTTAACCAATCGTATACGCATAACACTGCATTAAATCTTGTTAATGTGGCGTTATTGTTCATTTTTATTCTCTAACTTTTTTAAATTAGGACACAAACCATGACAATCCAATTAATCATAAAATCCCCTTCAGTCGCAGCACAAACTATTTATGTTCCGACTAACGCTGCCAATCACGCTGTTAAAATCAAACATGCGGGCAATAAAGTGGTCTATGAGCTGCTTGAACAAGATACCTATCTTGCCCCGAAAAGCATTCAATCCGAACGGGTTGGTGATGATTTACATATTCGTTTTAATGGCTCTGCTGATACGGATCTGGTGATTGAACAATATTATCGTGACCCTGCGGTGATCACGGGGTTAGCTGAAAATGGACAATATTACACTTATGTGCCAGCCAACGGTGAGCCAACCCATGCCATTGCAGCCCTTAATCAAAGCGTTCTTGCTACCCACGTATTAGGCGGTGAGGCCATTGCCTTGGGCAGTGAATTACCTTGGGGCTGGATTGGCGTTGGCGTCTTGTCTGCAACAGCATTGCTGTTTGCCTTAAGCGATAAAGGCGATACGCACAATCATTACACGACGTCTAGCGAAGAAACGATCACTGTCACTACGCCAAATCCTGTGTTACGGGTATATGACATCAACAAACTTAATCAAGAAGAACAAGCAGCACTACAAGCCGAGGTGAAAAAACTCAATCCAACCGCGACAACGGTGATTGTGGACGAGCAAGGTTTTGTGATTTTATCTTATCCAAATGGGCAAACCCGCACCATTTCCCCACAAAATACCGTAGAACTCAATTCCGCTGCCCGCACTGAGCCTGAAATTGAAACCGTGGCGGTGACCAATCCAGCACATTTGCGTGACTACGATATTAACAACCTTGAAACGGCCGCCAATGCTTATAAAGAAAAAGTCAATGCCGAAACCAATGACAGTAACCGAAAAATTACGGAAGTCAGCGTCAACAACAAAACTGGCGATATCACCATTGTTTATGGTGATAACTCAAAAGAAACCGTGGAAGCGAAGCAATTTGTGCAAGATTTACCGCCTGCGCAACCGAGTGTGAAAGATGATAATGGTACGGTCACTTTTTATTTGGGTGATAAGGAGAGCAATCCACATGGAGATGGGGATGTGGCGACTTTGGTGTTTACTAAACCGAATGAAGCAGAAACCACCGTCATTTTAACTTACAATGCAAATACTGAAAAATGGGAAGATACCAGCAGTAAATTAACCCCAGAACAACTGGAAGAAATCAATACAAAAGGGACATTGACACTTACGGAAAAGGAAGTGCAAGACGGTTCGGAAATAAGTATTAACGTAGCAGATAAAACTCAATTAGTTTCAGATAAAACTCATGCCACCGCCTTTGCCATGCCTAATGTTATTTTAGAAGAATTAAAATCTGATGGTACGGCTGTTGATCCAAATAACCACGAAATATCTGATGGTCGGGTGAGAATGATATTACCAATGGAAAGTACTGATACTTACAAAATAGAAAACGGTGACATAATTACGCTTAATGGACAAACAGAATATAGTCGCGGATTTTACTTTACATTTACATATAACAATTCAAAATGGGAGCTAACATCCAAAACACTAAATAATGGCTATACCTATGATCCAGAAACAGGGGTATTCATACTTGAAAATGATGATTACAATAAGAATAATGACACCATATCAGCTACTTACAACAATGTTAGTAGATCTAATGCTGATGTAGCCTATCAAGAAAAGCAGGAAGCTACTAGTTTGAAATTACAATCTACAGGTTATCGTGTCGGTGATAGCCAAGTAGATGACACCCTTGTTTTTGTGCAAGATATTAACAATATTGACATCACAGAACAAACAGAAATTCTGAACTTAGCCAAAGCAATTAATAATCCCAAAGCAGAGCCCATCACTTATTACCTAGGACAAGAATCTGACGGTTATGGGTTCCAATATTCCTTTATTAACGTGGAAACAGGGGAAAATGGCACAGTAGCAAAAGTGGAAGTGAGTTATCGTGACGGTTCAAAAAACATTGTGACCATTCCTGTCGCTGAAGATTTAAGTACCCAAAGCTACAATGGTACAGATGCTGACGATATTGTTGCTCTCAGCACCACAGCCAGCCAAACGATCAATCTTGGCAATGGTAATGACACCGTGATTTTCGCGGCGGACAACGGTAATTTCAGTTTAAATAACATTCAATCTGCTGAAAATATTAAAATTATGGGTTCTGGCAACACCTTAACCCTAAGCTTAAGCGATCTCACCGACAACGGTTCAAACCTCATTATCAATGACAATGGCACGGGCAATAAAGTCAAACTAGACAGCAGCTTTACCCAAGGCAGCAAAGATAACGGCTATTACACTTATTCTAACGGCACCTATACGCTGAAAATTGAGACGGATATCAGTGTAGAAACCCTCTAACCCATTGGGCGGACATAAAAATCCGCCCTTTGTTTCTTTATATGGGGAGCGTATTCCCTCCCAACAAGCCTAAAAATTTCCTTTAGCAAAAACACCGCGGTTTATGCTATAATAACGCCAATTTTTCTCTAAGACTTAGGAAAACGCAATGTCTGAATTAACCCAAGATATCACCCCGATTAGTATTGAAGAAGAACTGAAATCTTCTTATCTCGATTATGCCATGTCGGTCATTGTTGGCCGTGCTTTGCCAGATGTGCGTGACGGCTTGAAACCCGTTCACCGCCGTGTGTTATTCTCCATGGATCAAAGTGGTAACACCTACAATAAATCTTATGTGAAATCCGCTCGTGTGGTCGGTGATGTGATCGGTAAATATCACCCGCATGGTGACAGTGCCGTGTACGACACCATTGTGCGTATGGCACAACCGTTCTCGTTGCGTTATATGTTGGTAGATGGTCAGGGAAACTTTGGTTCCATTGATGGTGACGCACCTGCGGCTATGCGTTATACCGAAGTTCGCATGCAGAAAATTACACAGGAATTATTAACGGATTTAGATAAAGAAACCGTGGATTTCTCGCCGAACTATGACGGTAAAGAAATGATTCCTGACGTCTTGCCAACCAAAATCCCGTCCTTGTTAGTCAATGGTTCTTCGGGTATTGCGGTCGGTATGGCCACCAATATTCCGCCCCATAATCTTGGCGAAGTGATGGATGGCTGTTTAGCCTATATCGATAATGAGGACATCAGCATTGATGAATTAATGCAGTTTATCCCTGGCCCAGACTTCCCGACTGCCGCCTTAATTAACGGTCGCCGAGGCATTGAAGAAGCCTATAAAACAGGGCGTGGCAAAGTTTACGTACGAGCCAAAGCGAGCGTAGAAACCAATGACAAGGGCCGTGAAAAAATCATTATCACGGAAATTCCTTATCAAGTAAATAAAGCCAAATTGGTCGATAAAATCGCTGAACTGATTCGTGAAAAGAAAATTGAAGGCATTGCGGGCATTCTCGATCTTTCCAACAAAGAGGGGATCTGCCTCGAAATTGACATTAAACGTGATGCCGTAGGTGAAGTGGTATTAAACCACCTCTACGCCTTAACCCAAATGCAAGTGACCTTTGGGATTAACATGGTCGCCTTGGATCACGGTCAACCGAAATTATTCAATTTAAAACAAATCATTGCCGCCTTTGTCAAACACCGCCGTGAAGTGGTCACTCGCCGTACCGTGTACGAACTTCGCAAAGCCCGAGAAAGAGCGCATATTTTAGAGGGGTTAGCCATTGCCTTAGCCAATATTGATCCCGTGATTAATTTAATCCGTGCCTCAAAAACGGCCGAAGAAGCCCGTGAGGGATTACTTGCGCAACCTTGGGCTTTAGGCAATGTGGCGCCTATGTTAGAGGCGGCGGGCGTAGATGCCTCTCGCCCTGATGATTTAGCGGCTGAATTTGGCGTGCATGATGGTCAATATTTCCTTTCAGATGCACAAGCTCGTGCCATTTTAGAATTACGTTTACACCGTTTAACCGGTTTAGAACACGAAAAGATCGTGGAAGAATATCACGATATTTTAGTCGAAATTGGCGAATTATTGCATATTCTCACCAGTGCCGAACGCTTGCGTGAAGTAATTCGTGAAGAATTAGAATTAGTTAAAACCAACTTTAATGATGCCCGTCGCACCGAAATTACCGCTGCCTCTGGTGACATTAATTTAGAAGATTTAATTGCCCAAGAAGATGTGGTGGTGACCCTTTCTCACGAGGGCTATGTGAAATATCAACCCGTCACCGATTATGAGGCGCAAAAACGGGGTGGCAAAGGTAAATCGGCCACCAAAATGAAAGAAGAAGATTTCATTGAAAAATTATTGGTCGCCAATACCCATGATACGATTCTCTGTTTCTCAAGTCGTGGCCGTTTATATTGGTTGAAAGTCTATCAATTACCACAAGCTAGTCGTGGCGCACGTGGACGTCCAATCGTGAATATTTTACCGTTGGAAGAAAACGAACGTATTACAGCGATTCTCCCAGTGGCGAGCTATGATGAAAATAAATTTGTCCTCATGGCCACCGCAGGCGGTATCGTGAAGAAAACTGCTCTCACCGAATTTAGTCGCCCACGTGCCAACGGCATTATTGCGATCAACTTACGTGATGAAGATGAATTAATCGGCGTAGATATTACCGACGGTTCCAGTGAAATTATGTTGTTCTCCTCACAAGGTCGTGTGGTCCGCTTTGCCGAAACGGCCGTGCGAGCCATGGGACGAACTGCGACGGGCGTTCGAGGCATTAAACTTGCTTTAACCAACGATCTTTCTGATGATGAAAGTGCGGTAGAAATAGAAGACGTTTCTGATGATAACAGCGAAGACACCTTAGATCTTAACATTGATAAAGTGGTGTCTTTGGTGGTGCCAAAAAATGATGGCGAAATCTTAACCGCTACGCAAAACGGTTACGGTAAACGGACGAAATTGGAAGAATATCCAACCAAATCACGTAACACCAAAGGCGTGATCTCCATTAAAGTGAGTGAGCGTAATGGTAAAGTTGTGGCGGCTACGCAAGTAATTGATACTGACCAAATTATGTTAATCACTGACGCAGGCACACTGGTGCGTACCCGCGTCAGCGAAGTCAGCATTGTGGGCCGTAACACTCAAGGTGTACGTTTGATTCGTACCACTGAAACCGAGCAAGTCGTCAGCTTAGAACGTTTAGCCGAAACGGAAGATGATGAATTTGAGGGTGAAATCGAAAATTCAGAAGAATAGAAAAATACCACAAAAGCCCCGCACTCACGTACGGGGCTAATTATATAACGCCACGCTGTGGCTATTTCATAAAAAAGATGCGGAGCATCGTTACTTGTCTAACCCCGTACGCCAGTGCGGGGAATTTGAGGATAACATTATGACAACCAACCAACCAACCAACCAACCAACCAACCAACCAACCAACCAACCAACCAACCAACCAACAGCGATTTTCGTGATTAATTTAGCCAAGTCAACCGAACGCAAAAAATTTATTTCTGACCAATTTGAACAACTACAAACCCAATCCCAACGCCAAATAAATTACCAATTTTTCACCGCAGTTTACGGCAAAGAAAACCCCGATTTTTATCTTTTCAAAAAATACAATGAACAAAAACGCATTGCTCGTAAAGGTTACGCCATGAACATAGGGCAACTCGGCTGTTTTGCCAGTCATTATTTATTATGGGAAAAATGCGTGGAATTAAATCAGCCGATTATTGTGTTGGAAGATGATGCCATACTACAAGAAAATTTCTTAGCCACATACGATTTTACCGCTACACCACAAAATATAGCCGAATTTTTCTGGCTTTGTCCTGCGGGTTGGTCAGCATATTGGACTGGCAAAAATAAACCACACAAATCTAAAAATTACCTCCGCATTTCGCCAGAGGTGGGGGAACTTCGCCAATATTTTAAGGGTTGGGGCAATACGACAGGCTATTATATTACGCCCAAAGCCGCACAAAAATTTCTCAGTCAATGCCAAGAATGGGTGTATAACGTAGATATTACCATGGATCGTTATTGGGAAAATCAAGTTCAATTTCTAGGATTAACGCCACCTTGTGTTAAACCTGATTTCAGTCAGGATTCCAATATTGCCCCACACGCTATCATTCAACGTAGAAGTTTGTGGACTAAAATTAGACGAGAATACTATAAAATACAAAGTAATTTACACAAATGGTTATATGATTTGCGTCATCAAAAAATATGATCTACGTCACAAAACCAACATTTCCCTTTTAACAAAGACAGCATAAAGTGCTACACTCTATCAGAATTTGATTTTAACTTTAAAAGGTGATTTTTATGACAACTTATCGTATTGAAAAAGACACAATGGGCGAAGTGCAAGTACCGGCGGATAAATACTGGGCGGCACAAACTGAACGCTCTCGCAATAATTTTAAAATCGGGCCTGAAGCCTCTATGCCACATGAAATTATTGAAGCCTTTGGTTATTTGAAAAAAGCAGCAGCCTTTGCTAACCATGATTTAGGCGTGTTACCTGTTGATAAACGTGACTTAATTGCACAGGCTTGCGATGAAATTTTAGCACGTAAATTAGATGACCAATTTCCACTTGTCATCTGGCAAACCGGTTCTGGTACGCAATCTAATATGAACTTAAACGAAGTGATTGCGAACCGTGCTCATGTGTTACATGGCGGTAAATTAGGCGAAAAATCTTATATTCACCCAAATGACGATGTAAATAAATCCCAATCTTCCAACGATACTTACCCAACTGCCATGCACATTGCGGCGTACAAAAAAGTCGTGGAACATACTATTCCAGCGGTAGAACGTTTACAAAAAACCTTAGCTAAAAAAGCGGAAGAATTTAAAGATGTAGTGAAAATCGGCCGTACTCACTTAATGGACGCAACTCCACTCACATTAGGTCAAGAATTTAGTGGCTATGCTGCTCAACTTTCTTTTGGATTAAAAGCCCTTAAAAATACCTTACCGCATTTAGGTCAATTGGCGTTAGGGGGTACCGCAGTGGGTACTGGCTTGAATACACCAAAAGGCTATGATGTGAAAGTAGCAGAATATATTGCAAAATTCACCGCACTTCCATTTATTACCGCTGAAAATAAATTTGAAGCCTTAGCGACGCATGATGCAGTAGTGGAAACTCATGGTGCATTAAAACAATTAGCCATGTCATTGTTCAAAATTGCACAAGATGTACGTTTATTAGCCTCTGGCCCACGTTCCGGTATCGGTGAAATCTTAATTCCTGAAAATGAACCCGGTTCATCTATTATGCCAGGTAAAGTCAATCCAACCCAATGCGAGGCCTTAACCATGGTGTGTGCCCAAGTGTTAGGTAACGACACCACGATCTCCTTTGCAGGTAGCCAAGGCCATTTTGAATTAAACGTGTTCAAACCCGTAATGGCGTATAACTTCTTACAATCTGCACAATTATTAGCTGACGCTTGTATTTCTTTTGATGAACACTGTGCGAGCGGTATTCAACCAAATCACCCACGCATTAAACAATTGTTAGAACAATCTTTAATGTTGGTGACGGCCTTAAACACCCATATTGGCTATGAAAATGCAGCAAAAATCGCCAAAACGGCTCACAAAAATGGTACCACATTACGTGAAGAGGCCATTAACCTTGGCTTAGTGGCAGCGGACGATTTTGATAAATGGGTGCGTCCAGAAGATATGGTTGGCTCATTAAAATAATTTAATCCACCAAAACTTGATACGGCTCAATTTTTTGAGCCGTTTTTTATTGCACAAGCCTGTCAAATACCCTACTATTACACTCAACTTTATAACATCAAAGGATCATCCTACATGAAAAATGAATTAATTTGCTATAAACGTATGCCAGTTTGGACAAAAGACAGTTTACCGAAAATGTTCCAAGAAAAGCACAACACCAAAGTCGGCACATGGGGAAAATTAACCGTGCTGAAAGGCCAACTGAAATTTTATGTGTTAGATGAAAACGGCACGGAATTAAGCCAACATATTTTCACACCGGAAAGCGAGATTCCGTTAGTGGAACCGCAAGTTTGGCATAAAGTCGAACCCCTGTCTGATGATTTGGAATGTTTCCTTGAATTTCATTGCAAAAAAGAAGATTACTTCAGCAAAAAATATAATATGACCCCCACTCACTCCGAAGTCAAAGCGGCGGTTGAACAAATTAAGCCATGCAAAGTGTTAGATTTAGGTTGTGGACAGGGACGAAATTCACTGTTCTTAAGTTTACTTGGCTATGATGTGACGTCTTGGGATCACAATGAAACCAGTTTGGCTTTTTTAAATGAAACCAAAACTAAAGAAAATCTACCGATTTCCACCGCAGTTTATGATATTAATTCAGCCAATATTCAAGAAAATTATGATTTTATCCTTTCGACCGTGGTATTTATGTTCCTTAATCGTGAAGCTGTGCCAGCGATTATTGAAAATATGCAAAGCCACACCAATGTTGGCGGTTATAATTTAATCGTTGCGGCCATGGACACTGCCGATTATCCTTGCCCTGTGCCATTTTCTTTCACCTTTAAAGAAAATGAATTGCGCCATTATTATGCGGACTGGGAATTGTTAAAATATAACGAAGAATTAGGTGAATTGCATAAAACCGATGCCAATGGCAATCGAATTAAAATGAAATTTGTTACCATGTTGGCGAAGAAAAAATAATGCAAATTTATGGTTTATTAGTGGATGATCAAACTCGCTGTGAGCATTATCACAGCGAGGTAGATATTATTGCCATTCAATTCAAATGTTGTGGAAAATTTTACCCTTGTTATCAATGCCACAATGCGTGCGAAAATCACCCCATTGAACGTTGGCAACCTAACGAATTTGAGCAACAAGCGATTTTATGTGGTCATTGCCAATGCACACTGTCAATTCAACAATATATGCAGGTCACCCATTGCCCTTATTGCCAAGCACAATTTAATGCAGGGTGTAAAAAGCATTATGGGATTTATTTTGAGATAGCATAAACCGCGAATTAAGCGCCCCTGATTTCGCCAACTTTTATCACATTAAGCCGTCATTTTCGTACGAGAATATCACGGCTTTCACGAGGCTAATTCAAACGTCCTATATCCTTTTTATCACCTTTATTAATAACTGATAATTATTCCTATTACGTTGATTTCAGTCATAATTTAATTTCTTTATTTATGATCTGAATCAAAATTATCCCTGTGCTAAATATAGATTTTGACCCACATTTATTGTATGCTATAAAGTGATTTTTAACCTTTTATTAACAACAAAAGCTCAAAATAACCTGAGTTATTTGAGACTACTTTAACTTAAAATTTTCTACCTCTATTTCCAACTTTGTTGGATAAGGATTATCTATGCAGATATCAAGACGTAAGTTCTTTAAAGTCTGTGCAGGTGGTATGGCGGGAACGTCTGTAGCAGCGTTAGGTTTAATGCCAGCAACAGCGTTAGCAGCACCTCGTGAATATAAACTTTTACGAGCAAAAGAAACACGCCAATCCTGTACTTACTGTGCGGTCGGCTGTGGGATGCTGATGTACAGTCTTGGTGACGGTGCAATGAATGCCCGTGGTAAGCTCACTCACGTCGAGGGCGACCCTGATCATCCAGTGAGCCGTGGGGCGTTATGTCCGAAAGGGGCGGGCGTACTCGACTATGTCAACAGTCCAAACCGCTTGCAATACCCTGAATATCGTGCACCGGGTTCTGATAAATGGGAACGCATTTCTTGGCACGAGGCCATTCATAAAGTCGCTCGTTTACTCAAAGATGACCGTGATGCCAACTGGCAATCTGTCAACGAAGAAGGGACGCCAGTCAATCGTTGGACGACCACGGGACTATTAGCCGCCTCAGCGGCCAGTAACGAAACCTGTATGCTAACCCACAAATTCGGGCGTGCATTGGGAATGTTAGTTTTAGACAACCAAGCGAGTACCTGACACGGACCAACGGTAGCAAGTCTTGCTCCAACATTTGGTCGCGGTGCCATGACAAATCACTGGGTTGACATTAAAAATGCAGATGTCGTTATCGTGATGGGCGGTAATGCCGCTGAGGCTCACCCTGTGGGTTTCCGCTGGGTCATTGAAGCCAAAAAACATAATAAAGCCAAATTAATGGTGGTGGATCCCCGCTTTAACCGTACAGCAGCGGTAGCGGATTTCTACTCCCCTATTCGTTCAGGTACGGATATTACACTCTTATTAGGTGTCATTAAGTATTTGTTAGACAACGATAAAATTCAACACGAATACGTAAAACATTATACCAACGCCAGTTTCTTGATTAACGACGGTTTTGGCTTTGAAGATGGTCTATTCACTGGCTATGACGCAGAAAAACGTAGCTATGATAAATCTACGTGGTCATACCAACTGGATGAAAACGGTCAGCCAAAACGGGATATGACCTTACAACATCCACGTTGTGTCATCAATCTATTGAAACAACACGTGCAACGTTACACCCCTGAAATGGTAGAACGTATTTGTGGTACCAAACAAAAAGCGTTCTATGAATTTGCTGAAACCATTGCCTCCACCGCTGCCCCTGATCGTGCTGCGTCATTCTTGTATGCTTTAGGTTGGACACAACACACCGTCGGCACACAAAATATTCGTTCGATGGCAATGATCCAATTATTGCTAGGAAATATTGGCGTGTCTGGAGGTGGTGTCAATGCGTTACGTGGACACTCTAACGTACAAGGCTCTACGGATATGGGCTTGTTCCCAACCATGTTGCCGGGTTATATTCCGTTGCCAACAGAGAATGATGTGAGCCTTGATGCGTTCTTGAAACGGATTACCCCAAAAGCCACCGTAGAGGGGCAGATGAACTACTGGCAAAACACACCGAAATTTATGGTGAGTATGCTGAAAGCGTTCTATGGGGATAACGCCACCAAAGACAATGAATTTGGTTATCACAATTTGCCGAAACAGTACAAAAAGAAACTGGATCACTTGCAATTTATTGATTTAATGGATCAAGGCAAGATCAACGGCTATATCTGTCAAGGTTATAACCCATTGGCCTCTTATCCAGATAAGAATAAGATTTCAAGTGCGTTGCGAAAATTGAAATTTTTGATTATTTGTGACCCATTGGCGACAGACACCTCTGAATTCTGGAATTTCCATGGTGAATTTAATGATGTGAATCCAGCGGATATTCAAACGGAAGTGATTCGTTTACCAACCATTTGTTTCGCCGAAGAAGATGGCTCCATTGCTAACTCTGGCCGTTGGTTACAATGGCACTGGAAAGCCGCCGAGCCACCAAAAGAGGCTAAACCGGATGTGGATATTTTATCTGAAATCCGTGAAGTGATGTTGGAAATGTATCATAAAGAGGGTGGCCCATCCGTGGAAACCATTGAGGCCATGACATGGGACTACGCTAATCCGCTTGAACCAAAAGCCGACGAACTGGCCAAAGAAAACAATGGTTATGCGTTGGAAGATCTGTATGACGCACAAGGTAATTTGATTGCGAAAAAAGGCGATCTATTATCCAGTTTTGCCCAATTACGTGATGACGGTTCAACGTCGTCCGTAATTTGGATTTATACCGGTCAATGGACACCAAAAGGCAATATGATGGCGAATCGGGATAATAGCGATCCATCTGGTTTAGGTAATACCCTAGGTTGGGCGTTTGCTTGGCCGTTGAACCGTCGTATTGTGTATAACCGTGCGTCGGCTGACTTAGCAGGTAATCCATGGAATCCAAAACGTCAATTAGTGAAATGGAACGGCAAAAACTGGAACTATGTGGATATTGCCGACTTCGGTACCGCACCGCCAAATAGCAATGTGACGCCATTTATTATGCAACCAGAGGGTGTGAGCCGTTTATTCTCCTTGGATAAAATTGTAGAAGGACCATTCCCTGAGCATTATGAACCGATTGAAACGCCGATCGGCACCAATCCACTGCATCCAAATGTGGTGTCAAACCCTGTGGCACGGATTTTGGAAAATGATAAAGCCAGTTTCGGTCATTCTGATGAATTCCCTTATGTGGGCACCACTTATCGCTTAACCGAACATTTCCACTTCTGGACCAAACAATCCATGTTAAATATGATTGCTCAACCAGAGCCGTTTGTGGAAATCAGTGAAGACTTGGCGGCTGAAAAAGGCTTGAAACAAGGCGACACCGTGAAAGTAAGCTCGAAACGTGGTTTTATCAAAACCAAAGTGGTAGTCACTAAACGGGTGAAATCCCTTGATGTAGATGGCAAAAAAATCCATACCGTGGGGATTCCAATTCATGGCGGATTCTCCACCGTGGGTAAAAAATCGTTCTTGGTGAACACATTAACGAGCCGTGTCGGTGATGCCAACACCCAAACACCAGAATATAAAACATTCTTGGTTAACATTGAAAAAGTATCGGAGGCCGCATAATGACAGTACAAGAACAAAGCATTGTTAAAAGCTCAGCGACTTCTTTTGTGACTCCCCCACCGCATGCACGTTCGCATGTGGTAGAAGTAGCAAAACTGATTGATGTCACCACCTGTATTGGCTGTAAGGCCTGTCAGGTGGGTTGTTCAGAATGGAACGATATTCGTACTGCACCACAAGAATGTGTCGGGATTTACGACAACCCAATCGATCTGGATGCGGAACAATGGACGGTAATGCGATTCCAAGAAGTGGAGGAAAATGATCGTCTAGAATGGTTGATCCGCAAAGACGGTTGTATGCACTGTACCGAACCGGGTTGTTTAAAAGCCTGTCCATCACCGGGGGCGATTATTAAATACGCTAACGGTATTGTGGATTTCCAATCAGATAAATGTATTGGTTGTGGTTATTGTATTGCAGGCTGTCCGTTCAACATTCCACGGATGAATCCAAAAGACAATCGTGTTTATAAATGCACCCTTTGTGTGGATCGAGTCAATGTGGGACAAGAACCCGCTTGCGTAAAAACCTGCCCAACCGGTGCAATTCGTTTTGGTTCGAAAGAAGACATGTTGCATTATGGCGAAGAACGTGTGAAAGAACTCAAAACACGTGGCTACGAAAATGCCGGCATTTACGATCCTGAGGGCGTGGGTGGCACGCATGTTATTTATGTTTTACATCATGCGGATAAACCTGAGCTTTATTCTGGCTTGCCAAAAAATCCAAGCGTGGATCTTTCTGTGGAAATCTGGAAAGACTTGCTCAAACCTGCTGCTGCTGTGGCCATGGGTGGCTTGTTGTTGGCCGAAGTGGCTCACTATGTAAGCGTTGGACCAAACGTGGAAGAAGATGTTCATGATCATTTTGAAAAATTTGAACAAGAAGATCGTGAAATCGCCGAACGTAAGGCCCAGAAAAAACGAGAAAAAGAAGAACAGAAAGCCAAGAAACAGCAAGAAAAACTGGCGAAAAAAGCCAACAAGGGGGATAAATAATGAGTGAACATGAAAAACTGACGGAAATTACGCAAGATACCCGTATTATTCGTCACAAAGCCCCTGCTCGTGTAGCACATTGGCTGTTGGTGATTTGCTTTTTCACCACCGGCTTATCAGGTTTGGCCTTTTTCTTCCCTGATTTTGCGTGGCTAACTTACATTCTCGGTACGCCTGCCATTGCTCGTGCGGTACACCCATTTACGGGAATTTTAATGTTTGTCGCCTTTATTATTATGGTGCTGACTTATTGGCATCATAATATTCCAGAGAAAAATGATATTCGCTGGTTAAAAGGCACCAAACAGGTGTTACTCGGCAACGAACACGATGTGGCTTACAACGGCAAATACAATCTCGGCCAAAAAATGTTATTCTGGACCTTGATTTTAGCCATGTTTACCTTGCTTGCAACAGGGATTATTATGTGGCGTCAATACTTCAGTCATAACTTCTCGATTCCGGTAATTCGTATTGCGATTCTGCTCCACTCTGCCAGTGCCTTTGCCTTGTTTACAGGGATTATGGTACACATGTATATGGCGTTTTGGGTGAAAGGATCTATTCGAGGCATGGTCGAGGGTTGGGTCACCGTACGCTGGGCCAAAAAACACCACCCGAAATGGTTTAAAGAAGAAGTGTTACCAGAGCTTGAAAAAGAAGTGGCGGAGAATAAAAAAGCTGCTCAAGTGGCTGAGTAAGCCGATTACTTCTCCCCCCAAAAAGTCCCCTCTCCCTCTGGGAGAGGGTTAGGGTGAGGGTAAAACAAAACCGAAGATTAAGATAACCCTCACCCCAGCCCTCTCCCAGAGGGAGAGGGGGTATAAATTACTTCAAAAGTGCGGTAGAATTAACCGCACTTTTTTACATAAAAAGAAACCCGATTAACGAGAACATTATGGCAATCCGAATACTCCCTGAAAATGAAATTAAACAAATAGCAAGTTCCTTTCAACAGCCACCTTTGCTTTTTGCTAACACTAAAAACCTCTA
Organism: Lonepinella sp. BR2271; assembly: GCF_051851515.1. NCBI lineage: Bacteria > Pseudomonadati > Pseudomonadota > Gammaproteobacteria > Pasteurellales > Pasteurellaceae > Lonepinella > Lonepinella sp. BR2271. Next base: position 247,534 of record NZ_JBPDVF010000001.1, on the reverse strand, counting down.
CGAACGCCGAGCTAAACGCTTACGTGATTTAGCTCAAGATCATCCGTTCGCTGATTATCTTGAATTTGCGGCCAAAATTGTGGACGCACAACTATTAATTTTACAAGAAAATCCTCTCACCAAACCCACTGAAATCACTACTGATATTCAGCCATTAAATGTGAAAACTTGGCAACGTAGTCCACAATGGCGTGATTATTTAACCGCACTATTAAGCGAAATCAAACCAGAGGCCAACGAACAAATGCTTGGCACTATCGACAGCCTAGAAAAAGCCTCTACCGAGGAAATTGAACAGTTGGCCGATAAATTACTGGCTCAAGATTATGCCCAAGTCAGTAGCGATAAAGCCGTGTTTATTTGGGCTGCCTTGTCGCTGTATTGGTTACAGCTCACCCAATATCTGTCACACAATACACAACAAGAAAGTGGCGAGGGCTTGCACTACTGCCCAGTTTGTCAATCTGCCCCCGTGTCTAGCATTATTCACTTCGGCACCGAACAAGCCTTACGCTATTTACACTGTTCACTCTGTGAAAGTGAATGGAATGTGGTGCGAGCCAAATGCACCAACTGCGACCAATCCAAAGAATTGGAATATTGGATGATCGACAAAGATCAATCTGCGATACGCACTGAAAGTTGCGGTGATTGCCATAGCTATTTGAAAATTCTGTATCAAGAAAAAGACCCTTATGTGGAAGCCGTCGCCGACGATCTCGCTAGCATTTTCTTGGATATTGAAATGGAAGAAAAAGGCTTTGCCCGCAGTGGGGTAAATGCGTTTATGTTCCCCGCAGAATAGATTTAATTTTACACTTTAAGGATAATAATATGACATACAAAGTAATCGCCTTTGATTTAGACGGCACCTTGCTCAATACCAAAGGGCAAATTTTAGACAGTAGCAAACAAGCCATTGCGGCGGCTCGAGCCAAGGGCGTAAAAGTGGTGATTGTGACGGGTCGCCATCATACCGCCGTCAAACCTTATTACCATGAATTGCAATTAGATACCCCGATTGTGTGTTGTAACGGGACTTACATTTATCACCCCGCCACAGACGAAGTGGAACTGGCTAATCCGCTTTCTGCTCGCCAATGTGAAACTGTGTTAAAAATTGCGGAGCAACATCATTTGGATTTATTGATGTACAGCCGTGATGCCATGAATTACGAAAAATTGAATGACCACATGACCAAATTCACCCAATGGGCGGCAAGCTGTCCTGAGCATGTGCGTCCAAATGTGCGTCAAGTGAGCGATTTTGCGGAAATTTTCCATCATCCAAAAGAACAAATCTGGAAATTTGTGATCAGCTCGCCAAATCGTGCGGATATGGAAAGTGCGGTGCAAAATTTGCCGGTTTCTGAATTTAGTTGCGAATGGTCTTGGATTGACCGTGTGGATATTGCTAACAATGGCAATAGCAAAGGCGGTAAATTGTTAGATTTACTCAAACAATGGCAAGTGGATCCGCAAGAAGTGATTGCCTTTGGTGATAACCACAATGACACCAGTATGCTCACCGCTGTGGGTTATGGCGTGGCCATGGGTAATGCCGAGCAAGAAGTCAAAGATCAAGCCAAATTTGTGACGACGGCGAACGATGAAAATGGTATTGCCGACCTGTTGGCAAAATTACTGTAATCTCACTGCGTATGGCACAAACCAAAACTTGTGCCATACAAATAAAACTTGTCCTTTTCTATTCCGTCTAATATGCTAAAATCCGCATTGTTTACTTTTTATTTTACTCGAGTGATTTTATGCTACCCCGTTTGAAAGATATTCCTCAGATCAATCCCCTTGTCGTCGACTATTTGAATGATTTACGGCGACAAGCCTTTGAGGGAGATGTGGCCTCTCATTATGCGGATCGTTTAAGCCTTGCCACCGATAACAGTGTTTATCAACTGTTACCGCAAGCCATTTTATTTCCGAAATCCGTGGCAGATGTGGTGCGTTTAACCAAGTTAGCACAACAAGAAAAATACCAAACGCTGACATTCACGCCTCGTGGTGGCGGGACGGGAACCAACGGGCAATCACTGAATAACAATATCATTGTAGATCTTTCTCGCCACATGACGGGGATTTTAGAACTCAACGTGGAGCAACGTTGGGTGCGAGTGCAAGCGGGTGTGGTGAAAGATCAGCTTAACCAATATCTTAAACCGCATGGCTTATTTTTCGCCCCTGAACTCTCCACCAGTAACCGAGCCACGCTCGGCGGTATGATTAACACCGACGCCTCTGGGCAAGGATCCTTGCAATATGGCAAAACCTCCGATCATGTGTTGGGCTTACGTGCGGTGTTGATGAATGGTGAAATTTTAGACACAACTGCGGTGAAAACTGAGGGATTTTCTGATCATTTGCCTGACACCTTGTCGGCCCAAGGTCGTCATTTACATCAAGAAATTTTTACCCGTTGCCAAGCCAAACGGCAAGCTATTTTGCATGATTTGCCGCAATTAAACCGTTTTTTAACCGGTTACGATCTGAAAAATGTCTTTAATGATGACGAAAGCGAATTTAATTTAACCCGAATTTTAACCGGCTCCGAGGGATCCTTGGCGTTTATTTGTGAGGCGGTGTTAGATCTCACGCCAATTCCCCAATATCGCACCCTGATTAATGTGAAATACCGTTCCTTTAATTCCGCCTTACGTAACGCCCCGTTTATGGTGCAAGCCAATGCGTTGTCGGTGGAAACCGTGGACAGCAAAGTATTAGGCTTGGCAAAAGAAGATATTGTGTGGCATTCGGTTAAAGATTTGCTCAAGGAAGAGGAAGATAATCCAATTTTAGGTTTGAATATCGTGGAATATGCGGGCAATAATCAGGCAAAAATTCAGCAATTTGTCACCGCACTTTGTGAACAATTAGACCACAAAATCGCCCATCAACAAGACGATATTATCGGCTATCAAGTCACCCATGATTTGACCTCCATTGGGCGCATTTATGCTATGCGCAAAAAAGCGGTGGGCTTGCTTGGCAATGCCAAAGGTTGGGCTAAACCCATTCCTTTTGTGGAAGATACCTGTGTGCCACCGGAAAATTTAGCCGATTATATTTTAGAATTTCGTGCGTTGCTTGATAGCCACAATTTACAATATGGCATGTTTGGTCATGTGGATGCGGGCGTTTTACATGTGCGTCCCGCCTTGGATTTAACGGATATTGAGCAAGTGAAATTGTTCAAACAAATTTCCGATCAAGTGGCCGACATGACCCGAAAATACGGCGGGTTAATTTGGGGCGAACACGGCAAGGGCATTCGTTCTTATTATGGCGAGAAATTTTTTACCCCTGAATTATGGCAAGAATTGCGTTATGTGAAAACCTTATTTGACCCCCAAAATCGGTTAAATCCCGGTAAAATTTGCATGCCGTTAGACTGTACGGACGAGCTGTATGGTTTGCTTTCGCCAATGCGTGCCGATCAAGATCGACAAATTCCAATTAAAATGCGGGAAGAATTTAAAGGCGCCATGAATTGTAACGGTAACGGATTGTGCTTTAATTTTGATGTGCATAGCGTCATGTGTCCGTCCATGAAAGTGAGCAAAAATCGGGTCTTTTCGCCGAAAGGGCGGGCGGCAATGGTGCGTGAATGGTTGCGCTTAATGGCAAATGAACAAGTGCAACCAGAGCAATTAGAATTCAAAAAATCGTCCATTAAACTGGCCGAATTTGTGCAAAAAATCCGCCATTCTTTCAAGCAAAAACAGGAATATGATTTTTCCCACGAAGTCAAATTTGCCATGGATACCTGTTTGGCGTGCAAAGCCTGCGCTAGCCAATGCCCAATTAAAATTGACGTGCCAAGTTTCCGTGCCAAATTCTTCTATTTTTATCATCAACGCTATTTGCGCCCCGCTAAAGATTATGTGGTGGCGAATTTAGAAATTGCCGCCCCTTATATGGCGAAAGCGCCGCAATTTTTTAATTTTTTCACCCAATTAAAACCGGTGCAAAAAATGGTGGAAAAAACCTTAGGCATGGTGGATTTACCACTGTTATCACAACCGAATTTACAACAACAATTAGTGGAAATTGGCTATCAAGGGCAAACCTTGGAACAGTTGGAAAACCTATCCGACCTTGCCAAATCCAATATGTTGTTGATCGTACAGGATCCTTATACCTCTTATTATGATGCCAAAGTGGTACGTGATTTTGTGGCGTTATGCCAAAAACTTGGCTATCAGGCAATTTTGTTACCTTTTAAACCGAACGGCAAAGCGCAACACATCAAAGGCTTTTTAGGGCAATTTGCTCGCACTGCCAAACATCAAGCCGACTTTTTAAATCGTGTGGCAAAATTAGGCGTGCCGTTGGTGGGCGTGGATCCCGCCATTGTATTGTCCTATCGGGACGAATATAAGGAAACCTTAGGCAAAGATCGAGGTGAATTTCAAGTTATCACGGCTCACGAGTGGCTGATGTCACAATTACATTCCACCCAGATTGAAAGTGCGGTGAAAAAATTGCAAGATTTCCACCGCAGTTTAAAGCCAGAAACCGCAAAAGAAAGCTGGCAATTATTTGCGCATTGTACCGAATCCACGTTAATGCCAACCAGTCCGCAACAATGGCAACAAATATTTGCCGCCTTTGGTGAAAACTTGCAAGTGCAAAATGTCGGTTGTTGTGGCATGGCTGGCGTATTCGGCCATGATGTAAATAATCAAACCATGTCAAAAGCTATTTATCAGCAATCTTGGCAAACGAAATTACAAGGCAAAAATCCAGAACGCTGTTTAGCCACGGGTTATTCTTGCCGTAGCCAAGTGAATCGTTTTGACCATTTTAAGCCAAAACACCCCGTTCAAGCATTATTAACGTTATTTAATTAGGAAAATTATGAGTATTTGGAAACGTGAATTTACCCTTGATGATCTCAATCAAGCCTGTATCAACTGTGCTGTTCAACATTTAGGCATTGAATTTAGTGCTAAAGGCGAAGATTGGCTTGAAGCCCGTATGCCCGTCAATGAGAAAACCATGCAACCCGTCGGAATTTTACATGGCGGGATTTCCGCTGCACTGGCGGAAACCGTGGGATCGGCGGCAGGACATTGTTGCACGGAAAACCAACAAGCGGTGGTGGGGGCAGAAATCAATGCGAGCCATTTACGCCCTGTGTATAAAGGCGAAACTGTTACGGCACGGGCTACCGCAGTAAAAATTGGCCGCACCTTACAGATTTGGCAAATTGATATTCGCAATGAAGAACATAAACTCTGTTGTGTTTCTCGTTTAACCCTTTCGGTGATCCATAATGAATAAAAAAGTCGGTGTATTAATCGCCAATCTCGGCACGCCTGACGCCCCCACAGCGCAAGCGATCAAGCCCTATTTACGCCAGTTCTTAAGTGATCCTCGTGTAGTGGATTTACCCAAATGGCGTTGGTGGCCTATTTTAAATGGCCTCATTCTCCCGAAACGATCTAAGCGTGTTGCCAAAAACTATCAAGCCGTATGGACAGCGCAAGGTTCTCCCCTACTGGCTACTAGCTTACAACAAAAACAGGCGTTGCAAGATTATTTTACGGACAAAAATCAAAATATTATCGTTGAACTTGGCATGACTTACGGCAATCCAAGCATGCAAAGTGCGGTGCAAAAATTAACTGATTTAAAAGTGGAAAAGATCATTGTACTTCCACTCTATCCGCAATACAGCAGCACCACCACGGCCTCTGTATTGGACGCCTTTGCGCAAGCCCTAAAAAGCCAACGCCATATTGTGCCGTTTGAATTTATTCACTCTTATCATTTAGATGAACATTATATCAATGCGCTCGCCAACAGTATTCGAGCACAAATGCAAGAAGATGACTTTTTGCTGTTCTCTTATCATGGCATTCCCGTTCGCTATGAACAGCTAGGTGATTATTACCCTGAACATTGTCGCCAAACCACCTTGGCCGTGGTGGATAAATTGGGACTGGTGGAAACCCAATGGAACATGACGTTCCAATCTCGTTTTGGTAAAGAAGAATGGTTGCAGCCCTACACGGACGAATTTATGCAAACCGCAGCTAAAAAGGGCATTGAAAAACTGGCTGTTATTTGCCCCGGTTTTTCAGCAGATTGTTTAGAAACCTTAGAAGAAATTGACCAAGAAAACCGAGGCTATTTCTTGGAAAACGGGGGCAAACGCTATCAATATATTCCCGCCTTAAATGCGAGCAAGGCACATATTGAAATGATGGCAAATTTGGTTATCCGTCGTTTAGCGCATGATTAATGATGAGAAAGATATTGAAAATTTATTTAATGTGATGAATGTAATGGCAAATTTGATGCAGAATTTGGAAGAAAAAAAGGAACAGGCTAAAAAGCAACAGCAAGAAATTAAAACTGGTCAGCAGTTTAATTTGCAACAGTTGAATATGTTGAAAGGGTTTGAATTAGTTCAATATGTAATTCAGCATTTAACAGAGCCTAGTGAATGGAAGAAAGTTGATGTAGAAACACAAATTTTGTTATAGGCTCTATTATTGCTTTTTAATGTTAGAAAGATTGGTATGTGATATATTTGTCCATAGTTCTTAATGTTTTATGTTTTTCAGATGAACCTGTTTTAAATAAATTCTGATTTTCCTGATTTACATTAAATTTATTAAATAATGACATTATCATCTTATCTATTCCTATTAAGGTTGTAATGATATTATCATCATAAAATTTATGGTTTAGTATTTTTTCTAAGTAGTCTCCACGAATTTTAAGCACTTGCATAAATTGAGACTCTGTTAAATTATTTAATTTTGATTTTAACTCTCTATAAAAGCTATCAAAATCTTTTTCAAATTTTTTAAAACCCACTAATTCAGTAGGGTTTAAAGGTTTAATTAAATCTTTGTAGGTATAAGTTTTTCCCCTAAAAGTGCTTTTAATTTTTTTCATTTCTTGGGTGATTTCAGTATATTTATATAATCCTGAACCATCTGGAGTGCAATACATATTTTTACCTATTGCAAAATCTTGACAACCAGCAGAAAAAACATTTTGTGAAATTAAAAATAAAGAACCACAAATTAAACCTAATTTAATTTTATTTTTGAGCATATTAAACTCCTTTTTATTATATTTATTTTTTATTCTGATGTTACCGTAGATAAAAATAAATACAATAGTTTTTTAGAAAATAGTTGATGATTTTTAAATAGGTTTATATTTAAATAATCATCAAGGTTATCAACACATTGGTAAAATAGCGATAACCGTTCTTTTACAGAATACGGCGAGATTGGGTGTAGGTTCTGGCCCAATAATTTTCACTTAATGAACTTATGATGACCCCCTGACTGGTACTGGCGTGCATAAAGCGCCCATTTCCCATATAAACCCCCACATGACGATTTTTACGGAAGAACACTAAATCCCCTTTCTTTAATTCGTTCTTTTGAATTCGCTTGCCTAAATATTGCTGTTCAGAAGTTGAGCGTGGCAACGTCATACCAAAGGCTATGGCAAAGGTTTTTTGCATAAACGCAGAACAATCGATACCACGTGATCCCGTACCACCTAAACGATAGCGAGTACCCGCCCATTGGTTGTAAACGGATTCTAGATTTTTATATTGTGCGGGCGAATGAGATGAACTCGCCGACACATTCAAATTGGGTTTATTGGTTTTCAAGCCCGCAATTAAATGGGTCAATTCTGCGTCGTCTGATTGACTGACCGCCTTGGCCTGTGGCCTCGAACTCGTTGAGCAAGCCGTCAACATCAGCAAGCTGACTAACATTAATATCTTCTTTAACATGATTATTATCTATTTAAAATCAAAAACAGCTTGAATACTACCCGATTATATTCATAATAGCCAGACTTTATTCATGATTTATGCAAATTTTACGGTAAATTTCTCATTTTTATTCAATTTATGGCCTAAACAAAAAAGAAAAATCTAAAAAAAATCACCGCACTTTAAAAAAGTGCGGTGCCTATTTTATTATTTTTTAGCGCAAAACATTATTTTTTCTTGGCTTTTGCATTTGGTAAGTCAGTAATAGATCCCTCAAAGACTTCCGCCGCTAAACCAACAGATTCATGTAAAGTTGGGTGAGCATGAATGGTTAACGCAATGTCTTCCGCATCACAACCCATTTCAATGGCTAAACCGATTTCACCTAACAATTCACCGGCGTTGGTGCCGACAATGGCGCCCCCTAAAATACGGTGGCTGTCTTTATCGAAAATCAACTTGGTCATACCATCTGCACAGTCAGAGGCAATCGCACGACCAGACGCCGCCCATGGGAAGTTGGCCACTTCGTAGTTCAGATTTTCCGCTTTACATTCTTTTTCTGTTTTACCGACCCAAGCCACTTCTGGCTCAGTATAAGCAATAGATGGGATCACTTTCGGATCGAAGTAATGTTTTTTGCCTGCAATCACTTCGGCGGCCACATGACCTTCGTGAACACCTTTATGCGCTAACATTGGTTGACCCACGACGTCACCAATCGCATAAATATGTGGCACGTTAGTACGCATTTGTTTATCGGTGCGAATGAAACCACGTTCATCTACTTCAATACCTGCTTTTTCGGCCTCGATTAATTTACCGTTTGGCGTACGACCAATCGCCACTAACACCGCATCATACACACGAGTTTCATTGGCGCCTTTGCCCTCCATGGAAACGTGAATACCATCTGCTTTGGCTTCCACGGCCGTCACTTTGGTTTCAAGCAACAGGTTGAATTTTTTCTCAATGCGTTTGGTGTAGATTTTCACAATGTCTTTATCCGCAGCAGGGATCACTTGATCAAACATTTCCACCACATCAATTTGTGAACCTAACGAACTGTACACGGTCCCCATTTCTAAACCGATAATACCACCACCCATGACAAGCAAACGTTTTGGCACTTCACGTAATGCAAGGGCATCGGTGGAATCCCAAACACGTGGATCTTCATGTGGAATAAAGGGTAATTGAATTGGGCGTGAACCCACGGCAATAATCGCATTATCAAATTTGATTGTGGTTGGGTTACCCTCACGGTCTTTCGCCTCTAAAGTGTGGCTATCGACAAATCTCGCCCAACCCTCAACCACGTTCACTTTACGCATTTTGGCCATGCCCGCTAAACCGCCCGTTAAGCGGCTAACCACACCGTCTTTACCGGCACGGACTTGGTCTAAATCAATGGTCGGTTCGCCAAAAGAAACCCCATGATGTTCAACATGTTTGGCATCTTCGATCACTTTGGCTACGTGTAATAAGGCTTTAGATGGAATACAACCCACGTTCAAACAAACCCCACCTAAAGTGGAATAACGTTCAACAAGCACGGTTTCTAAACCTAAGTCCGCACAACGGAAAGCCGCTGAATAACCCGCAGGACCCGCACCTAATACGACGACTTGTGTTTTAATTTCTTTACTCATGTGTTCTCCTTGTATAAAAGTGCGGTGAAAAAATACCGCACTTTTGTATACCGTTAATTACATTGCCAAACGGCGTAAGTCTGCTAATACACCACCAATAAAGCTAATAAATCTTGCTCCATCGGCACCATCAATCACACGGTGATCGAAAGATAAGGATAAAGGTAACATCAAGCGTGGGGCAAATTCTTTACCATTCCACACTGGTGCCATTTCAGATTTAGATACCCCTAAAATCGCCACTTCAGGCGCATTGACAATCGGTGCAAAGTGAGTGGTACCCAAGCCACCGATACTGGAAATGGTGAAACAGCCACCTTGCATATCAGAGGCGGTTAATTTACCTGCACGGGCTTTTTTGGACACTTCCATCAATTCACGGGAAAGCTCGATAATGCCTTTTTTGTTCACATCTTTGAACACAGGCACCACTAAGCCGTTTGGTGTATCCACGGCCACACCGATATTGACATATTTTTTCAAGGTTAAGCGTTGGCCATCTTCAGAAATGGAGCTGTTAAAGCGAGGGAATGCCTCCAAGGCTTTGGCAGCGGCTTTCATGATGAACACCACAGGGGTGATCTTCACGTCAAGTTTTTGTTTTTCCGCTAATTTGTTTTGTTCTTTACGGAAATCTTCTAAATCCGTAATATCCGCACGGTCGAAGTGCGTCACATGTGGAATCATCACCCAGTTACGGTGTAAGTTCGCACCAGAAATCTTGTTGATACGTGTTAACTCAACTTCTTCCACTTCACCAAATTTGCTGAAATCTACTTTCGGCCATGGTAACAAGCCTAAACCGGCACCATTAGCGGCACCTGAATTTGCTGACGCACCACTTTCAAGGGCAGCAATCGCTGCTTTCACGTAGGCTTGTACATCCTCTTTTAAGATACGACCTTTACGCCCTGTACCTTTCACTTTATCAAGGTTCACGCCAAATTCACGGGCTAAACGACGAACCACTGGTGTTGCATGCGCAAAGGTGCTACTTGCTGTCACGCTATCTTGATTGACCGGTGCAAGAGATTGTGCAGGGGCGGCTGGCGCAGATTGTGGCGCACTTGGTGCTGGCGCTGCAGCTTGTGCAACCGGTGCAGGTGCGGCACCCGCCACTTCAAATTTCATAATTAATGAACCCGTCGAGACTTTATCGCCTGATTTCACTAAAATTTCTTTCACCACACCGGCAAATGGCGCAGGCACTTCCATTGAGGCTTTATCGCCCTCAACGGTAATTAAAGATTGTTCTTCGCTGATACTGTCGCCGACGTTGACCATAATTTCAGTCACGTTAACTTCATCAGAACCGATATCTGGGACATTAACCTCTTTCACGGCAGATTGTGTAGGAGCCGCCGCAGGCGCTTGTGCAACAGGTGCAGCCGCTGCAGGGGCAGAGCCAGTTTCAAATTTCATAATCAATTTACCGGTGGCCACTTTATCACCAACATTGATTAAGATTTCTTTCACCACGCCTGCGATTGGGGCTGGCACTTCCATAGAGGCCTTGTCACCCTCAACGTTAATGATAGATTGATCCACCTCGACTTTATCACCCACTTTAACCATGATTTCGGTCACGTTAACTTCGTCAGATCCAATATCTGGCACATTCACTTCAACCACTGCGGAGGCAGTTGGCGCTGCCGCAGGTGCGGTTTCGGCTTTTGGTGCTTCAGCAGCAGGTGCTGCACCGGCCGCCTCTAATTCGAGCATTGGGGTGCCTGTTGACACTTTGTCGCCCACTTTCACTAAAACCGCTTTTACGACACCGGCCTCAGGGGCAGGGACTTCCATTGAGGCTTTATCCCCCTCAACATTAATAATGGATTGATCCACTGCAATGGTATCGCCCACATTCACCATCACTTCCGTTACGGTGACTTCATCACTACCAATATCTGGCACTTGAATTTGTTTTGACATTTTTATCTTCCTTCTCTGTGCTTGCGGCTAACAGACAAAATAGCTGTTTTTTCACCGCACTTTAAAACCATTCTCATGAATTATTATAACGTGGAGAGAAAATCTCTCCCACGTTATGCAATGATTTTATTAAGCGTATAACGGATTAACACGTTCCGTTTTTAAACCGTATTTTTCAATGGCTTGTTCAACCACTTTCGCCTCAATGGTGCCTTCTTTCGCTAATTGAGATAATGCAGCCACAACCACATAATACTCATTCACTTCAAAGTGTTCACGTAAGTTTTCACGACCATCTGAACGACCGAAACCGTCTGTCCCTAACACATGATAATGTTTGCTTGGTACATAAGCACGGATTTGTTCCGCATAAAGTTTCATATAGTCGGTTGATGCGACTGTTGGTAAATCCGCTAAAACTTGTGCCACATAAGGTACACGTTGTGTTTCGGTTGGGTGTAATAAGTTCCAACGTACTGCGTCTGCTCCCTCACGGCCTAATTCATTGAATGATGGCGCACTGAATACATCGGCTGTCACACCGTAGTCATTAGCTAAGATTTGAGCCGCCGTACGCACATGACGCATAATGGCACCAGAACTTAATAATTGAACGTGGCCTTTGCCTTTACCTTGTACAGTTTCAAATTTATACAAGCCTTTACGAATACCTTCCTCTGCACCGGCTGGCATAGCAGGTTGTTCAGTCACTTCGTTTAAGGTGGTGATGTAATAGAACACGTTTTCTTGTTTTTCACCGTACATACGGTTGATACCGTCTTGGATAATGACGGCCACTTCAAAGGCAAAGGCTGGATCGTAAGTGATACAGTTTGGAATCACGCCCGCTTGAATATGGCTGTGACCATCTTCATGTTGTAAACCCTCACCGTTTAAGGTTGTACGGCCTGATGTACCGCCGATCATGAAACCACGAGCTAATTGGTCACCGGCTAACCACATCATATCGCCTACACGTTGGAAACCAAACATAGAGTAATACACGAAGAATGGAATCATCGGTAAGTTATTGACAGAGTAAGAGGTTGCTGCGGCGACCCAAGAGGCGGTGGCCCCTAATTCGTTGATACCCTCTTGCAATACTTGGCCATCTGTTGCCTCACGATAGTAAGCCACTAATTCACGGTCAGATGGAACATAGTTTTGACCTGCTGGGCTGTAAATACCGATTTGACGGAATAAACCTTCCATACCAAAAGTACGAGCTTCGTCCGCAATAATTGGGACGATAGTTTTACCGATATTTTTGTCTTTTAATAAGGTGTTTAATACACGGCTGAATGCCATCGTAGTAGAAATACCACGTGGCTGTTCTTCTAACAAGGCTTGGAATTCTGACAAGGCAGGTACTTTATATTCCACATCAAAGGCTTTACGACGTGCCGGCACATAACCATTTAAGGCTTTACGGTGGTTGTGCAGATATTCATATTCTTCTGAACCCTCTGCAAATTTGATGTATTCTAATTTTTCAACTTGCTCATCAGTTAATGGCAAATGGAAATGATCACGGAAACCTTTTAAGCTATCCAATGACATTTTTTTCGATTGGTGAGCGGTGTTTTTACTTTCCGCCTCAGGGATTTTATAACCTTTTACCATGTGTGATAAAATCACCACCGGTTTGTCGGCTTTTTGCGCTTTAGCAAAGGCTGCATACATTTTTTCACTGTCATGACCACCACGGCGTAATGCCCAAATTTCATCATCTGTCCAGTCAGCCACTAACGCTGCAGTTTCTGGATAACGACCGAAGAAGTGTTCACGCACATAAGCACCGTTTTTGGACTTGAATGTTAAGTAGTCACCATCAACCACTTCCATCATTAATTGCGCTAATTTACCAGAGGTATCTTTGGCAAATAATTTATCCCAACTGCTGCCCCATAATACTTTAATGACTTCCCAACCTGCACCGCTGAATAAGCCCTCTAATTCTTGAACGATTTTACCGTTACCATGTACTGGGCCATCTAAACGTTGTAAGTTACAGCTAATCACAAAAATTAAGTTATCTAATTTTTCACGTGCAGCAACCGTAATCGCCCCTTTAGATTCGATTTCGTCCATTTCACCGTCGCCTAAGAACGCATAGACTTTTTGGTTAGAGGTATCTTTTAGCTTACGGTTATGTAAATATTTTAAGAAACGGGCGCTATAAATCGCATTCACTGGGCCTAACCCCATGGATACGGTAGAAAATTGCCAGAATTCAGGCATTAATTTCGGGTGTGGGTAAGAAGATAATCCATCCACAAAGGCCTCTTGACGGAAATTATCTAATTGTTCTTCGGTTAAACGTCCCTCTACAAAGGCACGGGCATAAATACCAGGTGCTGCATGGCCTTGAGAGAAAATTAAATCGCCGCCGTCTTTTTCCGTTGCGGCTTTAAAGAAATGGTTATAACACACTTCATACATAGAGGCCGCAGATTGATAGGTAGAAATATGGCCACCTAAATCCAAATCTTTTTTCTGACTACGTAATACCATGGCAATCGCATTCCAACGCACCGCAGAACGAACTCGACGTTCAATATCTTTGTTACCTGGGTAAGGAGGTTGTTCTGAGGCAGGAATAGTATTTACATAAGCGGTGGTTGCACCGGCTGGGAGAGGAACGGCTTGGCTACGAGCATGTTTCATGATTTGCTCAACAATAAACTGAGCTCGTTCTGTGCCTTCTTCACGAATAATTGAATCAATCGCCAATAGCCAATCTTGAGTTTCGATTGGATCTACGTCATTCTTCACGATTTCTGACATAGTCTTTTCCTTATTTTGATGTTAATAAAATTATGTTTAGCCTGTTGCCAAACGACGGGTGGATAACTAAATTGCTACTCTCTTGATTAGTGAATGCGCTTTTCTCATCCATTTAAAAAATTTTTTAAATTTTATTAGATTTTTTTAATCAAGCATAGCGATATTTCACTAAATTTTAACATTATTTTTTTGAAATATCACGAAATAAGTAAAATTTTGACCGCACTTTAACCGTTCCTCCCGTTGAATCGCCCCTAAAAGAAAAATCACCGCAGAAAGTGCGGTGATTTTTTCAGGGTTATTTTGTTGCGTCAGTCAATAACTTTTCGTAATCCACAAGCGCACTAGACGTAATGTCGCTAATTCGTTGATTACTGGTTAAGGTCATGGCGACACGCATTTCTTTTTTGAAAATATCCAACATATTTTCCACCCCAGCACGGCCCGCCGCACCAAGGGCATAAACAAATGAACGACCAAGCATGGTGGCATCTGCCCCTAATGCGATCATACGTACGACATCTAATCCGTTACGAATGCCCGAATCGGCAAGGATTTTAATATCCCCTTTCACCGCATCCGCAATCGGTGGCAAGGCACGGGCTGAAGAAAGCACACCATCAAGTTGGCGTCCACCGTGGTTTGATACCACAATACCATCAGCACCAAAACGCACCGCATCTTTCGCATCTTCGGGATCCAAAATGCCTTTGATCACCATTGGGCCGTCCCAGAACTCACGGATCCACTCCAAATCTTTCCAAGAAATAGACGGATCGAAGTTTTGGGTTAACCAACCGATATAGTCATCAAGATTAATTGGTTTCCCCATATAGGTAGACACATTGCCTAAGGTGTGCGGTTTGCCTTTAATGCCCACATCCCACGCCCAGAATGGGTGAGTCATGCCTTGTAATACACGGCGAATTTCTTTATATGGGCCACTCATGCCTGAGTGCATATCACGATAACGAGCGCCAGGGGTTGGCATATCCACGGTAAACACCAAGGTAGAACAACCGGCGGCTTTCGCACGTTCCAAGGCATTTTTCATAAAGCCACGATCTTTCAACACATAAAGTTGGAACCACATTGGGCGTTTAATGGCCGGCGCCACTTCTTCAATCGGGCAAATCGACACGGTAGATAGCGTAAATGGAATGCCTTTATTATCCGCCGCTTGTGCCGCTTGCACTTCTCCACGACGAGCATTCATACCTAATGCACCGACAGGCGCTAATGCCACAGGCATCGATAATTTTTCGCCAAATAGCTCAATTTCCGTGTCTAATTGTGACATATCTTTTAATACACGTTGTCTTAACGCAATATCGGCTAAATCCGTCACATTGCGTTCTAAGGTACGTTCTGCATAAGAACCGCCATCCGCATAATGGAACATAAATGGCGGAACTTTGCGTCTGGCTGCTTCACGGTAGTCATTGGCTGATGAAATAATCATATTTTATACCTCTCTTATAAATTATTATTTTGTTAAATCGAATAGAACATTGGCACAATAAAGGTCGCTGCCAGTGCCGCAATGATGCCATAAATAAACATTGGGATCGCTGTTTTCTTCAAGATCTCACCCTCTTGGTTCGGTAAATTCACAATGGTGCTTACCGCAATAATGTTATTTACGCAGATCATATTCCCCATGGCACCGCCCACAGATTGCAAAGCCAAAATAAGCGAAACATTTAAGCCGGCTAATTCTGCGGTTGAAATTTGTACACCACCAAAGGTCAAGTTAGATACGGTATTTGAACCAGAGAAGAATGCGCCAATAGCCCCTAAGTAAGCAGAGAAATAGGTCCAAGATTCACCGGCAACATTGGCAAAACCTGTACCGATAATTTTCACCATTGAACTGTCACCACCCATGGTCATTAATTTCACCATCACCAAAGCACCAAACATGGCCCAGAATGGTCGAATACCTTGTTTAATACTGCGCATGGCAATTTGGTGTACGGATTTTACACTTAAACGATAAATGAAGAAAGTCAGTAATGATACCACACCAAACGGAATTAACGCCGGTACATAAAGTAAACGGTAGTTATCCGATACACCGGTTTCAAAAATATTACTTAATGAAAACACTAAACCTTTGGTAATCGCAAAATCACCTAAATAGCCCCATGACGCATTGATCCATGGTGTTTTATCTTGAATCATGGCGTTAAAAGGTAATTGCGGTAAACGAGTTAAAATTAACAACGTAATAAGCAATAAGGTTGGCGATAATGCTTTAAATACTTCACCTTTCGTCACGGCTGCTGCATACTCAGAAGCCTCCGTTTTCACTAAGCCAATGCCAAAATTAGCCACGGCAATGGAAATTAATAAACCGATTGCCCCACCCACCAATGAGGGGAATTCATAGTTAAATTGTGCCAGTAATACATAGGGAACCACACAAGAAAGAATACTGATGTAAACGAAAATAATGTTACGTTTAACGTCTTTCCACTCTACCACAAATAATAACGCAATCACAGGAATCACTAAAGCGGCTACGGCATGGATTAACGCTGTCATGCCACCGATTTCAAGAATTTGTTCAGCAGGCAAATTGAGTGGCGAAAGGCCAAACCACGTTGGCGTACCTACCGCACCAAAAGACACAGGAATGGAGTTCATGGCTAACGCTAAACAAGCCACACGGAACGGTTTAAACCCTAAACCAATTAAGATCGGCGCTGCAATAGCAGGCGGTGTACCCCAACCACTGGCGCCCTCAAGCATAAAAGCAAAGGCCCATGCAATAATCATTAATTGTGCCACTGGATTTGGATTGATGGTGGCTAACCATTTACGCAAGGTATTAATAGCACCAGAATCTTCCAAGGTTCTGTGGAATAAGATCGCACCGAAAATCACCGTAATCGGCACTAAGGTGGAAAGATAGCCCGATACTACATTGGCGTTAACCAACACTAAATCAGCATCAAAATAAAAAACCTTAATTAAATAAACCAATATTGCAATCATTGGCAACGCAATATAGGACGGAACAGGATTGCGTTTAACCATTAAATAAATGAGCAATGCAATAGGAAAAATACTTAAAAATAACGCCATAGAAACCTCTCTAAAAAACACGGCAAATAGGTCAGGTATTCTATAAGAATCTCAAAATAAAAACAGAAGAAAGTTACAAATTTGTGATCTACGTTACATTTTTACAACACAATCGCTTATTTTACATTCAATCTATCGCTATACATTGATTTTTACGGCGTTAAAAATAGAAAAGCTCGCCAATGACGAGCCTTTAAATAAATAATATCGTATTATTTTTTCAATACTAAAACCACCGATTCACCGGCAACCACATCACCCACTTTTTTACTAATATGGCTGATTTCATCCATATTAGAAATCACCACTGGGGTTAACACAGATTTTGCTCTTTGTTCTAATGAAGCAAGATCAAATTCAATCACCGTATCACCACGTTTAACGGTTTGACCCTCTTTAGCCACACGGGTAAAGCCCTCACCTTTTAATTCCACGGTATCAATACCAAAGTGAACGAATAATTCAACGCCCTCTTTAGATTCCATTGAAAACGCATGGTTGGTTTCAAAGATTTTACCAATCACACCATCAACGGGTGCTACAATTTTGTTACTGTTTGGGCGAATTGCAATACCGTCACCAACAATTTTCTCAGAGAAAACGACATCTGGTACATCTTCAATATTCACAATTTCACCTGAAAGTGGCGCATAGATTTCCACTTCAACAGCGTGACTTTCTTTTGCACCAAATAATTTATCAAAAAATCCCATTTTTTACTCTCCTGCTTGCTATATGAACAAAGATTTTGCGTATTTTAACCCAAAATCTTTGCTTTGTATCTAGTTAAATGCGTTTTCTTTTAAGAAATCGTCTACTAATTTCTCAATTTCCACCGCAGTTGGTTGTTGTAACGCTTGCTCTGCTAATGCTTTGGCATCTTGATAATTGACGTTACGAATAATTTTCTTAATGGCTGGCACAGAAATGGCACTCATACTGAATTCGTCTAAGCCCATACCTAACAATAAGACAGTCGCTCGCTCATCACCGGCTAATTCACCACACATGCCCGTCCATTTGCCTTCCGCATGAGAGGCGTCAATCACTTGTTTGATGAGGCCTAACACCGACGGTGCTAATGGATTGTATAAGTGAGAAATCATTTCATTACCACGGTCAACCGCTAAGGTATATTGGGTTAAGTCATTGGTACCAATACTAAAGAAATCCACTTCTTTGGCTAAGAATTTGGCATTCACCGCTGCTGATGGGGTTTCCACCATCACACCAATTTGAATATTTTCATCAAAGGCTTTGCCCTCGTTGCGTAATGCTTGTTTCAAGGTTTCAATAACAGATTTCAGCTCACGAATTTCTTCCACCGAAATAATCATTGGGAACATCACCGCTAATTTACCAAAGGCGGAGGCTCGTAACACGGCACGTAATTGTGCGGTTAAAATTTCACGACGATCTAACGCAATACGAATCGCACGCCAACCTAAGAATGGATTCATTTCTTTAGGTAAATTTAAATACGGTAATTCTTTATCACCACCAATGTCCATGGTACGCAATACCACAAGACGACCATTCATGGCTTCAACCACTTCTTTATAAGCGATAAATTGTTCTTCTTCGCTTGGTAACTGATCACGATCCATAAATAGGAACTCGGTACGGTATAAACCAACACCCTCTGCGCCATTACGATCCGCACCATCACAATCACGAATGGTTCCAATATTGGCCACCACATCCACACGATGACCGTCTAATGTCATGGCCGGTAAATCTTTTAATTTAGCCAGTTCGGCTTTTTCGGCGGCTAATTTTTCTTGTGCCGCTTTTAACGAGTCAATTTCAGCTTGCGTTGGATTAACTAATACTTGGTTATTCACCGCATCTAATACTAAAAAATCACCTGTATTAACTAATTCAGTGACATTATTTGTCCCGACAATCGCCGGTAATTCCAAAGAACGTGCCATAATGGACGTGTGCGAAGTACGACCACCAATATCCGTAATAAAACCTAACACTTTATCTAAATTTAATTGTGCTGTTTCAGATGGCGTTAAATCATAAGCGACCAAGATCACTTCTTCATTAATATCGCCTAAATCCACAATTTTCATGCCGAGAATATTTTTAATCAAACGATTACCAATATCACGGATATCGCCCGCACGTTCTTTCAAATATTCATCATCAATTTCAGACAACATGGTCACTTGCTGATCGATAATCTTGCTCGCTGCCACGGCGGCATTGACTTTATTTGAACGTAAATAATCAATGATTTCTTCTTCCAATTCCTCGTCTTCTAAGATCATCAAATGACCTTCAAAGATGGCGGCTTTATCTTCCCCTAAGGATTTAAATGCACGATCACGAATAGAACTAAGTTGTTCAACGGCGTCCGTGCGTCCTTGATAAAAACGAGCAATTTCTTCATCAATTTTATCATCTGTAATTTTGTGCATATCAAGCACAATTTTTTCTTCTTTAAGGACGAGTGCGTTACCGAAAACAATACCTGGAGAGGCTGGAATTCCTGAAATCATAATTTACCTTCTGACTAAAATGAAAGGGTAATAAAATAAAAGCCACAACATCCCACTTCTCTTAATGCAATAAATCCATGAAGAGAAGAAAATGTATATGGCTAAACTAAAATTATTCTAAAGTAGGGACTAATGCCACTAAATGATCCACAGCGGCTTGTGCATCTTCACCTTCCGCAGAAATGGTAATCACTGTACCTTGGGTTAAACCTAAAGTTTGTAATTTAAACAAACTTTTTGCGCTTGCACTTTTACCCGCAGAAGTCACCGTAATATCTGAACTAAATCCTTTCGCTTCTTTTACGAACTGAGCGGCTGGGCGAGTGTGTAAACCGCTTGCTGCGGTAATTTCAACGTCTTTTGAGTACATGATGTTTCCCTCTTTTTGATGATAATAAAAAAGAACACTATTTAACCCGATATATTAGGTTTCATAGTAAATTGTCTTATTCTAAGCGATTAATGCGATGGAATCACGCTAAAATTGATGAAAATCGAAAAATAACAGTGAGATAGTATAAATAACCGCCAAATGTTAACGAATTATTAATATTTAGCCCAAGTTTAATCGTTTCAGCCCTGCTTTTAAGTCTGAGATCAACTCATCCACGGACTCAAAACCAATATGCACACGAATCAACGTCCCGCTTAAAGTGCGGTCAATATTTGGGCGAATTTTGGCAATGTCTTCGGGTTGGTTATATAAAATTAAACTTTCAAAGCCGCCCCAAGAATAGGCCATGCTAAATAATTCAAAATGATCCATAAAATCAGAAAGTTGCTGTGGCGTTAATTTTTGTTTTAACTCAAAAGAAAACAAGCCAGATGAACCCACAAAATCACGAGCAAAAAATTCATGACCTAGGCAACTTGGCAAGGCGGGGTGATAAACCGCTTTTACTTCAGGTTGCTCCGCCAACCACATGGCGACTTTCACACTGCTTTCTTCATGCTGTTTAAAACGGACGACTAACGAACGAATGCCTCGAGCTGTCATATAAGCCGTATCAGCATCCACCATTTGCCCCATTAAATAGGAATGTTCACGCAACTGATCCCAACAACGCGCATTCGATACCGCTGTACCAATCATGGCATCCGAATGGCCAACCAAATATTTGGTGCCTGCTTGAATGG
Source organism: Lonepinella sp. BR2271 (assembly GCF_051851515.1). Classification (NCBI taxonomy): domain Bacteria; kingdom Pseudomonadati; phylum Pseudomonadota; class Gammaproteobacteria; order Pasteurellales; family Pasteurellaceae; genus Lonepinella; species Lonepinella sp. BR2271. The sequence continues at coordinate 226,655 of NZ_JBPDVF010000001.1, read as the reverse complement.
AAATATCAATGCCATGTTCAAGGGCTTTAAACAAAATACCACCGCCCCACGTATTATCCGCCATCATCACCACATCCGGATTCACCGCTCTCACCGCTTGCACAATCGCAGGTACATCCGGCACTTCCATGGTTAATGAGCTTGGGGTTTCAAGGAATACAACCGTCGTATTCGGACGCATAAAATCGGCAATTTTTGCACCGCACATGGGATCATAAAAGGTGGTTTCCACCCCTATTTTTTTCAACATTTGATGACAAAAATCTTGCGTAGGCTCATAGGCCGCGCCAGACATTAAAATATGATCACCGCTTTTTACGAAAGCTAAAATACTGTTAGTAATGGCTGCGGCGCCACAAGGATACAAATAACAGCCCGCCCCGCCCTCCATTTCACACATCAAATCTTGCAATGCAAAATGGGTAAGGGTGCCACGACGTCCGTAAAATAAGGCTTGTTTGGCTCGGTTAATCGTGGCTTGTTTTTTGTCGGCCAAACTGTCGAAAACCAAAGAAGACGCCCGTTGAATCACTGGATTAACTGCGCCTTGTGTAAATCGTTTAGTTCGCCCTGTATGCACTAAGGCGGTTGCTAATGAATGTTTTTTGCTCATGTTATTGTTTCCTTTTACTTACCCCCTCTCCCTCAGGGAGAGGGTTGGGATGAGGGTTTGGATAAGCGTTATTTAACCACAATTTTACCCTTACCCTAGCCCTCTCCCAAAGGGAGAGGGGACGATTTACTTGATTTATAACTCTGCCAACATGCCTAATACGATTTGTGAGGACATTTTTGCGGCCAAAGGTAAAAATTCGTCAAAAGACATACTGGCCTCACCGTCCCCCGCATCAGAAATGGCACGCACCACCACAAATGGCACGGCAAAACTATGACAGACTTGCGCAATAGCCGCCGCCTCCATTTCCACCGCACAAACCGCTGGAAAATCCGCTTTTATTTGCGCTAACACTGTGCCACCTGCAATAAAGCTATCGCCCGAACAAATCAAGCCACGTTGTACTGAATGGCCTTGTTGTTGTGAAATACGTTGTGCAATACGTTCTGCAAGTGCGGTCAATTTTTCATCAGAAATAAAACGAGGTGGACAAGCGGGCAACTGCCCTTTTACGTAGCCAAAGGCCGTCACATCTACATCATGATAAGCGGTTTCGCTGGAAAGAATAATATCCCCGACGTTTAGCCCTGTGGCCACGCCACCGGCCGATCCTGTGTTAATCACCACATCAGGTTTAGCCATTTGCAATAAAGCTGTTGTGCCAATCGCTGCCGCCACTTTACCAATGCCCGATTGGACTAACGCCACGGATTTGCCCGCAATTTTGCCCTCAAAAATCACCGCACTTGCGACCTTGGTTTCTGTTTTTTCGGTCATTAACCCTAACAGGATTTCCACTTCTTGTGCCATGGCACCAACAATACCTATCTTCATTTATTTCTCGTTTTGTTTGTTGTTCATTAATTTATTCACCAAATAATCAAGCACCGCAAAGGTGTAATCATCATTATAAAGTGTGCTAATGGTTAAAACATATTTGCCATCCAACACCACAAAAGGATAGGTGAATACGCCATATTTTTCCGTACGAGCAATCGCTGAATTGACTAACTTAATGGTTGGATTCGCATAAAAAATCTCGTCAAATTGCTGAGGATCAATATTATTTTGTTGTAACCAAGCTAACAAATTATCCCATTTCGCCAATTCGGTATAACGTGTTGCGTCCGTGGTTTCAAATAATAAGAGATCGGACACATCATCACGTTTTAATTGATGTAAACTATAAAAAACTTGGGCGCTATAAAGGACATCATCTGTCGCAATCGGATATTCTTCATAATTCACCTTATCCGCATTCAGCTCTTTATAGAGGGTAAGAATATCTTGCACATTCACACAAGTTCGACAATCATAAGCAAAAAAAGATTGAATTCTCACACGATCTTTTTCTAACTGAACATTCACTGGCGTACTATAAGAAAAATAATCCTTGCCGTCTTGAAAAGGTTCCGCATTGTTATCGGCTTGCTCAACGGCCATCTCCGTCGCCTGATCTTCACTATGGGACGCCAATGGCACGGGGTTTTCTTCCGCCCACGCCGTCGCATTCCAACATAATAAAAATAACAAAGCAATATATTTCATAATGTTACACTAACATGACCGGTTCAATATAATCCACTAATAATTGAATATCCCGATTGCCTCGGAATTCATTAATATCCAATTTATAGACTAATTTTGCGCATTTAATCGACTGATCAGGATAATAACGAGTATCCACATTAAAAGCAATGGCATCAATCAGTTGTCCGCCCTGTTTCGGTTCTAATAACATTTTTAAATGACGTTCACCCACTAAGCGCTGTTGTAAAATCTTAAATTCGCCATCAAACACCGGCTCCGGAAAGGCTTGTCCCCAAGGGCCGGCTTGTTTGAGGGTTTCGGCCGTTTGCAGATTGAACAAAGAGGAGGGCAATTCGCCATCCGTCCACAAGGTACCTTGTAATTCTTCATCACCTAACCATTCGGTGACCACCTCATTAAAACTGCGTTGAAATTGCTCAAATAATTCTGCTCGAATACTTAACCCCGCCGCCATGGCATGACCGCCAAATTTTAAAATCATCTCTGGGTGGCGTTGATGAACCCGTTCTAATAAATCACGCATATGCAAGCCCTCCACCGAACGGGCGGAACCTTTTAACACGTCATCACCATCTTGTGCAAAGGCAATAATGGGGCGATGAAATTGATCTTTAATACGTGAGGCCACAATGCCTAACACGCCTTGGTGCCAATCCGATTGATACAGTGCCACGCCCAAAGGCAGTTGTTTTTCACGGTTAAGTGCGGTTAATTTTCGGCAAATTTCTAACGCCTCTAATTTCATGCCTTGCTCGATTTCTTTGCGGGTTTGGTTTAATTCATCCAATTCCAACGCCAAGGATCTCGCCTGTTCCATGTTGTCACTTAACAGCAATTCCACCCCAATGGACATATTATCCAATCGCCCTGCCGCATTTAAACGAGGCGCAATGGAAAAACCTAAATCACTGGCGGTGAGTTGATGAATATTTTTATTCGCCACTTCCGCTAAAGCACGAATGCCATAACAGCAATGTTCAGCCCGAATTCGCAACAAGCCTTGATAAGCCAAAATGCGGTTATTTTGATCTAACGGCACCACGTCCGCAATGGTGCCTAAAGCGACTAAATCCAATAATTCAGTGAAATTCGGTTGGGTTTTACTGTCAAATACGCCCATTTCACGTAATTTGGCACGCAACGCCAACATCACATAAAAGGTCACGCCCACACCCGCTAATGACTTAGAGGGAAAATCACAGCCCACTAAATTTGGGTTAACAATGGCATCAGCACAAGGCAGTTGTTCCGCCGGCAAATGGTGATCGGTAATCACCACGCTCACGCCACGTTGTTTTAAATAGGCCACGCCCTCTAAAGAGGCCACGCCATTATCCACCGTGATCAACACCTCCACACCTTGTTGGCATGCCATGTCCGCCACCGCCACGCTTAAGCCGTAGCCTTGTTCAAAACGATCGGGGATTAAATAGTTGACATCCGTAAAACCCAGTTGACGCAACGCCAATACCGCTAAGGCCGTACTGGTCGCCCCGTCCGCATCAAAATCCCCCACAATCACGATTTTTTTATCACGAGAATCTGCCAATAATTGCACCGCAGTTTGCATGCCTGATAGTAAATGTGGCGACAACATTGATTGCAACGTGCGATCTAATTGTTGTGCGTTTTGAATATGACGGGAGCGATATAAACGATCTAATAAGGGATTATCACAAACAGGCGAACCTGTTGGTACAGTTCTTCTTTGAATGATTTTATTCACGGGAATATTGTTATTATTAATTAATCATTGTAGGGTGCATTCATGCGCTGCACCCTAGGTTATGGCTTATTTAGTTAATTCAGCTAACAATGCTTTCGGTTCTAAATAACCACCGATCACTTCACCATTTTCAGTGACAATCGCCGGTGTACCTTGTACGCCCAATGCCACGCCCAATTTATAATGTTTAGCCACCATATTCGGTGTTTTCAACTGCGTTGGCAACTTGCCTTGTTCCGCATCATTTAATGCTTGAACCCGATCTTTGGCGGTGAAAATCGCCTCCATTTGTTGTGCCACTTGATCGTTTGACGCCACACCACGACGGGGGAACGCCAAATAACGAATGGTAATGCCTAACTCATTGTAAGCCTTAATTTGTTCATGGAGTTTATGGCAATAATAACAACTAATATCCATAAATACCGTCACCACGTGTTTTTCATTTTTGGCGGGGTAAATGATCATATCTTGTTTATAACTTTCTAAAGTACCCATTAAGGCTTTGGCTGACACGTCTACGGGGCCTTTATCGGTGAGTTCATACAATTTACCATGTAACACATAATTGGCATCTTCACTCACGTATAAAATACCTTCTTCCGTATTCACGATTTTTAGACCTGAAATCGGCGAATCTTTAACTTCAACTTGTTGCACGCCCATTTTGTTCAACTTGGCAATAATTGCGTTATTATCGGCTGCTGCATATACTGCGACAGATGAGAGCAAAACGGCGGTGAAAATTTTGTACATTTTTGACTTTCCATGGTTATCATTAAAATTCGTCGCCTAGTTTATCACAACTTTCTATTGAATTTAACTATTTAACCGATAACAGACTGTTTCAACTACTACACAATCGCCCCTAAATAGGCTATAATTCAGGGTTTACGATATGAAAGAAATCCTATTATGTTTGAAATTAACCCAGTAAAAAACAAAATCGCCGATCTCGCCGAACGCACTCAGGTGCTGAGGGGGTATCTTTGACTTTGATGTTAAAGTCGAACGGCTAGAAGAAGTCAATGCCGAATTGGAACAGCCTGAAGTCTGGAATGAACCTGAAAAAGCCCAAGCCTTAGGCAAAGAACGTTCTGCCCTTGAATTAGTCGTAAACACGATAAAAAAACTTGATCAAGGTTTGGAAGATGTTGACGGATTGTTAGAATTAGCTATTGAGGGCGAAGATGAACAAACCTTTAACGAGGCCGTTGCAGAACTTGATGAATTAGAACAGCAGTTAGCCAAATTAGAATTTCAACGTATGTTCAGCGGTCAACACGACAGTTGCGATTGTTATGTAGATTTACAAGCAGGTTCAGGCGGGACAGAAGCACAAGACTGGACAGAAATGTTATTACGTATGTATTTACGTTGGGCCGAATCGAAAGGCTTTAAGACCGAATTAATGGAAGTGTCTGATGGTGATGTGGCAGGGCTAAAATCAGCCACGATTAAGGTGTCTGGCGAATATGCTTTCGGCTGGTTACGTACAGAAACTGGCATTCACCGTTTAGTGCGCAAAAGCCCGTTTGATAGTAATAATCGCCGTCATACCTCTTTTGCGGCGGCGTTTATCTACCCTGAAATTGATGATGATATTGATATTGACATCAATCTAGCGGATTTACGCATTGATGTGTATCGTGCCTCGGGAGCAGGTGGTCAGCACGTGAATAAAACCGAAAGTGCGGTGCGAATTACCCATATTCCAAGCGGTATTGTGGTGCAATGTCAAAACGACCGTTCGCAACACAAAAACAAAGATCAATGTATGAAACAGCTCAAAGCCAAGCTGTATGAAATGGAAATGATGAAGAAAAATGCTGATAAACAAGCCTTGGAAGAAAGCAAATCCGACATTGGCTGGGGCAGTCAGATTCGTTCCTATGTATTAGATGATAGTCGGATTAAAGATTTACGCACTGGCGTGGAAAATCGCAATACCCAAGCGGTGCTTGACGGCGATTTAGATCGTTTTATTGAAGCAAGCCTAAAGGCGGGATTGTAATCTATTTTATAAAAATTGTAGGGGCGTATTGCATACGCCCAAAAAACATAATCAATATTTAAAAGGTAACCAATATGTCAGAACAACAAACAACAGAACTGGATTTTCATGGTGAAATGGCCGTCCGCCGTGAAAAATTAAAAGCATTACGAGCAAAAGGCAATGCGTTCCCTAACACATTCCGCCGTAATGCGTTAGCAGAAGAGCTACACAATTGGCACGACTACAAAGATGGCGAAATTTTAAAAATTCAGGATATTGAAGTAGCTGTGGCAGGCCGTATCATGACTCGCCGAGCCATGGGCAAAGCGACATTCATTACGCTCCAAGATATGAGTGGCAAAATTCAGCTTTATATCTCACGTGATAATTTACCTGAGGGCGTTTACAAAGAGGACGTAGGACAGTGGGATTTAGGCGATATCGTTGGTGTCAAAGGCACATTGTTTAAAACCAAAACCAATGAACTCACGGTTAAAGCTAAAGAAGTACATTTATTAACCAAGGCATTACGCCCATTACCGGATAAATTCCACGGTTTAAACGATCAAGAAATCCGCTATCGTCAACGTTATTTAGATTTAATTGCGAACGAAGATTCTCGCCGCACGTTTATTATTCGTTCTAAAGTCATTTCAGGCATGCGTGAATTTTTCCTGAGTAAAGGCTTTATTGAAGTGGAAACCCCCATGTTGCAGGTGATTCCTGGTGGTGCGGCAGCACGTCCATTTGTCACCCATCACAATGCCTTAGACATTGATATGTACTTACGTATTGCCCCTGAGCTTTATTTAAAACGCTTAGTCGTGGGCGGTTTTGAACGAGTATTCGAATTAAACCGTAACTTCCGTAATGAGGGCGTTTCCGTACGCCATAATCCTGAATTTACCATGATAGAATATTATCAAGCATACGCAGACTATCACGATTTAATGGATAACACCGAAGAATTGCTACGCAAATTAGCCCTTGATATTCTGGGTACCACGATTGTGCCTTACGGCGAATACGAATTTGATTTCGGCAAGCCATTTGAGCGTATTACCATGCACGATGCAGTGCTTAAATACGGTGCAGATAAAGGCATTGTAAAAGACGATCTTTATGATTTCGATCGTGCTAAAGCTGTTGCCAAAAAACTAGGTATTGAAGTACAAAAATCTTGGGGCTTAGGTTCTATCGTTAATGCGATTTTTGAAGAAGTGGCAGAACATCACTTAATTCAGCCAACATTCTTAATGGCTCACCCAGCGGAAATCTCACCATTGGCACGCCGTAATGATGACAATCCTGAAGTGACCGATCGTTTTGAACTCTTTATTGGTGGTCGTGAAATTGGTAATGGCTTCTCCGAACTTAACGATGCGGAAGATCAAGCGGAACGCTTTGATGCGCAAGTTGCAGCGAAAGATGCAGGTGATGATGAAGCGATGTTTAAAGATGATGACTTCGTGGTTGCCCTTGAACACGGTTTACCACCAACAGCAGGTGAGGGATTAGGCATTGACCGTTTGGCGATGTTATTTGCTAACGCTGCGTCAATTCGTGATGTGATTTTGTTCCCAGCGATGAAGAACAAAGCATAAAAACCAAAAAACCTAGAAAATTCACCGCACTTTGATACCGTTGTATTCAAAGTGCGTTTTTTCATTTATCTGATACATAAAAAGCCGAGCGTTTAAGCTCGGTTTTGTCGTTATGCTAGGATGATAAACCTATTTCAAATTAAAAACTCAAATACGGGGTGATTTTCTCAATAGTGGTGCTACCTAAACCCGATACATTAGATAAATCAGAGGCGGAAGTAAATTTACCCACTTTATTACGATATTCAATAATGGCTTTCGCTTTGGTTTCACCGATACCACTTAAAGATTGTAAGGTAGTGGCATCTGCCGTATTAATATTCACTTTTGTGCTAGATGACACCGCGTTTTTCGCTGATGTGACTTTGTCTGTAACAGAAGTTTTGGCGGATGTTGCTTTATCAGTGACCGCGCTTTTGACTGAAGTGACTTTATCACTCACCGCACTTTTTGCCGAGCTAACGGTATTACTGGACGAACTGGCGGTTGAGGTGACTTTCTCAGTCAACGCAGATTTTGCCTTGTCTTTTGCTGCCGATACCACCGTATCCGTCACGCTACTGGCAAATGATGTGGAAGAAATCGCTAAACCGAGACCTAATGCTAAAATAGATGTTAATGCTTTCATTTAAATTCCTTAATAAATAACCGAGTGATTATACTCGCCTTATAAGAGTGCAAAAGAGACAATAAGTTCATTATCATGTCGAATTTATTTTATTCTGTTTGAAAAAAACAAAAAAGCGACCACGCAGGTCGCTCTTTTATCACATAAATCAAATGCAATTAAGCATTTTTCTCCGCTGTTTTCTCCTCTGCTAAGCACACGGCCGCAGTAAACAGAACGTCTGTGGAGGAATTTAACGCGGTTTCGGTGGAATCTTGCAATACACCGATCACAAAACCGACGGCAATCACTTGCACGGCCACATCCGCTGAAATACCAAATAAGCTACAAGCTAATGGAATTAACAACAAGGAGCCACCTGCCACGCCAGAAGCACCGCAAGCACAAACACTGGCCACGACACTTAATAAAATCGCCGTAGGAAATGAAACTTCAATGCCTAAGGTATTGACGGCGGCTAAAGTTAATACGGTAATGGTAATCGCTGCGCCGGCCATATTGATGGTGGCACCCAACGGAATCGAAACGGAATAAGTTTCTTCACTTAAATTCAAGCGTTTCGCTAATTCCATATTCACTGGAATATTCGCCGCGGAACTGCGTGTAAAGAATGCGGTTAAGCCACTCACACGAATACATTCCCAAACTAATGGGTACGGATTACGACGGATTTTCCAATACACAATGGCAGGGTTCATCACAAAGGCCACGAAGAACATGGAGCCAAGTAATACGCTCAATAAATAAGCATAATCGACCAATGCACCTAGCCCTTTATCGGCTAAAGTGGCGGAAACCAAGCCAAACACCCCGAATGGTGCCAAACTAATTACTAAATGCACAATTTTAGACACGGCTTCAGAAATGTCGTTAAACACATTTTTCGTGCTATCAGCAGCATGACGCAAGACTAACCCTAAAGCAATCGCCCACGCAAGAATACCAATAAAATTCGCCTCTGCAATGGCTTTGATTGGGTTATCAAAAATATTAAAGACAACTGTGGTTAACACTTCGCTAATCGATCCTGGCGGTGTTAATGAATTTTCTGCTGCTTGTAACGGAATCGTGACAGGAAACATAAAACTCGCAATTACCGAGGTTAACGCCGCTAAGAAAGTACCACAAATATAAAGCCATACGATTGATTTCATATTGCTTTTGGCACCCACTTCACGTGTTGCAATGGCGGAAACCACTAATACAAACACAAGAATAGGGGCAACCGCACGTAATGCTTTAACGAAAATGCTACCCAACACCTCGAATTTAGCCGCTAACTCTGGTGAAATAATAGCAAGCAAAATACCGAGAACTAAGCCAATGGAAATGCGTTTTACCAAACTTCCTTGGAATAAAAATGAAAATAAACGTGAACTATTCATAAGTCAATCCACTCAATAATGCAAGCGTTTGCCTGCGGTTAATCACACAGATCTTATGATCCAATAAGCGAAATCAAAGATAGCGGAAATTTAAAACAAAAGAAATACCCAACCTATAATTTTCTGTTTTTTTGCAAAAATTTATAAAAAGAATTAAAAAAAATCTAAATTTTACTTGACCAACTGTTCCAAGATACAGTAAGATACAACTGTTCAAACAAACAAGTTAAATTTTTTACAGGGTAATTATTATGAATAATGCAATCAACCACGCTCACTATGCTGATACCAATGCGATGATCGCCAATGATTTTTCTTACCACCCTATTCCTTATTTTGAGGATCGCCAATTTATGACGAAAAATTATACGCGTAAACTGGATCTCAATTTATATTGTATTAAACGCCCGCAACAAACTTGTATTATTCGGGTCACCAATCCTGATATGTTAGCTTGGGGAATTGAGCAAGATGATATGTTAGTGGTGGAAAAAAGTGATAGCTTATCCTTAGGTGATCTTATTGTGATCGACAAGGATCAACAAATGGAAATCTATGAATTTGTCAGCCACAATAACGGTGAGTTTATTTTCTTCCCATTGAGTTCAAAAGCACAGCATATAAAAACCCAGAACTGGGGCGAATTACCCATTGTGGGAACGGTCACCAATACCATACATCAAATTAAACCGCGCAAAAACACAATGAAATTCGCGGCTTAGTGAAACATAATAGAAATCTAATAAAGTCATTTACCTGATTTTGAAAAACCTTGACTATTTTAACGCAGTAGCAAGGTTTTTTTACTGTTAAAATACGGAAAGTGCGGTATAATTTTGGTAATTTTGTAACAAATAATCAAACCATATTCATGATAACTTACTACCAACACCTTGCTGATGAACAAGCCACTTGCCAATTCGGTGCAACATTAGTGAAATTAATTTACAATATCACCGGTGACAACGGCTTTATTATTTATTTGAATGGTGAGTTAGGCGCTGGCAAAACTACCTTAAGTCGTGGCATGATCCAAGGTCTAGGGCATTCAGGCAATGTTAAAAGTCCAACCTATACCTTAGTGGAAGAATATCATTTAGCGGATCGACATATTTATCATTTTGATTTATACCGTTTAAACGATCCTGAAGAATTAGAATTTATGGGCATTCGTGACTATTTCACCGCCAACACGATTTGCCTCATTGAATGGGCAGAAAAAGGCAATGGAACATTACATTCAGCGGATTTATTGATTAATCTTGCCTATGATGAAAATGCACGCCGGATTGAATTAATCGCAAACAGCTCACGTGGTGCAGACATTATTGCCCAATTACAACACATAACCGAATAACTTTATGAAACGTATTTTATTGTTCATTTTGACCGCGCTTTTTTCTTCTGCGAGTTTGGCAGAAGTTTGGACGATTGCTATTGACCCCGGTCATGGCGGGAAAGATCCCGGTGCCATTGGCCGTAACTTACATATTTATGAGAAAAACGTAACCCTTTCTATTGCACGTGAACTCAAGGCCTTGCTTGACAAAGATCCTAATTTTCGCGGTGTGCTGACCCGCAATGGTGATTATTATATTACCGTGCCATCACGTTCTGAAATCGCACGCCGTAATAAAGCCAATTACTTGATTTCCATTCATGCCGATTCTTCACAAAAACCCACCATGCGCGGGGCTTCCGTCTGGGTGTTATCCAATCGTCGTGCCAATGATGAAATGGGGCAATGGTTAGAAGATCACGAAAAGCAATCCGAATTACTCGGTGGTGCCGGAAAAGTCTTATCCCACAGCAATGAAGTCTATTTGAATCAAACAGTGCTTGACTTACAATTTGGGCATAGTCAACGGGTGGGTTATGAGTTAGGCAACACGATTTTACAAAATTTTTCTCGCATTACCCAACTTAGCCGTAGCCGACCACAACACGCCAGTTTAGGCGTATTACGTTCACCGGATATTCCTTCCGTATTAGTGGAAACCGGTTTTCTCTCCAATAGAGAAGAAGAAGCTAAACTCAGTACACTCTTTTATCGTCGTCGCATTGCCTATATTATTTATCAAGGTTTGGTCGATTATCGCCGGAAAAATGGTGGATTGGATGTGAATACAACGGTGGCTTACAAAGATACCACGAAAGATAGCGTGAAAGAAAAGAGTAAAGAAAGCGCAAAACAAGACAGTGCGAAACAAGACAGCAAATCCGCAGAAAAAGACAACAAGAAAAACACAGCCAATGAAGTCAATACAAACCAAGTGACTGACAATAAAGCGGCCACCAATCAAGTGACGGACAGTGGTGTTCGACATAAAGTCAAATCGGGCGAAACCCTCAGTGGATTAGCGCAAAAATATGCGGTGAAATCCGCAGATATTTTGGCGTTAAATCACCTCAAACGTCAAGAATTATGGATCGGCGAAACCATCAAAATTCCCGATAATAATAAAAAAGGCGCGCCATCGACTGACAAAACTGACACGAAAAAAACAGAGCATGCGAGCGAAAAAAACAAAGCCGATAGCCCACCGCATAAAATAAAAGACAGTGGTGTCGTACATCAGGTAAAATCTGGTGAACGTTTAGACAAAATTGCCAAACAATATGCAGTGAGCATAGAAGATATCGTGGCTTTAAATTCACTCAAAAGCCAAACATTGCGTATCGGTGACAAATTAAAAATCCCTGCGAGCACACAAAAGAATAGCGAAAAAAATACCATCAACAGCAAAGAAACGACTAAAAAAGTCGAACCAAAAACAACACAAGAGAAATCGGATAAATCGGATAAAAAAGAAAAAAGTCAGGAAATACCTAAATATCATACCATTGAGAAAGATCAAACGATCTATGCGGTGGGACGTTTGTATGGTATTTCACCGGATAAAATTTTAAAATTAAACCCGAAACTTAAAAACGGGAAAGTCACTGTTGGACAAAAAATCCAAATTCGAGAATAAAGGAAAACATAAACACCATGGCAATTCATATTCTTCCTCCCCAATTGGCTAACCAAATCGCTGCCGGCGAGGTGGTGGAGCGCCCTGCCTCGGTGGTGAAAGAATTAGTCGAAAACAGCTTAGATGCCGGCGCCAGTCAAATTCAAATTGATATTGAAAACGGTGGCGCGAGCCTGATTCGTATCCGAGATAATGGTATTGGCATTGCCAAAGATGAACTGGCGTTAGCATTGGCTCGTCATGCCACCAGTAAAATCACCTGCTTAGAAGATTTAGAAGCTATTTTAAGTCTTGGCTTTCGCGGCGAGGCGTTGGCGAGTATTAGCTCGGTTTCACGTTTGACCCTCACTTCTCGCACCGCCGAACAAAATGAGGCATGGCAAGTGTATGTGCAAGGCCGAGATCAACAAAGTACGATTACCCCCGCCTCTCACCCTGTGGGAACCACCGTTGAAGTGGCCAATTTATTTTTTAACACACCGGCCAGACGCAAATTTTTACGCACAGATAAAACCGAATTTGCCCATATTGATGAGGTAATTCGGCGTATTGCCCTAGCCAAATCACAGATCGCCTTTACGCTCACGCACAATGGCAAAATCGTGCGTCAATATAAAAGTGCGGTGGAAAAAACACAAATTTTGAAACGTGTGGCCGCCATTTGTGGTGAGGATTTTGTCAAACAAGCTCTCCATATTGACTGGAAACACGAGGATTTGCATTTATCCGGTTGGGTCGCGACACCTCAATTTACACGCACGCAAAATGACCTGAGTTATTGTTATATCAATGGTCGCATGGTAAAAGATAAGGTGGTGACACACGCGATTCGTCAAGCCTATGCGGAATATTTAGGCGCCGATCAATATCCTGCTTTTGTTCTATTTTTGGATCTCAACCCCAATGACGTGGATGTCAACGTCCACCCGACTAAACACGAAGTCCGTTTTCAACAAGCTCGCTTAATTCATGATTTTATTTATCAAGGCGTCAGCCATGCGCTGTTGGCTGAAAACCCGTTAGATTTCCAAGCAGAACCCGCTGAACACAACACATTCCCTACCCATCAGGTGCGAGAACCGAGTGCAGAATATCGCCCAAGTATTAAACCAAACCGCCAAGCGGCGGGGACCAATATATTCCATGCTACGGTCAGTTCAGAAACGACAACCCAAACAAAATCTCAGGGCGTAACACCGGTATTTTCGCCACGAGTTGAACATCAAACCCCAACGAAAACGGAACAACGGGTATATACGGATTTACTGCAAACGCCGGAAAATCCCCCTAGCACACCGATTATGGCACTGGATAACCCCGTAGCCACGTCGGTGTTACGTGCGTTAGCCTTAGTGGAAAACAAAGCGCTGTTATTACAACAACAGCAACATTTTTATTTATTACCGCTGGCACGCTTGCAAAAGCAACGCATGGTTTTAGCGCTCAGCCCACAAGGAAACAAGCAACCTTTATTAATCCCTGTGGTATTTCGTTTAACTCCAGAACAATTGACCTGCTGGCAACAGCAAAAAGGCTATTTTGCAGACTGTGGTTTTGAATTTATTGAGAATTTGGCGCAACAACGAATCACCTTAAACAGCGTGCCAACCTGCTTACGTCAGCAAAATTTGCAAAAAATCGTGCTGTCATTACTCCACACCACCAATGAAAAAATCGACGATTTTCGCACCGCACTTTTCGCCATGGTGGAGTATCAAGACACCCACACCTTCGCCAGTGCCGTGAATTTATTACAAGAAGTGGAGCAATTGACCCCGAATACGAGCTTATTAACGTCGTTATTGATTCAGGTCGATTTCTCCAATTATCTTAATTAAGGGAAAATCACCACCATGCCAAACAAACCCCTTGCTATTTTTCTCATGGGCCCCACCGCCTCGGGTAAAACGGATTTAGCCATCCGTTTATATCAATCTTTACCGGTGGAAATTATTAGCGTTGACAGTGCCTTGATTTACCGAGGGATGGATATTGGCACCGCCAAACCTAGCGCCGAAGAATTAGCACAAGCCCCACACCGTCTAATTGATATTTTGGATCCGGCGGAAAGCTACTCTGCTATGAATTTTCGGGCAGATGCCTTGCGAGAAATGGCAGACATTACCGCCAAGGGCAAAATTCCCTTATTGGTGGGTGGCACAATGCTGTACTACAAAGCCTTATTAGAAGGACTTTCCCCGCTCCCCAATGCAGATGAAGGTGTACGTTCAGAGATTGAAAATAAGGCGGAAAAACTGGGTTGGGCGGCCTTGCACCAAGAATTAGCGCAAGTCGATCCGATTTCCGCACAACGAATTAATCCCAACGACAGCCAACGCATTAATCGGGCATTAGAAGTATTTTATTTAACCGGAAAATCCCTGACAGAATTAACCGCGCAAAAAGGCGAAACGCTGCCCTATAATCTCCTGCAATTTGCCATTGCGCCAGAAGATCGTGCGGTATTACACCAACGCATTGCATTGCGTTTTGAGAAAATGATCGCACAAGGCTTTCAAGCGGAAGTGGAAAAACTTTACGCACGCCCTGATTTACATATTAATTTGCCCGCCATGCGTTGTGTCGGCTATCGCCAAATGTGGGAACATTTACGCGGCGATTACGATCTGGATGAAGCCATTTATCGTGGCATTTGCGCCACCCGACAGCTCGCCAAGCGACAAATTACTTGGTTACGAGGCTGGAAAACGCCAATTCAGTGGCTAGATAGCTTACAAAATGAAAAAAATCTCAAAAAGGTTCAACAAGCCTTTGATCTTGCTATGCAAAATTGATATAGTGAAACAGTTAGTTAAAACGACTAACGCATAATAACAATAAGAAGGAAAACAATATGGCAAAAGGACAATCATTACAAGATCCTTACTTAAATGCACTCCGTCGTGAGCGTATTCCAGTATCCATTTATTTAGTCAATGGTATCAAATTACAAGGTCAAATCGAATCTTTCGATCAATTTGTAATTTTATTGAAAAATACCGTCAATCAAATGGTGTACAAACACGCAATTTCAACGGTTGTCCCTGCTCGTTCGGTATCACATCATAATAATAACGGACAGCAACACGCACCCGCTGAAATCGAAACTGCCACAGAATAAGATTGACTGATTTCGATCCCGTTCAGACACAATGTTGTACTGATAACCTGAAAAGTGCGGTAGAAAATTCATCAATTTCTACCGCAGTCTCTGACTTGCGCCAATTAGACCGTGCTATTGTTGTTCACGTTTTTTTCTCACAAGATAAAAATGTGGACGATTTGAATGAATTTCAATTATTAGCCAAATCTGCCCAAGTGGACATTGCCCAAGTACTCACCACCACTCGCTCAACACCACAAGCCAAATATTTTGTTGGTCAAGGCAAAGCGGAAGAAATTGCACAAGCCGTGGAAAAGCATCAAGCGGACGTGATTTTAGTTAACCACTCGCTCACACCCGCCCAAGCACGTAATTTAGAAAGTTTGTGCCAATGTCGCGTAGTGGATCGCACCGGATTAATTTTAGATATTTTTGCGCAACGCGCTCGCTCCCATGAGGGGAAATTGCAAGTTGAACTGGCCCAACTGAAACATCTGGCTACCCGATTAGTACGCAGAAAAACAGGCTTAGATCAACAAAAAGGCGCCGTGGGTTTGCGCGGTCCAGGTGAAACCCAACTGGAAACCGATCGCCGTTTAATTAAAGTTCGCATTACCCAATTACAACATCGCCTCGAAAAAGTGGCGAAACAACGCCAACAAAATCGCCAAACGCGACAAAAGGCCGATATTCCCACTCTCTCCTTAGTGGGTTATACCAATGCGGGAAAATCCACTTTATTTAACCAGCTCACCCAAGCCAATGTGTATGCAGCGGATCAGCTGTTTGCTACCTTAGATCCCACGCTACGCCGTTTAGCCATTCAAGATGTCGGCACCACCATTGTGGCGGATACCGTGGGCTTTATTCGTGAACTGCCTCATGATTTAGTGTCTGCCTTTAAATCCACCTTGCAAGAAACCACCGAGGCCAGTTTATTATTGCACGTGGTAGATGTCGCCGATCCCCGTCAAGCGGAAAATATTGCGGCGGTCAATACGGTGTTACAAGAAATTAAAGCCGATCAAGTCCCCACATTATTGGTGTATAACAAAATCGATCAACTCGAGAATATACCGCCACATATTGAATATAATGATGAAAATCAACCTGTTGCGGTCTATCTCTGCGCACAATCTGGCCTTGGCATGGAATTGCTGCTTGAGGCCATTCGTCAACGTCTAAGCAAGACCATTCTCTCCCTCACTATCCAGTTAAAGCCACAACAGGGCAACATTCGCCATGCTTTTTATCAGCTCGATTGCGTACGTCAAGAACACATCAGCGACCTCGGCGAATATCAATTACAATTGGAAATCGATCAAATAGCATGGTTAAAACTAGTGAAAAGGTTTGAAGAATTAGCGGTGTTTCATCCGTAATAAAACTGTATTAATATACAAAAAAAGCCGCTCAATATTGAGCGGCCTATGTTATAATCTTTGTCGGCTGGTCAGGTGTTATCATTACCTGACTGGCGGGTCAGGTAGTGGCACATCTCGATCAGTTTGTTTTCACATTAACTGATAGGAGATCAGACCGATGAAAATCATACTTTTGATTATTATTGCGTTACTCGTGTTACTATTTAGCTCCCCAGCTTGGTAACACTTGTAACTAGCCAAAGGCGGTAGGGATCTCCTTACCGCTTTCTTATATTATAAAAGCTCAAACAAAATTATCAAGTATTAATTACTTCCCTATCCCATAGGCTTTCAACTTATTCGCAATGGCCGTGTGCGACACACCTAAACGCTGTGCGAGTTTTCGCGTACTTGGGTATTTTTTATAAAATGCACTTAAGACTTGCTGTTCGTAATCTGCCATAATTTGCTCAAGGGTTTTCTGAGCAAAGAGATCAAGAGAAAAAGACTGGCGTTCCATAGAAAGCGGTGCGCTATTTTCCACA
Source organism: Lonepinella sp. BR2271 (assembly GCF_051851515.1). NCBI lineage: Bacteria > Pseudomonadati > Pseudomonadota > Gammaproteobacteria > Pasteurellales > Pasteurellaceae > Lonepinella > Lonepinella sp. BR2271. The sequence goes on along the minus strand of NZ_JBPDVF010000001.1, from coordinate 209,162 downwards.
AGGTTTAAACCTTGAATAGTCAATTGCTGATGTTCTGCCAATGAGCAAGCCCGATACAGGGCATTATATAATTCTCGCACATTGCCCGGCCAAGGGTAATGCTGCAAATAAGCCATCAATTCTGGGGTAAACTGCGGTGGCAAAATCGCCAGTTTTTGGCTAATTTGTCGAATAAAAAGTTCGGTTAACGGCTGAATGTCTGGTTGACGTTCTCGTAAAGGGGGCATATCCAAGGTTAACACATTCAAACGATGAAATAAGTCATCACGGAATTTGCCTTGTTGCACCGCGTATTGCAAAGATTGCTGCGTCGTACAAATCACGCGCACATCTGCGTAATGTTCCTGTTCTTCACCCACGCGTCGAAAGGTGCCATCGGTTAAAAAGCGTAATAATTTGGCTTGTAGTGGCAAAGATAACTCCGCCACACCGTCTAATAACACGGTGCCACCCTCGGCATATTCAAAAAAGCCAATACTGGTTTTATCCCCTTTGGCTTGACCGAACATCTCACTTTCCGCATCTTCGCTTGGCAAGCCGGCACAATTCACCGCAATAAATTTATGAGCGCGACGTTCGCTGTGTTGATGACAGGCTTTGGCTAATAAATCTTTGCCCGTCCCCGTTTCTCCTTGAATTAACAACGGCGCATTCAACAACGCAAATTTTTGTGCGGTGTCTAACAACGCGTGCATTTTATCGCTATAAGCCACAATATCCGCAAAGGTTGGCATAAAGTGCGGTGCATTTTCTGTCATTTTTGGGTTCTCTTTACCACGTCAGATGACTAAAATGTAAACCAAAATAACAAATCCGTCAATTAATCTTTACAATTTTTCTGATTGTTTCAATTTACTGGCATTCAACACCGTGGCTTTTAAATGGCTTAACACTTCCTGATGAATCTGGCTCAAACGCGGTTTTTCCCCTTTTTGGAAGGCTAATGGACGACAAAATTCCATGGTTTTAATGCCTAAACGTGCCGTCAATAAGCCCGCCCCAATACCTTGCCCGACACGCGCGGATAATTTGGCCAGCATATCTTGCGACAGCCAATCCATCCCCACCTCTTGAATTAACTCCGAAGCACCGGTTAACGCCATGTTCATCAACACTAATTTCATCAAACGCAAACGGCTGAAATAGCCCAGTTCAATACCATATAAGCGGGCAATTTGATTGATTAAGCGAATATTGCGCCACGCCATAAAAAAGGTATCCACCACGGCCAAGGGACTAATAGCAATCACTACCGCGCTTTCTAAGGCGTTTTTCGTAATCAGTTGTTTGGCTTTTTTATCAAAGGGGTGCATCACGGTTTGACTAAATAAAAAGCCCACTTCTTGTGCGTTATGACTTTCGGAAATTTGTTTTTGCCATTGCACAATGCTCGGTTGTTGTGGATCGATCTGCATTGCATCGGCCACCTTTAAGCAAAAGGATTGAGCTTGTTCATTGGAAAAATCTACCTCAAATTGCACCGCGGTTTGTGCCACATTGGTTTGCCAATGGGTGCTTTGTTGCTGCATGAGAAGATGTTGACGTAAATGGCGTAAACGTAAGAATTCTTTTCCGACGGCGCTTATCCCCAACACCACCACAAAAAAACTCACCAAGGCAAAGACAAAATAAATCCATTGATGTTGCTGCCACGTATCCACTAACCATTGAACAGATTGCGCCACCGTAGCCACTAACAATAATCCAAAGGCGATCATCAATCCTCTCACCCACCAGTTGGATGTTGCCCCAATGGCCTGTTCAAATTGTTCCTCTAATAATTCCCCCTCTAAAGGTGAATTGTCCAGTTCAATCTCCGCCTCGGTTTCGCTAAACTCTTGTTTCGATTGAAAAACATTGTCATTTTCCGTTGCTTGGGTTTCATCAAAAATCATTTTATCGTTCATATCTTGTCCTAATCTAACTTATCACCGAGTAAAAATTGTAATACGGTATCCATACGCAAGTGCGGTATGATTTCGCCTTGTTCTAGCCGTTGTGGCTCAAACTGATCAAACTCAAATTTATTCTGTTGCCAAAAAGCCTCGTTGGGAATATTCATTGGCACTGAACCGGGGAACAGCGTTACCCGTTGTAAATCATTGGAACGCACGCCTTGAATGGCTTTGAATTTCTGTCCATTTTGCGTGACGTTCACCTGTTGGGTGGCCCGAATGGCGGCAATCGCACTGTATTCCGTTTCAATGCCCTCAAATTCCACATAGCTCCCGCCTTTTTGCACCAAGTGACGCATTAAACTCATTAAATTTGGCAACTGATCCGTGGTGATGTGATCGGCTTTGGTCGCAATAAACATTAATTTATCAATGCGAGGGGAAAATAATCGGCTTAACAAATGGCGTTTACCATAATGAAAATTTTTGAACAGTTGGGTTAAGCCCTCTTGCATATCCTCAAAGGCTTGACGGCTATGATTGAGCGGTGTCAAGCAATCGGCTAAAATCACTTGGCGATCAAAATGCGCAAAATAATCCTGATAGAACTTTTTCACAATTTTATTACGATAATATTCATAACGTTTTTCTAGCACGGAAAAATAACTGTTTGAACTGGCGGTATTTTTTAACTGTTTCCATTGTTCCTCTGTGAGCTGTAATAATGGGAAAAACTGCAACGCCGGCGCCCCTTCTAATTCCGCCGGTAACACAAATCGCCCCGGTTGAATAAACTGCAAGCCCTGTGCTTTGCAGGCCTGTAAATACGCGGTGTACTCTTGTGCAATATCCGCTAAAACATCTTCATTTGCCACCGCAGTTAATTCTAACTTCGCCACTTTTTTTAACCAGTTTTCGGCTAACTGCTGACGTCCCGCATGAAATAATCCGGATAATTCCTGTGACCATTGTTGATAATTGCGTTCTAACAACGGCAAATCGAGCAACCATTCACCGGGGTAATCAAAAATATCCAGATACAGCGTACCCGTTTCTTTTAAATAACGCATTAGCCCGCTCTGACGTTGATAACGAATGGCCAAACGAGTTTCGCTCACGCCACGGGTGGATTGCGGAAAGTGCGGTGGATTTTGCATGAGTTCCGCCAAATTTCGCTCATAGTCAAAACGTGGCACGCTCAAATCCTGTTGCGCAATACGTTTTACGCCTAAAATACCATGATTGCGTGCTGCATTAAACAGCGGTAAATGGCTATTATCCACACGGTTAATATGTAATAACTGATTGATTAAACTGGTAATAAACGCGGTTTTTCCGCTACGGCTTAATCCTGTCACCGCAATCCGCAAGCTGCGATCTAAACCGCGGTCCATAAACTGATTAATTTCTTTTTGTAAGGTATTGAACATTTTATTTTTAATCTCGGCGTAAATCCTATAAAATTAAGCTAATTTATCATGAATAACTGACATTATGCTTAATATTTTTGCTTTCCGTCCATGCCATTTTCTACTCTGGTGCTTGCTTCTTAGCACGGCAGAATGGGCATTGGCTGCTCCTAAAGTGCCACAAATTATATCAGATAATGGCTTAATTTACTGTACCAATGCCAGTGGATTTTCCTTTAATCCACAAACCGCCGACGCCGGCACCAGCATGAACGTGGTGACGGAGCAAATCTATAATAAATTATTCGAACCCCATCATCACAGTGCAAAAGTGGAGCCCTCCTTGGCGCAATCTTATCGTATCTCGCCAGATGGCAAGACCATCACCATTACCTTACGTAAAGGTGTACAATTTCAGCATACCGCGTGGTTCACGCCAACCCGCCCCTTGAATGCAGATGATGTGGTTTTTTCCCTCAACCGCGTGCTAGGGCATAATACCTCATTACCTGAATTTGCCACCGATAACAAAGACAAGGTCAATCGCCAATATCAAATTTTCCATGAATTAGCCAAAAAATCGCGCTTTCCTTATTTTGAAAGTGTGAAATTGAACCAAAAAATTAAACAAGTGGAAAGCGTCGATCCTTATACGGTGAAAATTGAATTATTTGCCCCTGACGCCTCAATTTTATCCCATTTAGCCAGTCAATACGCGGTGATTTTATCGCAAGAATATGCGTTGCAACTCAATGCTGACGACAATCTCAGCCAACTGGATGAATTACCCGTTGGCACAGGGCCTTATCAAGTGCAAGACTATTTCCGTAGTCAATATATCCGTCTGCAACGCAACGCCCATTATTGGGGAAAAAAACCAACAATCCCGCATATTGTGATCGACCTGTCCACGGACAGAATCGGGCGTTTAGCAAAATTCTTCAATAACGAATGTCAAATCGCCAGTTTCCCTGAACCAAGCCAATTAGGCTTGCTCAAAAACAACGGGGAACGTTTTCAAATGACCATGACCGAGGGTATGAATTTATCTTATCTGGCCTTTAATTTCCTGCGTCCTGCCATGCAAAACAGCCAGATTCGCCACGCCATTGCACAGGCCATTAATCGCCAACGTATCATTGACCATATTTATTATGATACGGCCACCATTGCCAATCGGATTATCCCGCCGGTGTCTTGGGCGTCGCGAGATAATCGACGTGGTTTTGATGACGGCTATAAACCGCTGCTCGCCAAATCGGTGTTGCAAGATAAAAATCTGGTGCTAGAGATGTGGGTGGTGGATCAAGAGCAAGTGTATAATCCGTCCCCGATAAAAATGGCGGAAATGATTAAATCAGATTTAGCCAAAGTCGGCGTGAAAGTCAAAGTGCGGTCCGTTTCGCGTAACTTTTTAATGCGCAACCTGAATAATAAAACCGAGGACTATGACTTAATTTTAAGCGGTTGGCTCACCAGCAGTTTAGATCCCGATAGTTTTTTACGCCCGATTTTAAGCTGTAATACCACCAATGAAATCACCAATTTATCGAACTGGTGTTCACCAAAATTTGATAATTTATTGGATTTAGCCTTGATGAATAATGACATTGCATTACGCACTGCCGATTATTATTCTGCGCAACAAGAAGTGTTAGCGGAGTTGCCGATATTTCCCATTGCCAACATTAAACGGTTATTAATTTCCAATACCAAAGTACAAGGCATTCAAGTGACGCCTTTTGGGAATATCCATTTTGAAAAATTATCTATTAAGGGTAATAAACAATGATTTACGCTTTCTGTCGCCGAATTTTTCTGACCTTTATCAATTTATTTTTATTGTCCGTGGTCTGCTACAATATTTTTATGCGCGATCCCTCTAATCGTTCTTTTTCTGAACCCTATTTCTTTTCGGGCTATGTTAGCTATGTCAGCAGTTTACTGGAGGGCGATTTAGGCATTACCTACAATGGCGGAGATTCCCTTAATTCGGTGATTTTCACGGTTTTCCCCGCCACCTTAGAACTGTGTTTTTTCGCCATTTTTCTGGCATTTCTGTTTGGCGTTCCCTTAGGCATTCTTGGTGCCATGAATAAAAATCGATTATGTGGCAAAACCATCAGCGCCCTGTCCTCTTTTGGCGTCTCCGTGCCGGTCTTTTGGATCGCCCCGATTTTGCTTTATATTTCCGCGGTCTATCATTGGGAAATTTCCTCGGTGGGGCAATACAACGTGTTATATAACATTCCCTCTATCACCGGTTTCGCGGCCATTGATGTGTGGTTTATTGATGTTCCCTACCGCTTGAAAGTCATTCAAAATGTCTATCAACATTTAGCCTTGCCCACATTGGTATTAGCCATTTCCCCCACCATGGAAATTACCAAATTAGTGCAACAACGTACCGAATGGATTTTGGCGCAAAATTATGTCAAATTTTCCATCACCAGAGGCTGGTCAAATTTCTCCATTTTACGCCGTTATGTGTTTCGCAATACATTCCCCGTGTTAATTCCCGAAATACCAAGATTGATCACCTTCACATTGGCCTTATCCATGTTAATAGAAACCACATTCGCGTGGCCGGGCATTGGCCGTTGGTTAATTTTAGCCATGTCCCAACAAGACTATAACAGCATTGCCGTGGGCGTGATTATCATTGGTCTATTTATTATTACGGTCAATATTATGGCCGAATTCGGTTTATTTTTACTCGATCCATTTGGCAAAAAAGGATGGTTAAATAATGCTAGATAAAGAACCTAACGAATTTCGTGAAAGCGATACCTTTAGCCAAATTTGGTTATTATTCCGCAAAAATCGTATCGCCTTATTTAGCTTTTATGCGACCCTTGCCCTGTTGTTGATCGCCATTTTGGCGCCAGTATTGGCACCTTACAGCAGCGATATGCAATTTGTGGGCGAAGAATTGACCCCGCCTTCTTGGAACAGTGCAGGTAAGGTCATTTATTTCTTCGGCACGGATGATTTGGGACGAGATATGTTCAGCCGATTACTCAACGGAATCACCTACACCTTTGGTAGCAGTGTTATCGTGGTCATTCTCGTTGCCATTATTGGTGGTTTTTTAGGCATTGTGGCTGGCATGTCAAAAGGCCTTAAATCTCGTATGCTCGGTCATTTTTTAGACGCGTTTTTATCCATTCCGATTTTGTTAATCAGTATTGTGATTGCGACCTTGATGGAACCGAGCTTGCCCAATGCCATGTTAGCCATTTTACTCGCTTTATTACCGCACTTTATTCACGAAATTTATCAAGCTGTCCATCAAGAGCTACGCAAAGAATATGTCCTCGTGCTAAAATTAGAGGGCGTCTCCAATAGTATGCTGTTAAAAGAAACCATTTTACCCAATATCAGTGTTCGCTATATTCGTGAAATTATTCGTTCTTTTTCCGTCACCTTAATGGAAATCAGTGCCTTAAGTTTTATTTCATTAGGCGCGCAACGCCCGACGCCAGAATGGGGGGCCATGATTCGAGATAGTCTGGAACTACTTTATCTGGCACCATGGACCGTGATTTTACCCGGTATTGCCATTATTCTTTCCTTACTTGTGGTGGTCATCTTTGGCAATGGCTTATGTAAAACAATCGACAAATATTATGAATAGGAGAACACATGGCTTTATTAGATATTCGTAATCTTTGTATCGACACCCAAACCCCACAAGGGCGAATTAGATTAGTCGACAACGTCAATTTAACCCTTGATGAGGGCGAAATTTGCGGTTTAGTGGGAGAAACGGGGTCCGGAAAAAGTTTAATTGCCAAAGTCATTTGCAATGCCTTTAAAGAAAATTGGATTATTACCGCGGATCGTTTCCGCTTTGATGATGTGGAATTGCTCAAACTCAGTCCTTATAAACGCCGTAAATTAGTGGGGAAAGCCATTTCCATGATTTATCAAGAGCCGCTCACTTATTTGGATCCAAGCCGAAAAATCGGCAAACAAATTATTCAAAACATTCCTTCATGGACCTTTAAAGGTCGTTGGTGGAAATGGTTTGGCTGGAAAAAACGCCGTGCCATTGAATTGTTACATCGTGTCGGGATCAAAGAACATCAAGATATCATGAACAGCTATCCGAAAGAAATTACCGAGGGAGAAGGGCAAAAAGTGATGATTGCCATTGCCGTCGCCAATCAGCCGCGTTTATTAATTGCGGACGAACCGACCAATTCCCTTGAACCAACCACGCAATTACAAATTTTTCGGCTGTTATCTAGCATGAACAAAAATAACGGCATGACCATTTTATTGGCCAGTAACGATATCGCCGAAATTAGCGAATGGTGCGACAGTTTCAGCGTACTGTATTGTGGCCAAAACACCGAAATGGGGCCAAAAGAAAGTGTGCTAGAAAGCCCACTCCACCCCTATACGGCCTCATTGCTCCATGCCACACCGGATTTTAGCCAACCCTTGCCACTCAAAAGTCGCTTAAGCACCTTACGTGGCAGTGTGCCATTATTAGAACACATGCCAATGGGCTGTCGCTTGGGGCCTCGTTGTCCATTTGCCCAAAAAGATTGTGTCAACAAACCGCCATTACGGCGTATCAGACAGCGTGAATTTGCCTGCCATCACCCCCTTAATTTACGTGAAAATAACGGCATGAAAGAAACCGCAAGCCCATTATTATTAAATGTTGAGCCAACGCCGCCGATGACTGAATAAAATGGAAGAAAAAATGACCGCACTTTTAGACGTTAATGATTTATCCAAAACCTTTAAAGAACACCAAGGTTTATTTGGCCCCGATACTTTTCACGCCGTGCAAGATGTGAGTTTTAGCCTTGAACGCAAAGAAACCTTAGCCATTATTGGCAATAATGGTTCGGGAAAATCCACCCTCGCCAAAATGATTGTGGGCATTACTCGCCCCACCTCTGGCAGTATCTTGCTAGAGGGTCAACCGCTGACATTTGGGGATTATCAATACCGTTCCAAACGTATTCGCATGCTTATGCAAGATCCTAATTTTGCCTTTAATCCTCGTTTAAATATTGGGCAAATTCTGGATACCCCATTACGCCTTGCGACCGAACTAGATGAAGCCCAACGCAATGAGAAAATCTTTGAGACCTTGCGTTTAGTGGGTCTTTATCCAGACCATACCAACGTCAAAATCAAGACGCTTTCTGCCAGCCAAAAACAACGTATCGCCTTCGCACAAGCGCTGATTTTAGAACCGCAAATCATTATTGCAGATGACACTATCGGCACTCTCGACGCCTCGGTGAAAACCCAATTAACCAATTTAATGTTAAATGTGCAAGAACGCCGCAGTGTGTCTTATATTTATGTGAGCCAACATTTAGGCTTTGTGAAACACATTGCCGACAAAGTGCTTGTGCTGGATAAAGGCATGGTGGTGGAATATGGCAATACAAGAAACCTGTTCAGCCACCCGAAAAGCGATATTACCAAACGATTGGTAGAAAGCTATTTTGAACAGGAATTGGATGATCGGGCGTGGGAGCGGGATTGGGGGTGATTGATATTGAAAGCCAAACTACCGTAAACTTTTTCATTGTTCGGTTTTCCTAATTGATCAATAATTTTATCCGCTTCTTATTTTTACGACAAATTCATTCTACACTAAAAATATCAAACACAACAAAAAACGAGTAAAGAAGTCGGCACGCCCCACTAACCGTCCCCTCTCCCTCTGGGAGAGGGTTAGGGTGAGGGTTTAATATCTGTTGAGCGTAAATTTACCCTCACCCCTGCCCTCTCCCAAAGGGAGAGGGAGAAAGCAACAAAAAAACCCGAGCCAAGCTCGGGTTTTCAAATCTCTCACACTAATTTTTCAATTAGAAGAATACACGTAAACCTACACCGAATACGTTGTCTTTTTTGGTTTCGTTTTTAGCGTGGTCTTTAACACGGTCGTGAGCATATTCAAAATAAGTCAACACGTTTGTGTGTAATTTATAATCCACACCACCTAAGTAACGATTGTGAGTTTTAGTGCGGTCACCAGAAGTGATATCTTTTTCGCCAGTACGTTCCCATTGAACATAAACTTTTGATGGTTCAAGTACTTGGTAGCTAGCTTGAAGGATAGAGTAACGACCTTTCACACCTTCGCTTTCTTTTTTGTATTGACCGTAAGAACCGTTAACATTGAATTCGCCTTGTTGGTCTTCATCACCTAAGGTATAACCTAAGTGAGCAACCCAAGTTTTATCTTTGTAAACGCTATTTGTCGTGTAAGCTGCATCATAGTTTTCTTGTGAGTAAACCACAGCAAAATCAAGTTTTTGTTGTTCAGCCACTTTTACATTGTAGAATAAGCTAGCAGAATAACCATTTTTAAGTGAAGGAGCAATATTTGCTGCATATTTATCATAAGCATCTTTAGCTAATTTGTATGCAGGATCATTAGCACCTTGCGGATAAGCTGTGGTATCATCTTGGTCAGGCTCTGGGACTGCTGCTAAAGCTGCAACACGTCCTTTGCTACTTCCGCCAAAGAAGTAATCCGCACCAAAGCTAAATCCTGCAAATTCTTCTGAACGGAATTTCACGCTTTTATCTGCGTCAGTCATTAATGGGTTTAATGCACCTGAGTTGATATAACCGTTATCAGCTACTACGTCATCCGCGTTAGTTGCTTGACGACCGAAACTTACTGCACCGATATCTTTATGTTTTAAACCAGCGAATAAGTGTTTGGTTGTTGGGTTGCCGAAAGTATTTGATGTTTTTTCAGCACCGTTTCTGTCATCAAAACGTAATTGTAAAGTGGCGAAAGCAGATAAACCGTTGCCTAAGTCATGGCTTCCTTTAACGAATAAACGAGAACCATCATTTCTTAAATCGCCACGCTCATGATCACCTAAACGACCTAAGAATAAACGTAATGAACCGCTTAATTCAAGTTTAGTACCGTCTTGTTCATAAACTGTTGCGGCGTTGGCTGTGCTTACTGCTGTTGCGGCTGTTGCAGCCACTGCTAATGCTACTAATGTTTTTTTCATAATAGATTCCTTCTTGTATCAGGATTATTGTTATATACAATTAAGATTTGAACTTTTCAAAAAGAATGCGGTCAAACCTCGCTTTTTTAAAGCCTAGTCATATTGCCAAAGAATAAAATCAAGGTCAACCATAAAAAACAAATTTTCCAAAAAAATGTGATGAAGATCACATTTTTCTTGCATTTTAGTCTATTTTATAGACAACTCACGCTATCTCTCACTCCATTATGAGGGAAAACAAGGCAAAAAATCGCATAAAGTGGAGTGAGTAAGTAAAAATTACAGCTGAAAAATCACCCGCAAGCCGATATTTTGCGGATTATTCTGCCTATTTTCTAACCGCACTTGAATATGATGTAATTCGGCAATGCGTTTCACAATGGATAAACCTAACCCACTGCCCTTTTCATTTTGCCCGGCGGGACGATAAAAACGCTGACCCAATTTATCTAAATCGGCTTGATTCACCCCGCCACCATTATCCTCAATATAAATCGCCGTTTTTTCTAACCGCACCTTGACTTGGCTATGGGTTGGGCAATATTTAATGGCGTTATCCATGACGTTGCGCAACATTAAAGACAACAAGACGGTTTGCCCTTGACGTGGTTCGGGAACGCTGATAACGTCAAAATGCAGTTCAATCTGTTTGCGTTGGGCGGAAAAATACAGCTCGCCAATCACCGAGCTAATCAGCGTTTGCCAATCAATATTTTCCAATTCCTCTAATTGTTGCAGATTATCTAAGCGAGAGAGGGTTAATAATTGTTCGATCACCTGTGTCGCACGATCAATGCCTTGCGTGAGATTTGTTAAGGCTTCTTCTCTTAATGCCACATCATCACCGACCATTTGCGCAATTTCCGCTTGAATCCGTAAGCCCGCTAACGGACTACGTAACTCATGCGCAGCGTCGGACGTAAAGCGACGCTCTCGGGCTAACATGCTGGAAGTGCGGTCAAAAAAGCCGTTTAATCCTTGCACTAACGGCAAAATTTCATCCGGTAAATTTTCTGTGGTAATATGTTGATGATTATCTGGCGAACGGCGCCGCATTTCCCGCCCCACTTGATTAATGGCTTTTAATTCTCGCCCAATCAGTAAAATCATCAAGCCAATGAGTAAGGGTAAGCCCGCAATCCACACCCACATTTGCTTAAACACCATATCATTAATCAGGCTACCCCGATATTTAAGCTGCTGACCCACTGCCACAATTAAGCTACGATCTTCGGAGGGTAACCAAAAAATGCGCCATTTATCCTTATCTTCGCCCGCCAAGGTCGTCACCGAAAATCCTCGTGTTGGGGCAAAAATAAAGTTTTCCCCTTTTGCGTCATCGCCCAATAATAATTGACCGTCACGTGTAAATACAGCAAAGGCTAAGGCGTCATCATCATAATGAGATTTCCGTTTATGAAACGGACGAAATCCGCCACGTTTTTGGCGTTCCAACAGAATTTGATGTAAGTTCGAGGTGGCTAATCGTTTGGCTAATAACACCTGTTGCGCATCAAACAGTTCATCCACTTCCTTACGCACCTCAAACCACGCAATCGCCGTCGAAATGCCCCATATAATTAAGGCAGTTAACGACAAAATGGAAATTAAACGTAAGCGTAAGCTATTCTTTTGCCGTAATTTCATCCTGTTTTCCTAAGGCGTAACCGACGCCATGCACGGTACGAATAAATTGTTTGCCTAATTTTTTACGTAAATTATACATGTGAACTTCAAGGGCATTACTGCTCACATCATCCTCCCAACTGTATAATTTTTCTTCAATAAACGTGCGACTTAGCACCCGTTTTTGATTGAGCATAAACAATTCAAGTAACTTATATTCTCTTGTGGTGAGCGAAATATCTTGATCTTCAAGCCACACTTTATGATTATTTGGATCAAATTTCACGGCGCCGTATTCAATAATCGGGTTCGTTTGCCCATGACGGCGACGAATTAACGCCTGCAAACGTGCCACCACTTCGGCTAAAGCAAAAGGCTTACACAAATAATCATCCGCCCCACGTTGCAAGCCATGGATACGTTCATCTAAGGTATCACGAGCGGTTAAAATCAAAATCGGCACATCTTGATTATCCGCTCGCCATTGTTGCAAAATAGCCAATCCATCCATTTTGGGCAAAGTTAAATCTAACACGACGGCATCATAATCTGCAGATTTAATCGCCTCAAAACCCGTTTTGCCGTCAGTAAACCAATCCACCAAAAAGCCCGATTTGGTTAAGCCAATATTTAACCCATTACCAATTAAGGGATCATCTTCAATCACTAAAATTCGCATAAATTACACCGCAGTTTGTTGTTTTACCCTCTCCCTAGCCCTCTCCCATAGGGAGAGGGAATGTTTTTTGGGGATAAAAAAATACTTCCTTTGCTATCTCGTCCCCTCTCCCATAGGGAGAGGGAATGTTTTTTGGGGATAAAAAATACTTCCTTTGCTATCTTGTCCCCTCTCCCTATGGGAGAGGGCTAGGGTGAGGGTTCCTGTAATTCTACTCCCCTTTTCCTACTCTTTCACCTTGTTGTGGACGTACAGCACGAACTTTCTCCACCACAACCGCCTCCACTTCAGTTTTACCCCAAGATTTTTCCACTTCGGCCACGATCTTGACATTATCTTCTGGCGTAATCAATCCACGCATGGCTTTACGATTAATCTCTAAGGTTAATTCACCGGAGCTATCTTTAAATACGAAGTCGTTTTTACCCACTTGTTTCACAATATGACCGATTAAAATAATCGGTTGATCATCTTGCCACTTTTCTGCGTCCGCCACTTGTGTAGTTTTGGTCGGCATAAATCCACCGAACATAAAAGGTTCAGGACGTTCATCATGAGGACGATTTTCCGCCATTCTATTGCCACGTTCAGCCCCTTGCCCACGATTCTCTGGCGATCTTGCTTTTGCTTGCACCACCACGGGATCTAAGGTGGCTTGTGATTCAGGTGCGGTTTCTGCTTGTACAAGCGTTGCTCCCGCTAAAATAGATAAACCCAATAAGGCAGCTAAACTCGTTTTTTTCATTACATTTTTTTTCATCATCATTTCCTTTGTAAAATAACGTTAATCATCCAAAGCGTTGCGCCATGACATCACTTTGTTGAGAGAGATTAAAACAGATAAGTATTAAGAAAAAATGAAGAAAGGATTAAAAAATTAAAATCCCATTCGCCACCAGAATAATAAAGGCAAAATCACTAAAAAAAGCACCGCACTTAAACCGACCGCCCATTTAAATTGCCAATGTTGGGTCTTATGCCGAAAATGTTGCATACCCAAATGCACACCAATAAACCCACCAATAAAACAAAGGGTAAAGAACACCAATTCTTCAATTCGCCATTGTTTATTTTCAGCACGTTTTTTATCTTCTCGCATTAAAAAATAAGCGGTGATATTCACCACCGCTAGATAGGTTATAAAGAAATAAAGCATACTTAATTCAACACAAACTCAATCCGACCACCCAACGCATTAGCATAACGAGAAAGTGTGTCCAACGTTGGGTGAACTAAGCCACGCTCTAAACGGCTCACGTTTTGCATTTTCATCCCCGTTTTTTCAGCAATATCTTTTTGCGTGAGATTTTGAGCCTCTCGTTGTGCTTTTAAGCTCGCCATAAGCTGCTCTTGTTCTTCTAGCCGTTTGTATTCAGCTACAAATTCAGGATCTTGCATTAATTTATGACGTAATTCTTCTAAAGTGACAAATTCTAAATTTTCATTCTTATCCATTTAATTTCTCCTTAATTTCATTCATACGAGAAAGTGAGAGTTCAATACTCTGTTGTGGTGTTTTTTGTGTTTTCTTATGTAAAACGTGAACTACGTAAATTTGTTGACGTTTTTCAAAAAAGAAAAAACTACGAGAAATGCCTTCTAAACTTGTCACCCTTAATTCTTTCAAGCCGTCTTTTATATGGCGAACTTTGGGTTCTTTGAGTTCAAATCCTTTCAATGATAATTCTTCTATTGCTTTAAACGTTGCTGCTTGTAAATTAGGTGGCAGTTTTTTTAATTCCTTTAATGCCAATTTTGTGATTACTAAATCAAACATAGCATCCTCATTATCATCAACTTTGATGAGTTTACTCTTTTCAAAAAATTATTCAAGCAAAAAAGCGGTGATTTACCACCACCGCTTTTTACTCACAAATTCACCAATTATTTTTCATAAACCGGTAAACGTTTACAAATTTCCAACACTTTCGCTTTGGTCGCTGCAATGACGGCTTCTTCATTGTCTTTGCCTAACGCATCTAATACATCACACATCCAACCGGCTAATGCGGTGACATCTTGCTCATTGAAACCACGACGAGTCACAGATGGTGTACCTACACGAATACCAGAAGTCACAAACGGTTTTTGTGGATCATTTGGCACGGCATTTTTGTTGACCGTAATATTGGCACGACCTAATGCCGCATCCGCTGCTTTACCGGTTAACCCTTGTTTTACAAAGCTCACCAAGAATAAATGGTTTTCGGTTCCGTTAGACACGACATCATAACCACGAGATTTAAACACTTCCACCATGGCCTTAGCGTTTTTTACCACATTTTGTTGATAGACTTTGTATTCTGGTTCAAGAGCCTCTTTAAAACAGACGGCTTTTGCTGCAATGATATGCACTAATGGACCACCTTGACCTGCTGGGAACACGGCAGATTGGAATTTTTTGTACATTTCTTCATCACCAGAAGAAGAAAGGATTAAACCACCACGTGGACCGCCTAAGGTTTTGTGGGTGGTTGTAGTCACAACATGTGCGTGTGGTAATGGATTTGGATAAACGCCGGCGGCAATTAAGCCTGCTACGTGTGCCATATCGACAAATAAATACGCCCCCACTTCGTCGGCAATTTCACGCATTTTCGCCCAGTCCACTACTTGGCTATAGGCAGAGAAACCGGCGACGATCATTTTTGGTTTACATTCTAAGGCTTTTTGACGCACATCTGCATAATCGATTAAACCGTCTGCGGTGATACCGTATAACACGGAATTGTAGATCTTGCCCGAAAAGCTCACTTTCGCACCATGGGTTAAGTGACCACCATGGGCTAAGTCCATGCCTAAAATCGTATCACCTGGTTTAATTAACGCCATATAGACGGCTGCATTGGCTTGTGAACCTGAATGCGGTTGCACATTGACATAATCTGCCCCAAATAATTGTTTGGCACGATCAATGGCTAATTGTTCAACAATATCCGCATATTCACAACCACCGTAATAACGTTTGCTTGGATAACCTTCCGCATATTTATTGGTAAATTGTGAGCCTTGCGCTGCCATGACCAATGGGCTGGCGTAGTTCTCAGAGGCAATTAATTCAATATGTTCTTCTTGACGACGGTTTTCATCTTGAATGGCTTGCCATAAAATAGGATCGTAATTTTCAATGGTGACAGATTTTTTAAACATAGATTTGTCCTTTTAAAGTTGGTGGGTAAATTTTTTGATAGTTTACCCTGTTTTTGACTAAAATTTAATTGTTAATTATTCCAATTCTAAATGAATAATTTTCATCTTTATTTTTTAGCGATAATAGTTACCCCTTCGGTAAAGCTATAACCATAGCCATAACCAAAACTAGCCCCTCCCGTCACTTTTTCTGTTTCGCTCAATAATCTTCTTTCACTTTTTATACCTTGAGCTTGGTAATGATAATTATAATTTCCTGAAACAATAGGTAAAATAGATACGATTTCATAACCATCATTATTCAAACTAACCACGGTTTCTTCAATATCTTTAGAAAGACGCTCACCATCAATTTCACAATCAGACCAACCTGTTTGCTCCCAACGTTTTTCTGTGGTCATAATCTCTTTTTCCCCACCAAACAAACCTTTTTTCGTTTCACCTGTTGGGACTTTAACTTCTACATATTTTCCCATGGGTTTAAAATGGGCTTTAACATAAACGACTTTATTCATAACTCTCTTCCTTATTTATTTTGCTCTCTCGCCACTGCCCGATAGCCAATATCACGGCGATAAAAACGGCCTGTCCAATTCACTTGTTCGGCTAATTTCAAGGCTTTTTGTTGAGCGTCAAATACAGAATTACCTAAGGCTGTTACACAAAGCACTCGTCCGCCATTGGTGACTAATTTTCCGTCTTGTTCTGCCACACCTGCTAAAAAGACTTTTTCATCTGTTTTGTTTTCTGTTGGCAAACCGTGAATTTCATCATGTTTACGGTAATCTGCGGGGTAGCCTTCTGCTGCCAACACGATACCTAATGCAGGCTGTTCTGCCCATTGGGATTTCACCTGATCTAACTCGCCTTGACAGGCTTTCAAACAAAGCTCAACTAAATCTGATTTCAAACGCATCATAATCGGTTGAGTTTCAGGGTCGCCAAAACGGCAGTTAAATTCGATCACTTTCGGCTGACCGTTTTTATCAATCATTAAACCCGCATATAAAAAGCCTTTATACACATTATTTTCCGCTGCCATACCACGTACGGTTGGATAAATAATTTGTTCCATCACACGCTGATGAATTTCTGGTGTAACCACCGGTGCTGGTGAATATGCTCCCATTCCGCCCGTGTTCAGCCCTTGATCATTTTCACCGACACGTTTATGGTCTTGACTGGTCGCCATGGGTTCAACGTGTTCACCGTCCACCATGACAATAAAACTGGCTTCTTCACCGTCCAGAAATTCTTCCACCACTACTCGGCTACCCGCTTCACCAAAGGCATTGCCTGCTAACATATCACGTACTGCATCTTCCGCTTCTGCCAACGTCATTGCCACAATTACACCTTTGCCTGCCGCTAAACCATCAGCTTTAATCACAATCGGTGCACCTTTTGCACGAATATAGGCAAGGGCTGGCTCAATTTCCGTGAAGTTTTGATATTCCGCCGTTGGGATCTTGTGACGGGCTAAAAAATCTTTGGTAAAGGCTTTTGAGCCTTCCAGTTGAGCGGCAGATTGACGAGGTCCGAAAATAGTTAACCCTGCTTGTTCAAAGGCATCGACCACACCAACGACTAACGGGGCTTCAGGACCCACGATAGTTAATCCGATTTGGTTATCTTGCGCAAATTTGACTAAAGCAGGTACGTCGGTCGCAGAAATGGGTACGTTTTGCACCGCACTTTCTCTGGCTGTTCCTGCGTTTCCAGGGGCAACAAAGACTTTGGTGGCGAGGGGAGATTGGGCAGCTTTCCAAGCGAGGGCGTGTTCACGACCGCCATTTCCAATAATTAATATATTCATTTTGTTTCCTTTATTTTAATTACAATATGTTTGTTTTTTAATAATGGGTTTCGCCCAATGGGCGACCATACTTTCTTTTGCTTGTGGCAAGATCGAATTTCGCCGATGGCGACTTACTTTTTCTTTGCTTGTGCAAAGCAAAAGTAAGCAAAAAGAAAGCACACCCCAACTTTGCCTTGTTTCCTGAAAATGTTTTAATTTGCTTAACGGAAAATGGCTGAACTCGCTACGCTCAGACAGACGCCATTTTCCTACAAATTAAAACATTTTCAGGCGGCAAACATGGGGCCCCATGGGTTTCCAATACCTAGCACTGGCGTACTAGGTTAAGCATGGTAACGCTACTTCGTAGCTTAGGATAAAATCTCAATTTTTTACTCACAATCCTTGATAGGATTATTCGGAGCTTTGCTCCCGTTGCTACGCAACGTTGATAATTTCTACGGAATTTTTTCACCGCACTTTTTTTAACGCTCGATCAAAAATTGGGGCCCCGTCTGAACCGCCTGAGCGTTTTGGTATTTTTAGCTAAATTTTGCATGTTTGAGCGTAGCGAGTTCAAAATTTAGCGTGAAGAAAATACCAAATAAGCTCAGAAAAGCGGTGAAGTCGGGGCGTGCTTTCTTTTGCCTACTTTTCTTTGCACGAGCAAAGAAAAGTAGGTCGCCCTGCGGGCGACACCCGCAATTAATGGCGGAAATGCCGCATTCTCGTTAACACCATCACCATCCCATGTTCATCCGCCGCATCAATCACCTCCTGATCCCGCATTGAACCACCAGGGTGAATCACACATTCAATCCCCACTTTTGCTGCCGCATCAATTCCATCACGGAATGGAAAGAACGCATCAGATGCCATTACGCAACCTTTTACATCCAACCCTTCATCTTGTGCTTTAATGCCTGCAATTTTGGCAGAATAAACTCGGCTCATTTGCCCTGCACCGATACCGATAGTTTGGTTATCTTTGGCATACACAATGGCGTTAGATTTGACGAATTTCGCTACTTTCCAGCAGAACAATAAATCCTGTAATTCTTTTTCTGTCGGTTTACGTTTGCTGACAACTCTCAAATCATCAATGCCCACCATACCTAAATCTGCGTCTTGCACCAACAAACCGCCGTTCACCCGTTTAAAATCTAAACGTTGCTGTGTTTGGCTAAATTCGCCACATGCCAATAAACGCACGTTTTTCTTCGTCTTAACCACATCAACCGCACCTTGCGACACTTTCGGTGCAATAATCACTTCCACAAATTGACGCTCTACAATCGCTTTCGCAGTTTGTTCATCTAACTCACGGTTAAAGGCAATAATTCCCCCAAAGGCAGAAGTCGGATCTGTTTGATAAGCACGATCGTAGGCTGTCAAAATATTCTCACCCAATGCCACACCACAAGGGTTAGCGTGTTTTACGATCACACAAGCAGGTTCGGCAAAAGATTTAACACATTCCAACGCTGCGTCTGTATCTGCAATATTGTTATAAGAAAGGGCTTTGCCTTGTAATTGTCTGGCGGTGGAAACGCTGGCTTCTTTGACATCTTGTTCCACATAAAATGCGGCATTTTGATGGCTGTTTTCACCATAACGCATGGTTTGTTTGCGAATGAAATTTAGATTTAAAGTGCGTGGAAATTGACCACAAACCGCATTTTCATCTTCTTCGTCTGCTTTAAAATAAGGTTTTACCAATTTACCAAAATAATTGGCAATCATGCTGTCATATTGGGCGGTATGTTCAAAGGCTTTAATCGCCAAATCAAAACGGGTTTCTAAGGTTAAACTATTTTGATTTTTATCCATTTCGGCAAGAATGGCATTAAAATCTTGATTATTTACCACAATCGCCACATCTTTATGGTTTTTCGCTGCAGATCGCACCATAGTTGGTCCGCCAATATCAATATTTTCCACCGCATCGGCAAGACTACAATCAGGTTTCGCCACCGTTGCCGCAAAAGGATAAAGATTCACCACCACCATATCAATAGGATCAATGCCATGCTGTTGCATGATACCATCATCTATGCCACGACGACCTAAAATGCCACCATGGACTTTCGGATGTAGGGTTTTCACTCGCCCGTCCATCATTTCGGGAAAGCCAGTATAATCTGATACTTCCGTTACGGCTAAACCGCTATCGGCCAACAATTTAGCCGTACCGCCTGTTGATAATAATTTCACCCCACGTTGCACTAGACCCTGTGCAAATTCCACGATACCACTTTTGTCTGAAACGCTTAATAACGCCTGACGAATAGGACGATTTGATTGCATTGACATGTTCCTTTGAGAATAAATAAAAATCGGTTTGCATTATAACGCAAACGGTTGCGTTTATGTACTGGATAAATAAAAAAAGCCTATATCTCTTAAAATACAGGCTTCTGGTATGACATAAAGTGCGGTTATTTTTGATTGCGTTTATTGTCTAACGCAAAGGCACCGCCACCTTGGAAGAAAATATAGAAAAAGGCAAAGCAATATAACGCCGCCAATTCCCCTTTGTTGGTCAAAGGTAAGAATAAATTATCCGCAGGAATCGCATGCACTTGGAAATACGCCACCGCCATCATGCCTGAAAGCAAAAATGCCACAGGGCGAGTGAATAAACCCAAGATCAATAAGATACCGCCTGTAATTTCTAAAATACCGCCAATACCATACATAGAAAATACAGGCACTGCACCATTTCCGCCAGTCATGGACATAGGAAATTCAAAATACTTCGCCGTGCCATGTAACAAGAACATATAAGCCGCCATAATACGCAACAAGGCTAACGCATAAGGGGAATATTTATTTAATGAATTCATACTACTTTCCTTAATAAAATAAAAAATGAGTTTTCATTATACGAATTTCTTTTGGTTAATAAAGCCTAAATGAGTGAAAGAACTTTTTATTTTTAGTGAATAATTTTATAGAATTACATATCAAGAAAAAATTTTTAATTGAAATGACAAAACATACTGGAGATCACAATGAAATACAGAAACATCATTGATCAACAAATCCACGAACACGTGACAGAATTATATGAACTCGGTATTTTTGATGAAAAAACTTATCGAGAATACGACGGACTTTGCCTAGAACCACCACAACCGAAAATTCTCACTAGCAACGAAATTTGCGAAATCCGTGAAAAAGAAGGCATTTCACAAGGCACTTTTGCACATCATTTAAACGTCAGTAAAAGCCTTGTGTCTGCATGGGAGCGTGGTGTAAAAAAACCCTCTGGGGCAGCCTTGAAATTATTAAATATTGTGCAACAGAAAGGGCTTAATGCCATTGCCTAGGAGCTTATGGCGTGAGATTTCTTAACGCCATAACATCCTGATTATTTGGTAATATGCTGATGAAAATCGGTAGCATTCAAAAAACCTGTGACTCTTAAACCGCTGATTTCCTTTCCCTGCTGATCAAAAAACAAAATCGTCGGTAAACCCAACACCTTGAATTTCTCCATAATCTCTTGATTTTCTGGCGTATTTTTGGTTACATCCACTTGCAATAATAAAATCTGTTCAAAGTCCTGTTGTACTTGTTGATCTACAAAAGTATATTTCTCAAATTCTTTACAAGCTACGCACCAATCCGCATACAAATCCACCATAGCAACCGATTTTGGGCTATTGACCAAGGCTTGTTCTAATTCCGTAAGGCTATGAATACGTTGAAAGTGCGGTGCAAAATCGCCCTGTTTTTGCACCGCACTTTGTGCGGTCTGAGCAAACATACCTGAATATTGCAATGTGAAAAATGCCGATAAAGCGACAACAACACCCAACCAATAACGCTGACTGGCAATCCAAGCACAAAATAAGATTAACCATACCGCCCAAAGTTCTAACGACCATTGCACGAATACTCGTTCCAATAAAATAACTGGCAATAACAAAAGGATAAAACCAAACAACTGTTTCACGATATTCAGCCAATTTCCCGATTTAGGTAAAATTTGATTGCCAAATACGGTCACTAAAATTAAGGGTATCCCCATACCTAAGGCCAATAAATATAGGGTAATTGCCCCAATAAAGAGATCTCCACTTTGTGCCACATACAACAACGCACCTGAAAGCGGTGCGGATGTACAAGGGGACGCCACTAACCCCGCCAATGCCCCCATAATAAATACGCCAATATAAGCGCCTGATTGTTGTTTTTGGCTTAATTGGGTGATTTTGGTTTGTAACCCTGTCGGTAATTGTAAGGTAAACAGACCAAACATGGATAAGGCTAATAACACAAATAACAACGACAAGCCGATTAAAACGGGCGGGCTTTGTAAGGCTTGTTGAAAGGGCAAGCCAATAGCAGCCACGATTAACCCGAGTAAGGTATAAGTTAACGCCATGCCTTGCACATAAATCACACTTAACGCCAAGGCTCGCCCTGTACTTGGGCGCTCACCTTGACCAATCACAATCGCAGACAGTAAAGGGAGCATGGGCAATACGCAAGGTGTAAACGCCAAGCCTAAGCCGAGTAAGAAAAACCAAAATACGGCATAGTGCGATTGGAATAATCGATTAGCCAGTTGATCTTGTTCACTCTCCGTGGCAAAAACCCTCGTCTTTTCCACCGCACTTGGTTTAAGCAAACCTGAAAAATGAGCTAAATCTATGATTTTTTCCTCGGGCGGGTAACATAATCCTTGAGTACAACCTTGATAATTCACCTTTAATTTAGTTTGCGCATTGGCTTGCAATTCTGGCATTAAAACGCTTAATTCATGGCGAAAGATCTCTGTTTCACCAAAAAATTCATCTTGATGAATTTCCCCCGTTGGAAATTGTAACGTCCCCACATGACCATTTTCTGCCGTGACGCTCAATTCATTTTTATATAAATAATAGCCCTCGGCAATCTGCCAATGTAATGCAACTTGTTGTTGATTTGGCTGAACGGAGAACTGAAACGCCTGATCTGCGGGTAAAAATGTCTTTTTACCGTCAAATAATCCCGCTTGTGCAGAAAATGCTAGCCAAAGTGCGGTGCAAAATACAAAAAATTTTTTCATGCTCTATTCCGTAATAAATCGTTCTCTAAGCTGATGTAACTGATCTCGCACCGCAGCCGCTTGTTCAAACTCCAAATTCTGGGCAAATTGATACATTTGCTGTTCCAATTTCTTGATTTCTTTTTGCAAGGCTTTTGGATCGGTCACCCGATAAGTGGCTTGCGGTTCTTCAATGCGACCACCTTTGCCCCTGCCTTTAGCTTTGTTCATTGCGCCTTGCCCAATATCTAACAATTCGCCCACTTTTTTGTTTAACGCTTGCGGGACAATGCCTCGTTCTTCGTTATATTTCATTTGTTTTTCACGACGGCGGTTGGTTTCGCTGATGGCTTTTTCCATGGAGTTGGTAATGCGATCCGCATATAAAATCGCTTTGCCTTTCAGGTTTCGAGCCGCACGGCCAATGGTTTGAATTAAGGAGCGTTCGGAACGCAAAAAGCCCTCTTTATCTGCGTCTAAAATCGCGACCAAAGACACTTCCGGAATATCCAATCCCTCTCGCAATAAGTTAATTCCCACCAACACATCAAATTCACCCAAGCGTAAATCTCGCAGAATTTCCACCCGTTCCACCGTATCAATATCGGAGTGTAAATAACGCACACGGACGCCATGTTCTTCCAAATAATCGGTCAAATCTTCCGCCATGCGTTTGGTTAAGGTAGTGACTAATACACGTTCATTGAGATCCGCTCGAATACGGGCCTCGGAAAGCAAATCATCCACCTGAATCGCCACGGGACGAATTTCAATTTCAGGATCCAACAAGCCGGTTGGGCGCACGACCTGATCGATAATTTCATCTCCTGATTTGTCTAATTCATAAGGGCCTGGGGTTGCCGACACATAAATGGTCTGCGGCGCCAATCGCTCAAATTCTTCAAAACGCAACGGACGATTATCCAACGCCGATGGCAAACGGAAACCGTATTCCACCAAGGTTTCTTTACGTGAACGGTCGCCCCGATACATGCCCCCAATTTGTGGCACCGTGACATGGCTTTCATCAATCACCAACAAAGCGTCAGAGGGCATATAATCAAACAAGGTCGGTGGCGGTTCGCCCTCTTTTCGACCAGACAAATAGCGAGAGTAGTTTTCAATGCCCGAGCAATAACCCAGTTCATTCATCATTTCAATATCAAATTGGGTGCGTTGCGTAATTCGTTGTTCTTCCAGTAATTTGTTTTCTTGAATAAACTGTTCACGGCGTTGCACTAATTCTACTTTGATTTTCTCAATCGCCTCTAAAATCCGTTCTCTTGGCGTCACATAGTGAGTTTTCGGGTAAATGGTAAAACGTGGCACGGCGCCAAAGCTCGTGCCAGTGAGCGGATCAAACAAGCTCAAGCGTTCAATTTCATCATCAAATAATTCAATACGAACCGCTTTATCGTCCGATTCGGCAGGGAAAATATCAATGATTTCCCCCCGCACTCTAAAGGTACCACGCTGAAACGCCTGATCATTGCGAGTGTATTGCAATTCAGCCAACTTCGCCAATATTTGCCGTTGATCGATAATGGCACCGCTTTGTAAATGTAACATCATTTTCAAATAGCTGTCGGGATCGCCCAAACCATAAATCGCAGACACCGAGGCCACCACAATGGTATCTCGCCGTTCCAGAAAAGATTTGGTGGCAGACAATCGCATTTGTTCAATTTGATCATTAATCGACGCATCTTTTTCAATAAAGGTGTCGCTGCTCGGTACATAGGCCTCAGGCTGATAATAATCATAGTAAGACACAAAATATTCCACCGCATTTTCAGGGAAAAAGGCTTTCATTTCCGCATAAAGTTGGGCGGCGAGCGTTTTATTCGGGGCAAGCACCATAGCGGGGCGGTTAAGTTGTGCAATCACATTGGCAATGGTAAAGGTTTTGCCCGATCCCGTTACCCCCAATAATGTTTGATGGGCTAAACCGTCGTTTAAATTTTCCGCTAATTTGGCAATAGCGGTGGGTTGATCGCCAGAGGGTTGGAATTCGGAATGTAAAATAAAAGGTTTACTGTTAATTTTGGTGGCCATGTTTGCTACTGATCATTTGTAAAGTGCGGTGTACAAAATTCCGACAGGAATTTTGAACGTTGCTTGCAACGGGGGCAAAAGCCCCGAACAATCCTAAAAAGGATTGTGAGTATTTTATCATATTTTTAGCTTAAAATCAGGTTGAAAAAATTCAAGTTTTACACAGACTTATCGTTGTCAAGCTGAATAAAAAACATTTTCATTAAAAATTTTGTAAAATTTCACTAGATTTTAGTTAACTTATTGATTTACATATCAATGTTATTTTACGAACAATCCCTCACAGAACCGCCATCAAGCTAGATATGGCCTAGCATGACCGAATTTTTTTAAATTTAACTCACAGAGTTATCCACAGCTTGTGTGGATAGAAAAAACAACACATTTTATTGATTTTTAGACTTGACAATTCATGCAGAGATCATTATCATTCGCCACCTATCTTGATTGATTCAGAATTATTCCTCCTTAGTTCAGTCGGTAGAACGGTGGACTGTTAATCCATATGTCGCAGGTTCGAGTCCCGCAGGAGGAGCCATTTCCTTTTGGTGAACTTTTATTTATCTCCTTTGATAAAAGTTCCTATTAAGCCAGAAGTTTTAGCCCAAATTTTTTTGGGCTTTTATTTTTTCTGCACTATCTCTCTTTTCCTGAATCCGCTATAATGCCCACCTTTATTTTAGATTGAATGATTATTTATGCTTTTACCTAGTTTAGCGCTTATTGTCGGATTATTGTTATTGGTCTGGTCGGCCGACCGTTTTGTAGATGGTGCCGCCGCCACCGCTCGCCATTTTGGCATGCCTCCGTTGTTAATTGGTATCGTGATTATTGGCTTTGGCACCTCTGCCCCTGAAATGGTGGTGTCAGCCATCTCGGCTTTTCGTGGCAACCCCGGTATTGCCTTGGGCAATGCTTATGGCTCAAATATTACCAATATCGCCCTGATTTTAGGGTTCACTGCGTTAGTGAAACCGATTTTAGTGCATTCACAAGTGATAAAACAGGATCTCCCGATCTTGCTTATCGTCACCGCACTGTCTGCCTATTTACTCTATGATATGCAAATTTCTCGCCTTGATGCCGTGATTTTAATCGCCATTCTCGCAGGGTATATGGCGTGGACAATCTGGCAAGGGTTTCGCCAGAAAAATGTTGAATTGCCAGAAGAATTGCAACATCAAAAATACATGCCGTTAAGCAAAGCGCTATTTTGGCTGGTTATTGGCTTGGTGTTGCTGATGGCTAGCTCGCAACTATTGGTATGGGGTGCGGTGGAAATTGCCCATTATTTTGGCGTCAGTGATTTAGTGATTGGCTTGACTATTGTGGCAATCGGCACCTCATTACCCGAATTAGCCTCCTCCATTGCCGCCGCTCGGAAAGGCGAGGCAGATTTAGCAGTGGGCAATATTATTGGTTCTAACTTATTTAACACCCTCGCTGTGGTGGGAATTGCGGGCGTAATTCACCCAATGGACGTGGAAAGTGCGGTGCTTTCTCGTGATGTTTTAATTATGTCCGCTTTAACTATCCTCTTATTCGTATTCGGCTATGCCTTTAAACAAGCCAATGGACAAATTGGGCGGTTTAAAGGATTGTTATTGTTACTTTGTTATGTTGGGTATAATAGTTATCTGTTTTATACCGCAGTTTAATGTTTTCATTCCCCTGTTCAACAGGGGAATTTTTTATCCCAACCGCTCCAACAAAAACACCTCCAACTGATGTCGCTCGGTTTCATTTAATGCCTTATTCTGTGCATTCGTCAGCATAAAAAAGTCTTCCGCTCTGGCACCGACGGTGGTGATTTTGGCGTTAATAATATTCAGA
The DNA here is from genome assembly GCF_051851515.1 of Lonepinella sp. BR2271. NCBI lineage: Bacteria > Pseudomonadati > Pseudomonadota > Gammaproteobacteria > Pasteurellales > Pasteurellaceae > Lonepinella > Lonepinella sp. BR2271. The sequence continues at coordinate 182,666 of NZ_JBPDVF010000001.1, read as the reverse complement.
TGTAGCTCGCTGAAAACTTGGCTGACAGCTGCCAATAAGCCCGCTTTGTCTAAAGCAAACAGTTCCATTTCGGTGTGTTCGGCTTTTTTGGTGTCGAGAAAACGCACGTCCGTTTTAACCTGAAAATGCGCCAATTTAGGATTGCTTGAACTGGACAAAATGGGCAGCTTTTCTTGGGTTAAGGCGGTGGTGAGGCTTTTTTCTAAATCACGGCGGCGATCAAAGGGCAATAAGTCGCCGTTCAATTCCGTGACAATAAAGGTATCTAACACATAACCATCTAGGCTCGTGCTGATTTTAGCATTATGAATACTGATTTTTTTCGCCCCAATGGTGGCCACGACTTTGTAAAATAAATTAGGTTGATCTTGGCAATACACAAAGACTTCCGTACCACCGTCGGAAAAACGGTTACTGATTTTGACCAGGGGTTGTTGGGTCATCTTTTCAAGCAATTCAAAATGCCAGACCAATTCTTTTGGCGTATTGCGTAAGAAATAATCATCAGGGCAACGTTGCCATAAGGTTTGAATAGGTTGTTGCTGAGATGGGTTGAGCATACTCAGCGCCTGATGACGATTTTCATCAATGGTTTTCTGATTATCCAAAAGCTGATCCATACCTTGGGCAAATTGTTTCAAGGTGGATTGATACAAAGTGGTGAATAAGGCCAATTTCCAACTGTTCCACAGCGTCTGATTGGTGGCGCAAATATCAGCGACGGTTAAACAAAGCAATAAATCTAAGCGAACTTTATTTTGCACCTCTTCCGCAAAGGCCATCACCACTTCAGGATCGTAAATATCACGCCGTTGTGCCACCGTTGACATCAATAAATGCTGTTTGACTAACCATTCCATGCAAGCCGTTTCTCGGGCGTCAAAGCCATGCTGTTGAGCAAATTTCCGCACGTCCTCCGCCCCAAGTTCCGCATGATCACCACCTCGCCCTTTGGCAATATCATGAAATAAGGCACTGATATAAAGCAACGTGCGGTCAGCAATAGTGGGAAACACTTGATGACAAATGGGGTAATCTGATTCACTTTCTGGCTGTAAAAAACGCTCTAAAGTGAGCAACACTCGCATGGTATGCTCGTCTACGGTGTACACATGAAATAAATCAAATTGCATTAAGCCCTCAATGCCTTGCCATTGGGGAAGATAGGCGCTGAAAACGCCATATTGGTGCATGGGGATAATCGCCCGTGCAATGGCGTTGGGCTGTGCTAAGACACGTAAAAATTTTTCTCGAGCAAGCGGCAATTCACTAAGCGGTTTGCGTTGTTGCTTTAAGGCAATATGCAACTGGCGTAGCACAGAGGAATGAATCTCAGCCTGTGGTTGGACGGTGAGATGATAGAATAAATCCAGTATGGTGTCGGGTTCAGTAATAAAGCCATTTTCTTGAATTAAACAAATCAAATTATTTTGCAACAGAAAATGGCGGTCTAAAAAAATACGTGAATTCTGCACCGCACTTTTATTTAACACAAAACGCCCGACCAGAAAATGCTCTCGATAATGTTTGGTTAACACATCACTTAGCCCCGAAATGGTTTGTAAGGCTTGAAAAAAGCGTTTCATCATCTGCTCAACGCCTTGATTGCCGTTGCCTTGATAGCCTAATAATTCGGCTATTTTCACTTGGCGATCAAACAATAAGCGGTTGTCATAGCGTTTTAAAATTAAGTGTAAAGCAAAGCGCACTTTGAATAAAAATTGCTGATGATTTTGCAATAACTCATATTCTTCGGGGTACAGCAAGCCCGCTTGTAAAATTTCTTGTAAGGTGATGGCGTGGGAATGGCGTAAGGCAATCCAGTAAATCAGGTGCAAATCACGCAAGCCACCGGGGCTGTATTTGATATCGGGTTCTAGGTTATAGCTCGTATTGTTATAGCGTTGATAACGTTGTTGTTTTTCCTCGACTTTCGCCTTAAAAAACGTTTCTCTTGGCCAAAAATCGGGTTGGCTTAAGAGTGCGGTTAATTTTTCAAAATTTTCTGCGTTGCCGCAAAGATAGCGGCTTTCCAATAAGTTGGTGGCAATGCTAATATCCGCACGGCCCTGTTCGTCGCATTCACTTAAAGTACGTACACTGGCCCCCACATCAAAACCGCAATCCCATAAGCATTGAATAAAATCCCTGAGCTTTTGCTCGACCTCTGGGGAATTTGGTTGTTCAGATAAAATCAAAAAATCCAAATCGGACAAAGGAAACATTTCTTGTCGCCCATACCCCCCGACCGCAATCAAAGTTAAGGGCGCATGATCTAATTGGAACTGTTGCCAAAGCTGACAAAGGAGCTGATCGCAAAATAAAGTGCGGTGTAAAATCAGGGCATTTACGTCCGTTTGCGCAAAATTATTTAACTCTTGCTGTTTCAGCAATTCTCGCTGTTGTTTGATGTGGGTTGGGGTGAGTGTTTGCATAAGGTTGTTTCTATTGGACATTTTACAGCCTCTCCCATTGGGAGAGGACGGCGAAAATCCGTAGGATTTTCGGGAGGTGAGAGTTGTGTTTTTCCCTCACCCTAACCCTCTCCCAAAGGGAGAGGGGATCTTTTTACTCGTTCACCATAAAGCGTGTAATGCGCCCTGTTTTTTCTTCTTCTTCACGAATAGTCATCACTTCACAGCCGTTTTCCGTCACCACAATTTGGTGTTCATATTGGGCGGAATGGCTACGATCTTTGGTTTTGACGGTCCAACCGTCGCCCATTAAGCGGACTTCTTTTTTGCCGGCGTTAATCATAGGTTCAATGGTAAACACCATGCCTTTTTGTAACACAACGCCACCGTCATCGGCATAATAATGCAACACTTGCGGTTCGCTGTGGAACTGATCGCCAATACCATGGCCACAGTATTCACGCACCACGCTAAAGGTTTGTGATTCCGTATATTTTTGCACCGCTCGGCCAATTTCTTTTAAACGAATCCCCGGTTTCACGGCTCGCAACCCCACATATAACGCCTCTTGTGCGGCCTCAACCAGTTTTTGGCTACGAATATTGGTGTCGCCCACAATATACATTTTGGAATTATCGCCATAATAGCCGTCTTTAATCACGGTCACATCAATATTTAAAATATCCCCATTTTTCAAAATCTTATCATCACTTGGAATACCATGACAGACGACTTCGTTAAGGGAAATACAGGTGGCTTTCGGAAACCCGTGATAATTCAAACAGGCGGGAATCACTTTTTGTTCGTTCACCATATAATCATGGCAGATACGATCCAATTCGCCCGTACTCACGCCCGCTTTAATATGCGGTTCAATCATCACTAACACATCCGCCGCTAATTTGCATGCGACTCGCAATTTCTCAATTTCTTGTTCTGTTCTTAATGGAATGGACATCATCTTATCTCTTGATCTAAAAATATTGCCTATATAATAGCACTAAACCCGATTGAAATAAAAATATCCTTGAATGAATTAGTCGGTTATTAGATAATGGCAGAAATTTTTATTGTGGGAAAATGTGATGTCAGAGATTTCAGTACCAATTAATTTTACCGATGCGGCCGCTAACAAGGTGAAAGCATTGATTACCGATGAAGAAAATTTAGCCCTTAAATTACGTGTTTATATTACCGGTGGCGGTTGTAGTGGGTTCCAATATGGTTTCACCTTTGATGAAAAAGTCAATGATGGCGATTTAACTGTGGAAAATTCAGGCGTCCAACTGGTGGTGGATCCCATGAGTTTGCAATATTTAATCGGCGGGACCATTGATTATGTTGAGGGCTTAGAGGGTTCCCGTTTTGTGGTGCAAAATCCAAATGCCTCCAGCACTTGTGGTTGTGGATCGTCGTTTAGTATCTAATTTTCTTTTCAATTCATGGATTTCCAATTTACCCTGTTACAAGGTCAGGTCATAGCAAAATGTTCCATGGAGCATTTTGCTGTTGCCAACTGGTTTAATACGGAAGTCCCCTCAAATTCTCAATTAATTTCCACCGCACTTGCACAATTACAGATAGCCAAATCTTTCACGCCAGAGCAAGAAAGCCAACTGTTTGGTAAAGAATATAGCCTATTTATTAATGCGGATGAAGTAATGATTCGTGCCAATAATTTGGCTATTCATCAAGATACCACGGAATTAGAACCGGATTTTCATTATTACGATGAAGAAAGTATCGCCTTTCTCGGCTTGGAAGATTTTGAGCGGTTTTTGCGATCTTATTTGGAATTTGTCGGCTAATTTCACCGAGATCAGGGCGTATAGCCTACGCCCATATTTCAAAAAGCTATTTCACAAAAGGATTATTTAATTTCTCTTGACCAATCGTGGTGTGTGGGCCATGACCGGGTAGCACCACCATATCATCAGGTAATTTAAACATTTTTTGTTTAATAGTATCAATTAATTGAGCATGGTTGCCACCCAATAAATCGGTTCGCCCAATGCCTTGTTTAAACAACACATCTCCCGTAAACGCAATGCCCTCTTGATGTTCAATAAAACCAATATGACCGGGGGCGTGACCGGGTAAATGCAGAATTTCAAAGCTAAAACCCGCAATATTTAAGATTTCGCCCTCGGTATCTAACCAACGATCAGGTACAAAAGCCGAAATTTCAAACAGACCAAATTGACGAGATTGTTGTGGTAAGCTGTCAAATAAGATCTTATCCAAAGAATGAGAACCTAAAATGTCGACTTGAAAATGCTGTTTTAATTTTTCCGCCGCCCCCACATGATCTAAATGACCATGGGTCAACAAAATAGCTTGTAAATCAAGGCCATGTTGTTCAATCCGTTTAATTAATTTCGGGGCGTCGCCACCGGGATCGATAATCGCTGCTTTTTTTTCGTCATTCCAAATCAGCGAACAGTTTTGCTGAAATGGCGTAACGGGAATGATGTCAATATTCATGTTTTTCCCTCACATAAACCAGTATAAAACAACAAAACCGCAAAAGTGCGGTCTTGTTTCTCGGTATTTTTATCTCATGAACCACGCCAAGTGCGTACTGGCCCAGTGTCTACGTGTACAAAGTTACTTCTTGGATAATAACCCACACCACCATTATGCAGACGTTCAGCAGTAGCTTTGATTTTCGCCAATGGCACGCCCTCAATACGGAAATCCACGGCTTGGCCTTTTATGTGATAACTATTTGAGGCCACACCACGTGAACGACGGTGCATACGGTTATTGGTCGCTTGGGTGCGATACCCTGAAATCACTAAGATTTCTGTATTGCGTAAGCCTAAACCAGATTGAATATTATACAATTTGGTAAATAAATTTGGATCCATGGCCCGTGAACGATTCACATGCCAATCACGCATAAACCAATTTAATTTCTGCATGGTGGCGCTAGAAAAACCTTTTCCTGCAGGAAATTCAGAGCTAAATGTTTCTCCGGTGTTAATACTTCTTAAACGCAAAATTCGTGGTTTTGGTGTGGAAACAGCCGCTAACACGGAGTTAGGTGACAATGTGGCGACACCCAACACTATTCCCCCTAAAGATAACCACTTGCGGCGACTATGGTTAATTTCTGTCATTTTTTCTTCTCTATATTGATGAATATCATTCTTACTTAGAACAACGATATTCGATTTAGTTCAAATTATTATCCGATAATTTTATATTATCTTCACTATTAAAGATATTTTTGTACCGTCGTCCAATTAATATAACTTGGTGCGGTAAGTTTACTGTCGTAACCATAAATATCTGGTGCGCTTTGCACTTTGCCGTTTTCAACCCAACTCGTGACATAATATAAATACACAGGGTTACTGGATTGAATCGGTACCGACGTGGTTTTCTTGCTGGCTAAAACACGTTGTTTTTTCTCCATTGTCCAACCGGCTTCTTTTAACAAGATACTCGCCAATTCATCTGACTTGGACACCCGAACACAACCGGAACTTAATGCACGGTCTGTTTTATTAAACAGGCTATGGTTTGGTGTATCGTGCAAATAAATTGCGTCAGAACTTGGCATATTAAATTTAAAACGGCCCAAAGCACTGTTGTCACCCGCTTGTTGGCGAATACGGTAAGGCACAGATTTTTTGTTCACATATTGTGACCAATTCACGCTATACGCACTGACTTTATTCCCGCTGCCATCAAAAATATCTAAACTCGCTCTATCGGCATAACTTGGATCTGCGGCTAATTTTGGCACAAGATCTTTACTTAAAATGGTGGACGGCACACTCCAAGGCGGATTGACCACCACGTTGCTGAGTTTACTGTACATGACGGGCGTTTTACGTGCTGGTTTACCCACAATCACACGGGAATTAAGCACTAAATTGCCATCACGATAATAGTTAAGCTGATAGCTTGGGATATTCACAAAAATTCCATTATCAAAACTTGGAATAATCCGCAAACGTTGGGCATTCAACGCTAATTTATACAATTCCGTATTGGACTTTGTGTTCCCCGTAGCCAGATTACTCGAAATACGTTGTAACGTTTCACGATATAAATGATTCTGCGACGATAAGCTATTCACAAACTCAGATTGTTGATTATTTTCCACCGCACTTAACCAGCTATCAATAATTTCATCTGACGGTTTCTCGGCTTTATAACTGTTTTGAGAATACAACCAACTTTGTGCTGCGTCGGGTACTTTTTGAGTGTAATGAATATAGCCAAGAAAAGCATCCGTTAATAAAATATCGTGCTGAATTTCTTCTACTGGTGTGGAACTGATTGCTTCCAATTCAGTAGCAGCAGATCGAGAAATACCACTTGCCACGAATGCGGCATATTCGTGTAAAAATTGCTTTTTAGCCACGTCGTCTTGCCAGATTGGCGCAAAATCTCTGGCCGCATAGATCTTCGCAACAGCTGAATTAAACTGCACCGGCTGATTGACCATTAATTCAAGCAATTTTGCTTCAGCTTGTTGCTGTTTCTCCAACGCAATACGCGCTTGTTCCGCCGCTTTCGCTTCGGCTATTTGCTGATTCGCTTGCTCGACATTAATACTTTCTTTCGGATCGACACTGGTGCTTGCATTAAAGTAATCCGACACCGTACAACTCGTACATAGCCCTGAAATCAAGATCACCAATGATGCAAATTTAAATGGTCGCGTTTTCGCTTTCATTAAATATCCTTTAATTTAAATTACACCGCACTTATTCTTCCTCGACACCCCAAATGGAATAAAGCGCGGTCAAAATTATTACTGTTTTGTTTCCGTCGTTAAGGAATGGCCTTCGGTGGATTTTGTCATGTTAGCCTTAGCCTGTTCAGCCTTAAATTTAACAAAATCAGCCGCCATTTTTTCCGTCTCTTTTAAGAAGAAATCTGGCGCTTCATAGTCTTTGGCTAAATCGTCCAGATTTTTTAAGGCTTTTTTACCTTCTCTGGCAAAGCGTGCATTCAAATCTTTCAAGCGTCGAGCGTCGTCTTTATCATGCTCCGCCTTACGGATTTGATAATTCAACGACAAGAATTGACGCTCACGACGTTCATCACGAATTTTGAGCTCTTCTTTTAACGCCACAAATTCCGGATCTTTAGCAATACGTTGTACATGTTTTTCATTTAACACATCCACTGCCTGACGAGCTTTATCTACTTCAGAATAGGTTGCCGCAGGAATTTTATCCCAAGGCAACGCATTATCTTCTTTTTCTTCGCCACTTTCTTTGGCATCAATAATTTCAGGATAGTTAATATCTGCCGACACGCCCTTTAACTGCGTACTGCCACCATCAATACGATAAAATTTCTGAATCGTATATTGAATAAAACCTAACGGTTCTTGACTCAAATCATACACAAAATTTAACGAACGACTTTGTTGTACCGTACCTTTACCAAAGGTATTTTGGCCCACAATAATGCCACGGTTATAATCTTGCATAGCAGCCGAGAAAATCTCAGAGGCCGAGGCACTATAACGGTTAATCATCACCAATAATGGCCCTGAATACACTTGGGCGTTGTCTGGATCTTCATGCACACGAATACGGTTATAGGCATCTCGAACTTGCACCACTGGGCCATCAGAAATAAACAAACCGCTCAATTCAACCGCTTCGGTTAAGGCGCCACCACCATTTTCACGTAAATCAATAATCAGTGAGGTGGCTTTTTTCTTTTTCATGTCCGCTAATAATTTACGCACATCCGCAGTTAACCCAATGTAAAAGGTCGGAATTTTAATCACTGCAACATTTTCACCGTTCACTTTTTCAACAGTTAATTTGGCCGCACTGTCCTCAATACGCACTTTATCTCGGATTAAGGTGATAATTGTATTTTTACCGCCTTTTTCTGGTTCAATTTCTAAGCGAACTTGACTGCCTTTTTTACCTTTGATTTTGTCGACAACATCTTCTAAACGCCAACCAACCACATCTTCAATTTCGCCTTTGGCTTGACCGACACCGACAATTTTATCACCCGCTTTCAGTTTTTTGCTACGAGCAGCAGGGGCACCTGGCACCAAAGATTGAATAATCGTCATATCATCTTCTTGACGTAATGTCGCACCGATCCCCTCTAAAGATAAGTTCATACTTTCATTAAAGTTTTTCGCTGCACGAGGTGACAAATAACTGGTGTGCGGATCGATTTCACGAGCAAACGCATTTAAATAAAGCTGCGTAATATCATCGGCTTTGGTTTGGGTTAAACGACGAATCGCTAAATTATAACGTTTGGTCAGGGTCTTTTTAATCTCTGGCCATTTTTTGTCTTTTAATTTCAGCTCAATAACGTCATTTTTAACCCGCTGTTCCCACAATTTATTCGCCTCTTCTGCATTTTTGGCAAAAGGCGCTTTCTTACGATCAATTTCAATTTGATCATTGCTGGTTAAATTCGGTTCATTATCCAATAAAGAAAGTGCATAAACATAACGTTCATAACGACGTTGTGTCATCAACTCATACATTGCAAAGGCAATATCCAACTTACCCTCGTTTAGCTCATCATCTAATTGTGTTGCATATTTTGTACGTAAATCATCAATATCCGATTGAATAAACAAGTTATGGCTATAATCTAATAAGTCCACATAACGATCGAAAATCTTGCTAGAAAACGCATCATCTAATTGAAACTTGCGATAATGTGATTGGGTTAAACGGGTTGTCACACGTTTCGTCGCCAAGGTATTTTCTTCGCTCGCTTGTGGTAGTTTAATATCACTCGCTTTCAATGTCGGCGCTACCGCATTGATGGCGCCCGAGAAAAAGAGGGTTGCCAATAAAACTGAAATATATTGTGTTTTCATCAACTTCATTTTGACTTTCCTAATAAAAGAAAAACATCCGCTAGGTCGCCTATAAGATGTTCAAATGCCGTCATGCCTCTGGATTGAGGTGACGGCATGAAAAGCGTATTATGCAAATAAACGATCTGCGGTGACATTCATCACCAAACCATTATCTAATTGCACACGTGCCGTATCTTTAACTATTTCTAAAATCACCGCACTTTTCACACTTTCGCCTACTTTGACTTTAATCCGTGCATTTTGCTTTAAGCTCGCCAAAGAAACTGCGGTCAATTTTTGTGGTTTTTCTGCGGAATTCGCACTGGCCGCATGCGCATTTACTGGCTTGCTGTTAGCTTTATTATACGGTTTATTGTGCTGTGGCTTACGAGCAGGGCGTTTTTTCATTTTTTCTTTTGCGGCTGCTTTTTCTGCCGCACGTTTTTCCGCCAATTTTGCTTTCGCCTCGGCCAATTGTTGTTGTGCATGTTCAACATGCTCTTGCTCAAGCACACCAACAGGATTACCTTGTAAATCCACGCGCTCTGCACCTAAACGACAACCATGTAAATAACGCCAATTAGACGTGTACTGACGTAACGCATAACGTAACTGGGTTTTGCTAACAAATTCATCACCTGCTAACGCCTCGGCTAAATCTTGGAATAAGCCAATTTTTAACGGTTTCGCCTCACCCTCGACACTAAAACAAAGGGGGAATTTTTCCGCCAAATACGCAATTACTTCTTTATTGGAATGTCTTACGTTCTCTGTGTTGGCGTTTTCCTGCTGAGCTTGTGGCGCCACTTGTGCTGTTTGTGTGTCCGCTTGTACTTCTGTTTGTGCTGTTGCTTGTTCTGTTGTCATATTAAAATCTTAGAATAAAAAATATGCCACATTTTACCGCACTTTATCCGCCAGACGCAATCATTTATGGATAAAATTTCAGGCGCTTTTATTTTTTCCCCTGAAATTCACATAAAAATATTGACAAGATTTCATTAAACCGATATTTCTATACTTTTCGTTATTTGTTTTATTTTTTGGAGAACATTTTATGTCGCATTTATCTATCGCTAAATTCGGTGGCACCAGTGTGGCCAACCATGCCGCCATGGTCGCCTGTGCCAATATCGTGATCGCAGATCCCAATACCCGAGTGGTCGTTTTATCGGCCTCGGCGGGCGTCACCAACCTGTTAGTGGCCTTAGCCAACGGCGTAGACGGCGCACAACGGAAAAAATTAATTGGTGAAATCCGTCAAATTCAAGAAAATATTTTGCTTGAATTAAAAAATGATACGCTCGTCCGTCCAGAAATTGAGCGTTTATTAAATAATATTGAATCACTTTCTGAGGCCGCTAGCTTAGCCACCTCTCCCGCTCTAACTGATGAATTAATCAGTCACGGTGAAATGATGTCAACCCATATTTTCATTGAAGTGTTGCGTGAATTAAATGCACAAGCCACTTGGGTGGATGTCCGTACCATTGTGGCCACCAATAGCCATTTCGGCAAAGCGGCACCCGATGATGAATTAACCCAGAAAAACAGTGATCTGATTTTAAAACCGCTGATTAATCGGGGAGAATTGGTAATTACACAAGGCTTTATCGGACGTGATGCAGAGGGCAAAACCACCACCTTAGGCCGTGGCGGTTCTGACTACTCTGCCGCCTTAATTGCGGAAGTGTTAAATGCCAAAGATGTGTTAATTTGGACGGATGTTGCTGGCATTTACACCACTGACCCTCGCATTGTGCCAAATGCACAACGTATTGATACCATGAGCTTTGCGGAAGCCGCTGAAATGGCGACCTTTGGCGCCAAAGTCTTGCACCCTGCCACATTACTTCCTGCCGTGCGCAGTAATATCCCTGTTTATGTAGGGTCAAGCAAAGCTCCGCAAGACGGCGGCACTTGGGTGACTCGTGATCCGCAACCACGTCCGACTTTCCGTGCTATTGCTTTACGTCGTGATCAAACCCTACTCACCTTATCAAGCCTAAACATGCTGCATGCACAAGGTTTTTTAGCCAACGTTTTCGGTATCTTAGCTAAACATAAAATTTCCGTAGATACCATCACCACTTCCGAAGTTAGCGTGGCATTAACCCTTGATAAAACGGGTTCCGCCTCCTCTGGTGCGGATCTGCTTTCCAGTGAATTGTTAGCGGAATTAAGCGAAGTTTGTACAGTAAAAGTGGATACGGGATTATCCTTAGTGGCCTTAATTGGCAATGATTTACATATTGCCTCAGGCGTCGCCAAACGTGTATTCGGCGCACTTGAACAATACCATATCCGTATGATCAGCTACGGTGCAAGTACCAATAATATTTGCACCTTAGTCCCAAGCCATCAGGCTGATGATGTGGTGCGTGCATTGCATAAAGAACTGTTTGAATAATAGAAAAAACAGATTGAACATAAACAAAAAGAGTTGATTCCCATCAACTCTTTTTTGTTGTGAATTAATCCCGTTTTCGACTCAACAGCCACCAAGTAATGATCAAAAACAGTAAACTAGGCATTAAGGCGCCCGCTAAAGGTGGAACGTTATAGACTAAACTTAATGGACCAAAAATCTCATTCACCACATAGAACAAGAAACCAAAACAAATCCCCGCCACAATTCTGGCGCCGGCGGTCACGCTACGTAGAGGGCCGAAAATAAAGGATAAAGCGAGCAACATCATCACGCCAACGGAAATCGGTTGGAATAATTTCCGCCAATAGGTTAACTCAAATTTTTTGCTATCTTGGCCAGTTTGCTTTAAAAAGCTGATGTAATCGGATAAGCCGGAAATAGACAATGATGTGGGTCTTAACGATACAATGCCTAATTTATCTGGTGTCAGATTGGTTTTCCATTTATCCATTAATTTATTTTTGGTCGTCACCTGTTCTTCACTAATTTGCGACGTATTAATATTCTTGAGAACCCATTCACCCTCTTCATACATCCCCTGATTGGCATGGGTCATTTGCTCAAGTTTACGTTGCTCATTAAAATGATAAATATAAATATCATTTAATTGCGCCCCTTCATTAATGGTTCGCACAAAAATAAAATCATTGCCATCTTTCGCCCACACGCCATTTTTTACGGACATAATAGAACCACCTGAAATAGCCTTGGCTCGCATATCACGTGCATATTGTTCTGTTTGTGGAATGCCCCATTCACCAATGATCATGGTTAAGATCACCAAGGGTAAAGCGGTTTTCATCACGGCCAAACCAATTTTTAAACGTGAAAAACCGGCAGATTGCATGACGATCAGTTCACTACGGCTGGCCAAATTGCCCAAGGCAATTAAAGCGCCCAATAAGGCGGCCATCGGGAAAAAAGTTTCCACATCTTTTGGCATGGTCAACAGCGTATATACAATCGCTTGCAGACTGTCGTAAGAGCCTTTTCCGACGCTACGAAATTGTTCCACAAATTTAATAATCGCCGATAACCCTACTAAGGTGAGCAAGGTCGCAAAAATGGTGCCTAAAATACTTTTGCCAATATAACGTTCTAAGGTATTCATCATCATTTTTCTATGCCGCCTTTGGTTTATTGAGCAAATTACGCATTTTATACATAAATGCCGTTTCCCAACTATTTAACACGATCCCCAACACAAAGAAAATCACATTCACCAACGGCATCCATAAACTTGCGTCAAGTTTCCCTGCGCCACCCGAGGATTTCAAGGAACTTTGTGCTAAGAAATAGATTAAATATAATAAAAGTGCGGGTAAAATTTTCGCAAATCTGCCTTGACGTGGATTCACACGGCTTAACGGCACCGCCAATAAGGCCATTAATGGCACCGCCAACACTAAGGTAAGTCGCCAATGGAGTTCGGCTTTTGCGGCATTGGATTTGGCTTGCGTTAACTCGGCAAAATTTAGCACGGCGGCCTCGTCAGACTCTTTGGCATCCGCGATTTGATGGCCTAAATAAGCATGATATTGTGCAAAATTGGTCACTCGAAAATCCGGTAATACCGCTGTTCCCTCAATGCGTTGGCTATTTTCCAAACTTAACAACTGGTCACCATTGGGCAAGGAGGTTAACTCGCCCGTTTCCGCCGTCACCACCGCCGGTTTAAAGTTTTTCTTCGGTTTCATTTGGAAAATATACACATCATGAATTTTATTCTGGCTAATCTCATTGATAAATAAAACAAAATCGCCATTATCGGAGGACATAAACTGACCCGAACTTAAGGCAGCCATACGTGGATTGGCTTTGGCATCTTCCACAATTTCGGTTTGTTTTTTGATCGCCCAAGGTGAAAGCCAGAGCGCATTGTAAGCGGCTAATCCTGCGGTAAACACCGATAAAATCAACACCACTTTCACCAATAGGCGAGAACCCACGCCACAAGCTCGCATGACGGTAATTTCACTTTCTGCGTATAATCGCCCTAACGTGAGTAAGATCGCAATAAATAAGGACAATGGCAACATTAATTGCGCCATGGTTGGCATACCTAGCCCAAGCAAAGACACCACTAAATCCGCAGGCACTTTACCATTTGCCGCTGAACCTAACACCCTAACTAATTGTTGACAAAAGAAAATCAGAAGTAAAATAAACAAAATAGCCACTTGGCTTTTGAATACTTCCTTGAATAAATATCTATTTAAAATCACGTTATGCCTGTTCTTGTATTGCAAGTCTTTCATCACAAGATTTTACTTGCAATTTATAAAAATTGGGGTAATTTAAACCGCACTTTGTCGGTATAAAGCTAGTCGGCTATGATACCCTATTTTTAACGATAAAAACAGTAGGAAAACAGATGAAATATTCAGCAAACACCACCGCACTTTCCAGTGCAGATGCCATTTTACTCGCTATTTTTGAACAAGGCGAACTGTCAAATACGGCCAAACAATTTGATAACACAGGGGAAATAAGTGCGCTTATCAAGTGCGGTGAAATTTCAGGAAAAATCGGGCAAATCAGCTTATTACGCCAACATGGGCAACGTTTAATTTTAGTCGGCGCAGGCAAACAAGGTGAAATCAGTGAACGTGAATTTAAACAGATTGCTCAAAAAGCCATTCAATTCGTCAAACAAACCGCCAGCAAAACCTTGGTGAATGGCTTAACGGATGTCAACATTAAAGATCGTGATTTATATTGGAATGTTCGTTTTGCTCTCGAAACCTTTGTCTCTGAAGAGTATATTTTCGATCAATTTAAAAGCAAGAAAAGCGACGTTCAACACAAATTAAGCGAAATTATTTTCCATACGGATGTGCCACAAGCAGAACAAGCGATTCAGCATGCGAAAGCCATTGCTTTAGGAGTAAAAATAGCCAAAGATGTGGCTAATTGCCCACCGAATGTGTGTACACCAAGCTATTTAAGTGAACAAGCAAAAAATCTTGAAAAACGCACCGCACTTTTAACCAGCACCGTGTTAGACGAAAAAGACATGGCGAAATTAGGCATGAACGCTTATTTAGCCGTTTCACGGGGTTCACACAATGAAGCTAAACTGAGTATTTTAGACTATAAAAATCACCCGAATCCCAATGCCAAACCTATCGTGTTAGTAGGAAAAGGACTCACCTTTGACGCCGGCGGTATTTCCCTGAAACCCGCTGCGGAGATGGACGAAATGAAATACGATATGTGCGGTGCAGCGAGTGTCTTGGGTGTGATGAACGCTTTAGTTGAATTGCAATTACCCCTCAATGTGATTGGCGTGTTAGCAGGTTGTGAAAACTTACCTGACGGCAATGCGTATCGCCCTGGTGATATTCTGACCACCATGAATGGATTAACTGTAGAAGTACTCAATACGGACGCAGAGGGACGTTTAGTATTGTGTGATACCTTGACTTACGTTGAACGTTTTGATCCGGAATGTGTGATTGATATTGCCACCTTAACGGGCGCTTGTATGATCGCATTAGGTCTGCATAACAGTGGTTTAGTTTCGACTAATGATGATCTTTCTGCCCAATTATTGCAAGCCTCACAACAAAGCCAAGATAAGGCATGGCGTTTACCGTTAAGCGAAGAATATCAAGAGCAGCTTAAATCGAATTTTGCCGATTTAGCCAATATTGGCGGACGTTTTGGTGGTGCGATTACGGCGGGGGCGTTTTTAGCCAATTTTGCGACCAAATACCCTTGGGCGCATTTAGATATTGCGGGTACAGCTTGGTTACAAGGGGCGAATAAAGGTGCGACAGGACGACCTGTTGGGCTGCTCACCCAGTTTTTGATTAATCAAGTGAAATAATAAAGCACAAGGTGCGTTTATTCGCACCTTAATTTTATTTATTGGCAATAATCACCGCCCTTTTCGGTGCGGGGTAGCCCTCAATAGTTTTACTGTGATCTTCTGGATCTAAAAAATCAATCAGGCTTTCATTGTCTAACCAATCTGTTTTACGCTGTTCTTCCAATGTCGTCATGGCTTGATCCACACAACGCACATGACGAAAACCGACTTTTTGTAACCAGTTAATCAAACAGGCAACAGAGGGAATAAAATACACATTTTTCATTTTGGCATAACGATCTGTTGGCACCAGTACTGTATTCACATCACCATCAATCACCAAGGTTTCTAGCACTAACTCGCCCCCTTTGCGGAGTTGATCTTTCAGCTGGCTTAGGTGATCTAAAGGTGATTTGCGATGATATAACACGCCCATCGAAAACACCGTATCAAACACACCCAACGGTTGCATTTGTTCAATGCCTAAAGGAATTAAATTCGCTCGGCGGTCATGATTGAGCAGTTTACGAACAGCCTCAAATTGGCATAAAAATAATTCTGTCGGATCAATACCGACCACCATTTTAGCCCCCTCGCCGACCATTCGCCACATGTGATAACCACTGCCACAGCCCACATCTAAAATGGTACGATCTTGCAATGGGGCTAAATGCGGTAATACCCGATCCCATTTAAAATCTGACCGCCATTCACAATCAATATGTACGCCATACAGATGATAAGGACCTTTTCGCCACGGCATAAGCTGTTTGAGATGATAAACCAAACGCTGTTGTTCACCGTCTGATAACGGCAAATCTCGCACCGATTTCACCGCGGTTTTTAAATCAATCTGATCAGCCGTTAAGTGCGGTAAAAAATCTACTACTTTTGCCCATTTAGCATAATCACCATGGGTTTGTTTTTCCCATTGTTTGAGTTGCAAGGGCAATGTTTCCAACCACGCCGATAAATTAGTGGTCGCAATTTGTTGATAAAAAGGACGAAAATCAATCATAAAATTCACATAAATTTGAGAAAGGTCACATTTTACCTGATTTGTGCTTGTATTTCTATTTTACTTTTCGCTATCCTAGTTCATCATTTTTAAATTTAGGAAGTTGGAACTCAAATGAATTCCGTTGAATTATTAGTCAATATTACCCCGAACGAAACCAGAATTGCCTTGATGGACTCGGGGATTTTAAAAGAAGTCCATATTGAACGCCAAGCCAAACGTGGTATTGTCGGGAATATTTATAAAGGTCGTGTAACACGTGTTTTACCTGGTATGCAATCCGCTTTTGTGGATATTGGTTTAGAAAAAGCCGCTTTCCTACACGCCTCCGATATTGTTTCACATACCGAATGTGTGGATGAAGATGAACAAAAGCAATTTGTGGTGAAAGACATTGCTCAATTAGTTCACGAGGGACAAGACATTGTGGTACAAGTCGTCAAAGACCCGATCAGCACCAAAGGGGCAAGATTGACAACCGATATTACGCTCCCCTCTCGCTATTTAGTCTTTATGCCAGAAAATAGCCATGTAGGCGTATCACAACGTATTGAAAGCGAAGAAGAAAGAGCGAGATTAAAAGCCCTTGCCGAACCCTATTGTGATGAACTTGGCGGTTATATTGTGCGTACCGCAGCAGAGGGCGTGAGTGAAGAAGAATTAAAACAAGATGCGGATTTCTTAAAACGTGTTTGGCGAAAAGTCATGGAACGCCGAGCTAAATATAAAACGAAAACAAAAATCTATGGTGAATTAGCCCTGACGCAACGAGTATTACGTGATTTCATTGGGCAAGGCATTGAAAAAATCCGTATTGATTCCAAGCTCTGCTTTGCGGAAGTGAAAGAATTTACCGAAGAATTTATGCCTGAACTGACCGATAAATTAGTGTTATATTCTGGTGATCAGCCGCTATTTGATGTGTATGGGGTGGAAAGTGCTATTAATATCGCATTAAATAAACGAGTTAATTTAAAATCTGGCGGTTATTTAATTATTGAGCAAACCGAAGCCATGACCACCATTGATATTAATACGGGGGCATTTGTCGGTCATCGCAATTTGGAAGAAACCATTTTTAACACCAATATTGAAGCTACTCAAGCCATTGCACAACAATTACAATTACGTAATTTAGGCGGTATCATTATTATTGATTTTATCGATATGCAAACCGAAGATCATCGTCAACGTGTCTTACAATCCTTACAGGAGGCGTTAAGTAAAGATCCGGTGAAAACTAACGTCAATGGCTTTACTCAACTGGGTTTAGTGGAAATGACCCGTAAGCGTACACGTGAAAGTTTAGAACATATTTTGTGTGACGATTGCCCTGCTTGCCAAGGACGGGGACACAGTAAAACAGTGGAAACCGTGTGTTATGAAATTATGCGTGAAGTGATTCGGGTACATCATTTATTTTCCAGTGAACAATTTACCATTTATGCCTCACCTGCGGTGGCTGACTATTTGATTAAAGAAGAAAGTCATGGCTTGTTGGCGGAGGTGGAGATGTTTATTGGGAAACAGGTTCAAGTGCGTCCTGAGGTGTTTTATCATCAGGAACAGTTTGATGTAGTGGTGATGTAAGTGGGATTTCGCCCACAGGGCGACTTACTTTTTCTTTGCTTGTGGTAAGTTCGGATTTCGCCCGATGGGCGACCATACTTTCTTTTGCTTGTGCAAAAGAAAGTAGGCAAAGAAAAGCACACCCCGACTTCACCGCTTTTCTTCGCTTATTTGGTATTTTCTTCACGCTAAATTTTGAACTCGCTACGCTCAGACAGGCAAAATTTAGCTAAAAATACCAAAACGCTCAGGCGGTTCAGACGGGGCCCCAAGTTTTGCTCGAGCGTAAATAAAAGTGCGGTTGAAAAATCTACTAAGCTACGGAGTAGCGTTACTATGCTTAACCTAGTACGCTAGTGCTAGGTGTTTTTCCACCTTATTTTATTCTACCACCAATGGGGTCCCCATGTTTGCCGCCTGAAAAGGATTAAATTTGTAGGAAAAGTTGTGCTGTTTGAGCGAAGCGAGTTGACAACTTTTCCGTTAAGCAAATTTAATCCTTTTCAGGAAACAAGGCAAAGTTGGGGGGTGCTTTCTTTTTGCTTACTTTTTCTTTGCACAAGCAAAGAAAAAGTAAGTCGCCATCGGCGAAACCGATTTATACAAAAAACAAATTCTATGTTAAAATCCACCACAACATTCATTAACAAAAACAAAAAACAAAATGCTAAATAACGTCCAACAATCCCTACTCACCCCAAGCAACCTATCCCTACCCGATCTCCAAAACATCTTCGACATCATGTCGCACCGCCAAATCGACTACGCTGATCTCTATTTCCAACTTAGTCAAGATGAAAGTTGGGTGTTAGAAGACAGCATTATCAAAGAGGGCGGTTTTCATATTGATCGTGGTGTGGGCGTACGTGCAGTCAGTGGTGAAAAAACGGGGTTTGCCTATTCTGACCAGATTAATTTAGCCAATTTACAGCAGTGTGCGAATGCGGTAAAAGGTATTGCACTACCTAATCATGGCAATATTATCAAACCATTACGTTTTAATGAAGTGAACGCTATTGCTCGTTATGCGGCGATTAACCCTTTAAATACCTTAAGCAAAGAACAGAAAATTGAACTATTGCATTTGGTGGATCGCACTGCCCGTGCAGAAAGCCCCTATGTGACGAAAGTCACGGCAAATCTCACCGCACTTTATGAAGAAATGTTAGTAGCTGCCACTGATGGCACCTTGGCAACTGATATTCGTCCATTAATTCGCTTGTCCATTTCCGTTATGGTAGAAAAAGACGGTAAACGTGAACGTGGTAGTGCTGGTGTGGGGGCAAGAGTGGGCTTAGACTGGTTTTTTGAATCCTATTTAGGGGAACAGAGAGCCGTTTATTTTGCTAAAGAAGCCGTTCGCCAAGCCTTAGTCAATGTGAATGCAGTATCTGCTCCGTCTGGTTTAATGCCTGTCATTTTGGGTGCGGGTTGGCCTGGGGTGCTATTACATGAAGCAGTTGGTCATGGTTTAGAGGGGGACTTCAACCGTAAAGAAAGTTCATTATTTACCGGCAAAATTGGTGAGTTAGTCACTTCCCCTTTATGTACGATTGTCGATGACGGTACGTTACAACATCGCCGTGGCTCCATCACCGTGGACGATGAGGGTGTTCCAAGTCAATGTAATGTATTGATTAAAGACGGTATTTTACAAGGCTATATGCAAGACAAAATGAATGCCCGTTTAATGGGTGTTGCCCCGACTGGCAACGGTCGCCGTGAAAGCTATGCACATTTGCCGATGCCACGCATGACGAATACTTACATGTTGGCAGGTTCGAGTAAATTTGATGATTTAATTACCAGTGTAGATCAGGGTATTTTTGCACCGCACTTTGGTGGCGGTCAGGTGGATATTACGTCGGGTAAATTTACTTTCTCCATGTCAGAAGCCTATTTAATTGAAAAAGGCAAAATCACTAAGCCAATTAAAGGGGCAACGATGATCGGCAATGGGATTGAAGTCATGCAACAGGTGTCTATGGTGGCGGATAATTTAGAAATCGATCACGGCATTGGGGTGTGTGGTAAGGACGGGCAAAGTGTACCAGTGGGAGTGGGGCAACCAGCTTGTAAGATTGAGAAGATAACGGTTGGGGGAACAAATTAGATTTTTATTTAATTTGTCCTTAACCTTTTTGTTTATGGCTAGATCGGGTTTCGCTGATGGTGACTTACTTTTTTTTGCTTGTGGCAAGTTCGGGTTTCGCCCGATGGGCGACCATACTTTCTTTTGCTTGTGCAAAAGAAAGTAGGCAAAGAAAAGCACACCCCGACTTCACCGCTTTTCTGAGCTTATTTGGTATTTTCTTCACGCTAAATTTTGAACTCGCTACGCTCAGACAGGCAAAATTTAGCTAAAAATACCAAAACGCTCAGGCGGTTCAGACGGGGCCCCAAGTTTCGATCGAGCGTAACAAAAGTGCGGTTAAAAAAATAAATATTTTTTAAGCTACGGAGTAGCGTCACCATGCTTAACCTAGTACGCCAGTGCTAGGTATCTCAAATATACCACTACTTTTTATTCCACCACCCATGGGGTCCCCATGTTTGCCGCCTGAAAATGATTAAATTTGTAGGAAAAGTTGTGCTGTTTGAGCGAAGCGAGTTGACAACTTTTCCGTTAAGCAAATTTAATCATTTTCAGGAAACAAGGCAAAGTTGGGGTGTGCTTTCTTTTGCCTACTTTTCTTTGCACAAGCAAAGAAAAGTACGGTCGCCATCGGCGAAACCGATTCCAATTAAAAAAACTGAATTTTTATTCAAAACTATTGCATAAAAAATCAAATCCTTTTATCCTATCTAAAAAAATAAAGGAAGATCAAAATGCCCCAATACAACAGACAAACATTCGATCAAGTCATGATCCAAAACTACACCCCCGCCAACTTCATCCCAATCAAAGGAAAAGGCAGCTACGTCTGGGATCAAAACGGCAAAGAATATATTGACTTCACCAGTGGCATTGCCGTTAATTCACTCGGTCACTGCCCTGATGAAATTGTGGAGGTACTCAAAGCCCAAAGCGAAAAATTATGGCATTCAAGCAACTGGTTTACCAGCGAACCTACGCTTGCTCTTGCCAGTAAAATGGTGCAACATACTTTTGCAGAGCGTGTCATGTTCGCCAATTCAGGTGCAGAAGCCAATGAGGCGGCATTAAAATTAGCTCGCCGTTATGCAGTAGATAACTACGGTTATCAAAAATCGACCATTATCTCCTTTAAACAAAGTTTCCACGGTCGTACGCTATTTACCGTCAGCGTTGCAGGACAACCGAAATATTCTGATGGCTTTGGTCCAAAACCAGCAGATATTATTCATGTTAAATTTAATGATTTAGCCAGCGTAAAAGCGGTGATTGATGATCGTTGCTGTGCGGTGATTGTCGAACCTATCCAAGGTGAAAGTGGGATTATTCCTGCTACCACAGAATTTTTACAAGGCTTACGTCAACTTTGTGATGAAAATAACGCCTTGTTGATTTTTGACGAAGTACAAACAGGCGTGGGGCGTACTGGCTATCTGTATGCGTATCAAAAATATGGTGTCATCCCTGATATTCTCACCACGGCCAAAGCCTTAGGTAATGGCTTTCCAATTAGTGCTATGCTGACCACCACAGAAATTGCTAAAAGTTTTGCACCAGGGGTACATGGCACCACCTTTGGGGGAAATCCATTGGCTTGTGCCATAGCCGAAAAAGTGATTGATACCATTGCTAATGATAAATTCTTGGCTCAAGTTAACCGCACTTCTGCCCTATTTAAAGCCGAATTAGCCAAATTAAACCAGCAATTTCATTTATTTAAGGAAATTAGAGGCGAGGGGTTATTAATTGGTGCAGAATTAGTTGAAAAATACCAAGGCAAAGCAAGTGATTTCGTCAACGTGGCGGCAGAAAACGGCTTAATGATTTTAGTGGCTGGACCGAATGTGTTACGTTTTGCACCCGCATTAAATATCAATGAACAAGATCTCTTACAAGGGATTGAGCGATTAACCAAAACCTTAAAATGTTTCGCCTAAAATAAAATGTAAAAAAGCGTTAACCTTGTGATTAACGCTTTTTTTGAATTTGGTTGCGGGGGCCGGATTTGAACCAACGACCTTCGGGTTATGAGCCCGACGAGCTACCAAGCTGCTCCACCCCGCGTCTGATGCGGTGTAATATACACTGAAAAATCCGCAATGCAAGCAAAAATCCCTGAAATCCGTTTGTTTGCCGTAAAAACCAACAAAAAGGATAAAAAAAACTAGGGTTAGTGGTTAAATTTTGATAGCATATTGGGTCTTATTTTCGGATTTGTTTAATTTAGGATTTCACCCCATGATATCAAAACGCACCTCATACAAACTGGCAATTCTAACACTTTCTGCCTTATTGGTCGCTTGTTCTTCCCAAAAAACACAACCTCAACAAGCCGTAAAAGCCAATGTAGGCAATACGGACATGCAAAAACTGGGGGCAAAATACAGTGGCCGAACCTATTCCACCGCCGTATTTACCCCCGTATCAAAAATTGATAATAACAGCGCCATTGTGAACTCAAAAAACTTTATTAATCAATTAAATAATGTGCGTAATTATTCAAGCAGTATCACCAATCGTTTCGCCAATAATTATAGCAAAATCCAACAATGGGTAAATGCCGGCGCCAAAGTGAGCGATCTTGCCAAATATGGTATTCATTCCCAAGTGATGTCAGGCATGGATAACTATCAGAATGTGTTGATGACAGGTTACTATTCGCCTGTAATTCACGCACGCCGCACGCCACAAGGCAAATATAATCAGCCGATTTACGCCATGCCAGCCAATAAGCGTTTCTCACGAGCCCAAATTTATGCGGGCGCCTTGGCGGGGAAAGGCTTAGAATTGGCTTACAGCGATTCTATGTTAGACAATTTCTTGCTGGGCGTGCAAGGCAGTGGTTACGTGGATTTCGGGGATGGTCGCTTAAATTACCTCGCTTATGCGGGCCAAAATGGCTTTAAATATACCTCTGTTGGCCGTTTGCTGGTAGAAGATGGCGAAGTGCCGAAAGAACAAATGTCAATTAAAGCCATTCGTGAATGGGGACAACGCAACCCATCTCGTGTGCGAGGCTTGCTAGAACGCAATCCGTCTTATGTGTTCTTCAAAAATGATCCAACGGGACAAGTAAAAGGCTCCGCAGGCGTGCCTTTAGTTTCCATGGCCTCCGTCGCCTCCGATCGCAACATCGTGCCATCAGGTACCGTTTTATTAGTCGAAGTACCAGAAATTGACCGCAATGGTAATTGGACTGGCGCACACAAATTACATCTCATGGTTGCCCTTGATGTCGGTGGTGCAGTCAATGGCCAACACTTTGATTTATATTATGGCATTGGCGATCAAGCGGGCCATTTTGCTGGCTTGACCAAACATTACGGCCGAGTTTGGGTATTACGTTAATTCCATGACAGAAAAAATCGATAATTTTGAACAGCGTTTCGGAGGCATTGGGCGGTTGTATACGCCCAATGGCTTAGCGCAACTACGCCAAAGCCATATTTGTGTGATCGGCATTGGTGGCGTGGGGTCTTGGGTGGTCGAGGCATTGGCTCGTTCAGGTATCGGTAAAATTACCATGATTGATATGGACGACATTTGTGTAACCAATATTAATCGCCAACTACCCGCCTTAACGGGAACTATTGGTAAGTTGAAAACTGAGGTGATGGCGGAACGGATTAACTTAATCAACCCTGAATGCCAAGTTAATATTATTGATGACTTTCTTTCTAGTGAAAATTTAGCCGACTATTTGACCCCAAACTATGATTATGTGATTGACGCCATTGATAGCGTGAAAACCAAATCTGCGTTAATCGCTTATTGTAAACGGAACAAAATCAAGGTGATTACCATTGGTGGCGCAGGTGGACAAACCGATCCAACCCAAATTCAAATTGCTGATTTAAGCAAAACCATTCAAGATCCGCTGTTGGCAAAAGTACGCTCCACCTTACGTAAAGACTACCATTTTAGCCAAAATCCTAAACGAAAATTTGGCGTTGAGGCAGTTTTCTCCACACAGCCATTAATTTTTCCCCAAATGCGTGAAAATTGTGAGATCTCTGCGAGCATGAATTGTGCCAATGGTTTCGGTGCGGCAACCATGATTACGGCAACCTTTGGTTTTTTTGCGGTTTCTCGGGTCATTGATAAATTACTTCATACCACGCAATAATCTTATTTTTTAACAAAAAAAAAGATGGCTTTTTTGTCAAATTTAGCGTAATCTATCCGCACTTTTGGTTATTAAGTAAGGAAATTATTATGTCAAAATTAACAAAAACAGCCATTGCTAGCGCCATTTTAGCCGCTGCATTCAGTGTTCAAGCCGATATTGTCACCTCAGTCAAACCGCTCGGTTTTATTGCCTCTTCCATTGCTGACGGTGTGTTGGATACCCAAATTATCGTGCCTGCAGGCGCCTCTCCTCATGACTATAATTTAAAGCCTACCGATATTCAAAAAATCAAATCGGCAGATTTAGTGTTGTGGATCGGTAAAGACGTCGATAGTTTTTTAACCAAACCTATTGCCCAAGCGGACAGTAAAAAAGTCGTCACCATTGCTGATATCGAGGGCGTCACGGCCTTATTAGAAAAATCCGCCCATCACCATCATCATGATGACGGAGATGATGATCATGATCACGACCATGATGATCACGATCATGACCACGCCGATCACGACGGTCATCACCATGAAGTGGATGAAAATGGCTTAACCGTAAACTGGCATATTTGGTATTCACCAAAAATCAGCCAATTAGTGGCCAATCAATTAGCGGAAAAATTAACCGCTCAATTCCCGGCGAAAAAAGCCTTAATTGCAGAAAACTTGGCGAATTTCAACCGCACTTTGCAAGAGAAAAATAGCGAAATTACCCAACAATTAAGTGCATTTAAAGACAAAGGGTTCTTTGTATTCCATGACGCTTACGGTTACTTCAACAGTGCCTATGGATTAAACCAAACCGGTGCATTTACTATCAATCCTTTAGTGGCTCCGGGCGCCAAAACCATTGCGCATATCAAAGAAGAAATTGAAGAACACAAAGTCAACTGCTTATTTGCGGAACCGCAATTTACCCCGAAAGTGATTAATAGCTTGGCGAAAAGCACGGGCGTGAAAGTCGGTCGTTTAGACCCAATGGGCGACAGCGTGAAATTAGGCAAAAATGCGTATAGCCAATTCTTACAATTTACCGCTGACAGCTATGCGAGCTGCTTAAAATAACAGGAAAACCCAAAGCGACAAGGAACGTCGCCGATAAAAATGCCCCCTTATGGTTACCATCAGGGGGCAAATTATGTCGACAAGATTTATTTCTTCAACTGCGGTAACGCAATTTCTTTTGACACCGCTAACAAGCCAGTGTTTGAATAGATGCCTAACTTATCACGAGTATCTAAAATATCAAGATTACGCATGGTTAATTGACCGATACGATCCACCGGATCAAACGGCGCATTTTCGACTTTTTCCATACTTAAACGTTCAGGGTGATAGGTCATATTTGGTGATGAAGTATTCAAAATCGAATAGTCATTACCACGACGTAATTCTAACACCACTTCACCCGTTACCGCTTTCGCCACCCAACGTTGGGCGGTTTCACGCAACATTAAGGCTTGCGGATCGAACCAGCGACCTTGATACAATAAGCGACCTAAACGCAAACCGTTAATACGATATTGCTCAATGGTGTCCTCGTTATGAATCGCTGTGACTAAACGTTCATAAGCAATGTGGAATAAGGCCATCCCCGGTGCCTCGTAAATACCACGGGATTTAGCTTCAATAATTCGGTTTTCAATTTGATCCGACATACCCAAACCATGGCGACCACCGATACGATTAGCCTCTAAGAAAAGCTCGACGATATTGCTAAAGGTTTTGCCATTTAATGCCACTGGCACCCCTTCTTCAAAACGTACGGTGACTTCTTCTGCTTTGATTTCCACATCTTCACGCCAGAAAGGGACACCCATAATTGGATTCACAATACGAATGCCACGGCTTAAAAATTCCAAATCTTTCGCCTCGTGAGTGGCCCCCAACATATTGGAATCCGTTGAATAGGCTTTTTCCACCGACATTTTGTAATCAAAACCGTTGGCAATCAAGAATTCAGACATCTCATGACGACCGCCCAATTCGTGGATAAATAGATCGTCTAACCAAGGTTTATAGATTTTTAAATTCGGATTAGTTAACAAGCCATAACGATAAAAACGCTCAATATCGTTACCTTTGAACGTAGAACCGTCGCCCCAGATATTCACGTCATCTTCTTTCATGGCTGAAACTAACATGGTACCTGTCACCGCACGGCCCAATGGCGTGGTGTTAAAATAAGCAATTCCGCCCGTAGATACATGGAACGCCCCGGCTTGAATCGCCGCAATCCCCTCATGTGCGAGTTGGCTGCGGCAGTCGATTAAGCGAGCATTTTCCGCCCCATATTCCATGGCCTTTTTCGGAATAGCGTTGTAATCCTCTTCATCTGGCTGGCCTAAATTCGCCGTATAGGCGTAAGGCACGGCGCCTTTCTGACGCATCCATAATAACGCTGCACTGGTATCTAAACCGCCTGAAAAGGCGATACCGACTTTCTGACCTAAGGGAAGATTTTGTAAAATTGTGTTTGACATAACTCGTCCTATATATAGTTAATTAAGGTTTTATTCAATTCATTATGTGCCAAAAAATTGGATTTATCAACCGCACTTTCACCATGCTACATCAAATACGGATCTGGATACTGGTACACAAAATCTAATTCCTGACAAATTTTATCCGCCACAATAATCCGTTGTGGATCCTGCTCTGAACATTCAAAGTGAGGTGGATTCTCGGCAAATTTCTTTGCCATCACGGGGTAATATTCCCCTTTTTTAGGGTGTTGCGGTGCAACCAAATGATATAAACGATGGCCACCATGGGTTTCTAGCAAACTCTGCACCGCCCTTGAACAATCCTCTAAATGCACCAAATTGACTGGGCTGTTGCCTTGTGAATAATGCTTGCCCGCCATCGCATGCACTGGATGGCGATCTTTGCCAATCAATCCACCGAAACGCACCACGTCTACATCAATATCCTGCAAAGTAAACAAGACTTGTTCAATCTCATGCAAAGGCGAAAATGGCGCTTGACATTGTTCATCAAACCGCCCACTTTGCATGGGTAAAACCGAAGTAGAACTGATAAAAATAATATGATTTACTCCACATAACAGGGCCTCATTCACCAGATTTTCAATGCCTTGCGTATAACTTTCCGCATCAAAAAAATAGTCGCTAGGCGGAATATTAATCACCAAACTATCCACCGACAACAAGGCTGTTAACTCGTCAGGATCGGCATTAATTTCTGGTTCCAATCGCAGTTGGTAAGTTTCCAACCGCCATAGACGCATTTCCTCCACACCCTCGTGAGTACGCTTACTGCCTTTCACTTTCCAGCCCAAATTGCGTAAATCGCAAGCCAGTGGCAAACCAAACCAACCTAGCCCAACAATGGCTACCGTTCGCATAATATTCCTTTATGTCCCCCTTTCATTCCCCTACGGGTGAAGAAAATGACCAAAAGTCAGCCAACTATTGCGTCAATAAATCCAAGGCCTCTTGATATTTTGCCACGGTTTTCTCAATCACATCCGCTGGCACTTTTGGCGCAGGCGGTTGCTTATTCCAACCACTTTGCTCCAACCAGTCACGCACAAATTGCTTATCAAAGGACGGCGGATTGGTGCCTTCTTGATAAGTGTCCACCGACCAAAAACGGCTAGAATCTGGCGTTAACACCTCGTCCATCAAGGTCAATGTCCCGTTTTCATCTAAACCAAATTCAAATTTAGTGTCGCAAATAATAATCCCTTTCGTCAAGGCATAATTTGCCGCCGCTTTATATAAGGCAATCGCAGAATCACGCACTTGCGCCGCTAACTCCGCCCCAATTTGACGTTCACATTCTGCATAACTAATATTAATATCGTGATCGCCCACCTCTTCTTTGCTAGACGGCGTAAAAATCGGTTCGGGCAATTTGCTTGCCTCCACTAACCCTTTCGGCAGTTCCAAGCCACAAATCGTGCCAGTTTGTTTATAATCTTTTAAGCCAGAACCCGTTAAATAACCACGCACAATGCTTTCAATTTTAATCGGCGTTAAACGTTTACACACCACCGCCCGATCTTTCACTAAATCCGCCTCGGCTTTTGGTAACACATCATACACCGTATCGCCAGTAAAATGATTCGGCATAATATGAGCTAATTTGTTAAACCAAAAATTAGAAATTTGGGTCAGAATCTCGCCCTTACGTGGAATCGGATCATCCAAAATCACATCAAATGCCGACAGCCGATCCGTCGCCACCATTAACATCCGTTTATCATCAATTTCATAAAGATCACGCACTTTGCCCGAATAGATTTTTTTAAGACTTAATTCTGCCATTGGATTACCCTTGTTTGAGAAAATAAAAGGTGAAATAAAAAACTGCGGTAAATTATACCGCAGTTTTCAAGCAAAAAAAGCAAACGTTTGCATTTTGGTGGGAAATTTTTGTGAATCACGTTTATTATGTTGATTTAATTAAAGTTTGTAACCAGCCTTGTAACGATTTAAATGCAAGTAACACACTATTTTACCTACTATTGTCGTCTACTATGCCCAGATATTAATACGAGTTATTATATTTTCCCTATCTATCCCTACAAAAAGAACTAACAAACCATTACTGATTAATCTCGTGAATCCGCAAAACTCACCTTAATATCTTTTAATGCTTTTATTTGTTCCGTTTTTAATTTAAATCTTAAATAGGCTTTGAGTTTTTGCTCTGAATTTGTAGGAAAATATTCTGGTTTAAACTTAATATTGTACATCCATAATATGTAATAGCTATTTTTACTTTTTGAATCAAGAACCTTAACTATCGGTATGAGGCCGTGGTTGTTATATTCATCTCCTCCATAGAATGTTGCCATGGATTCTAAATCTTTATCAATAAGTTCCAATTTTATATAGTTATATGTTTCTCGCCAGATATTGACTACTTTTTTAAATATCACATTATGTTTATCAAAAGAGATTTTATATTTTTCTTTGATAAATCCATTTTCTTTATTTAAAAAGTTTTCGTTCCAAATTCTATATCTTGAATCATTAGGATCTTTAGCTTCTTTTAATATTCGTTTAACCGCTTTCACATAATTTTCATCGGGATAAATATTAACAGGTAGTTCAAGTTCAACTTGGTCACTTTTGGCATTTTTTTGATTGTTTTCGACTAATCGTAGTTTTCCTGCAATATCAATATGCAAAATGGCTTTGTTTTCTTTGATAGGTGTTACTAATAGTTCTTCAACCAAATCTTCGAAATTTTGGGCGGTTTGTTTATTTTTTTCTATTTTGTCCACTTGATTTTGAATATCAGAAAGCAAATCATCATTGACCACATCAGCTGCAACAGCAACTTGCATTTCTTTTAATTGTTCAATCAGCTTCTGGCTTTCAATATCGACAGCAACGGTGGCTTCATAGTCGCCATTGGTGAGTTGATTTTGTGATTTTACGGCGATTTTTTTCACATAAGCATTGGAATAGCCAACCACTTTCTGACTAAAATCATCATTGGTTAATTCTTCTTTATTGACAATATATTCGCCCACACTGAATTTTATGGCGTTAGTCACGGCATCTTGTTTCGCTTGCTCTGCTGTTGCACCAGTTCCTGTGGCTTCAAAAACTTGAGCATGGGATAAAGCAGGCAAGAATAATGAAAGAAGAAAGGCAATTTTGTGTGTTTTTAATGATTGATTTAACATGATTTTTATCCTTATTTCCCTATAAAAAAGACTAACGAAAGGAATAGTTAGTCTTTAATATATTTAGTTTTTAGAAATTATCGTAGTTTTTCGCTTTGCGAATTTCTCTGCCACCTTGTTGTTCACCAGATAATCCGCCAGCGGCTGTGCCGTTACTGGTTTTTCCGCCCGTTAAATCCGTGTTTAGATTATTATTGATTTCATCGGCAACTTTTTGTGTTCTTGGACTATAACCCACTTCAACAAGAACGGTTTTATTGTCTTTGTTGACATCGGTTTTTAAGGTTACCACGCCTTTTAACGTGGCTTCAGCATTCACTTTGATTTTTTCTACAAAATCTTCAACGGTTTCACGATTCACGGTTTTCGTTTGTCCATTGGCTTCGGTTAACATTTTCTCAATATTATCCATGGATTCTTCACTGCTAATCCCTTCTTTTAAGAATTGAGCAATTTTGGCTTTTCCTCGCATTTGAGCTTTAATTTTTGCGGTACGAATATCTTTCGCATCACCAATTTCAAGTTCAGCTTCGCCAATGGAACGTAAACGAGCGAATGAGCCATCTTCATTTAATTCATATGTCACGCCCGTGACACTATCTTCCACTGCTTCTGCTAAGGCGAACGGAGTGGCTAATAAGGAAGCAAGGGCGAGTGTTAATAATGTTTTTTTCATTGTTTTCTCCTAATAATCACGTTGTTTAAAACCTAATTCAATATCTTTTAATTTTTTTAACTCATCCCTTGTTAAACCTAATTCTAAAACACCTACTGCCTTATCAGCAGTAAATGCTCCATCGTATTCGGTGTGAGGATTTAAATCGGGTAACACTTGATCTGTACTTGATATTCTATAGGGAGAGTAAGATTCATCCTCAATATTTATTTCTTCTGTTGTATATTGTTTGAAACTTATTCCATCCTTATCTTTAAATTTTATTTCGATGGTAACAAAATTTTGTTGAATAAGATTAATGACTTTCCTTAGATGTTCCGTTGACTCACTTCTTATTTCAAAGATATTACAATTTTTACATCCATCTATTTTTTGCTTAAGAGTACCTTCTATTATTCTGTCACGGTATTCATCTTTTGTTGGTTTGGCTTCTTGTAACACTCGGCGGTAAGCTTTGATATATTCATTATCCATATAGAATGAAACTGGTAATGTAAATTGAATTTCATCAGTATCTGTATTGATAACTAATTCATTTTTTTCATCTTTAATAGGCTGTAATTTGCCTGTTATATCAATGTGAACAACGGTTTTGTGTTCTTTGATTGGGGAAATGAGCAATTCTTCCACAAGATCTTTAAAATTCTGCTTTGTTTGTTGATTTTGAGCTTCTTTATCAAAATGGTTTTCAACTTCCGACAGAATATCTTGATCTACTGCATTTTCGATAACCACGATTTGCAGTTCTTTTAATTGCTCAATTAATTTTTGACTTTCAATATCAACAGCTACAGCAACTTCATAATCGCCATTGGCTAATTGGTTTTGAGATTTGACTTCGATTCGTTTGACATAGGCGTTGGAATAGCCCACGACTTTTTGATTAAAGTCATCATTGGTGAGTTCTTCTTTGTTGACAACAAACTCCCCTACACTAAATTTGATAGCATTAGTTACTGCGTCTTTTTTAGCAAGTTCTGCAGTTTCACCAACACCTGAGGCTTCAAAAATTTTAGCATTAGCTATTATAGGTAGGAAAAATAAGAGAAATGTAACTATTTTAGTTAAAATGGATTTCTTGATTTCTTGATTTCTTGATTTCTTGATTTCTTGATTTCTTGATTTCTTGATTTCTTGATTTCTTGATTTCTTGATTTTGCATATTTAACCCCGATTAATCTACATAGAGAAATACTTTTTTGAATATATACTTTTATTTTTCTTTTTACAAGTATATTTCATCATAAATGTTTAATCACTTTATTCTGAGGAATCTTCGCTTGCCACACCCAACGCTTGCGAAAAACTCCGCAATCCAGTGGAGTCACCTGCTTTTACCATGCTAGACATGGCTTGGGTTGGGGAGTGAATGAGTTTATTCATTAATTTATAACTTAATTCTTGCAACACTAATTCGGCGTTTTCCCCTTGCTGTAAGGCGTTTAAGGCTTTTTCTAACAAGCCTTGTCTGGTTTGTTCCGCTGTGTCACGATAATGACGAATAAGATTAGAAAACTGATGTACTTTCAACCACTCAAAGAAATCCGCACATTCTTGTTCGATAATCTGATTGGCTTGTGCGGCGGCTTTTTCACGTTGGCCCATATTGTGTTGAATGATATTTTGCAGATCATCTACGCTGTAATGGTAAACACTATCCAGATCGCTTACGCTTTCTTCCACATCCCTTGGCACCGCAATATCCACCACCAACATAGGGGTATTTCGGCGTTGTTTTTGAGCCATTTTGACCATCTGTTTGGTAATCAAAATTTGCTCAGAGGCCGTGGATGAAATCACAATATCCGCTTGATTCAAGCCATCTTGCAGTTGTGCCAAACTCATGATTTGAATTTGTTCACCCTGATCTAAACGGCTCACCAATGCTTCAGCTCGAGATAACGTGCGGTTGGCAATAATGATTTTTTTGACGCCATGACGTAACAGGTGACGACTAACCAATTCAATGGTTTCCCCTGCTCCCACAAGCAATACGGTTAAAGTTTTTAGTTGTTCAAAAATTTGGCGAGCCAAGCTACAAGCCGCATAGGCCACGGAAACTGCACTTTCACCGATATTGGTTTCACTGCGAACACGTTTTGCGACAGCAAAGGTTTTTTGGAATAAACGAGAAAATTCACTGGTTAACGTATTATCAGATTGTGCTTGATAATATTCTTCCGCTAATTGATAGGCTTGTTTCACTTGCCCGAGAATTTGTGGTTCACCTAAAATCAAGGAATCCAACCCACAAGCCACCGACATCAGGTGTTTTACGGCGTTTTTATCTTGATGCAAATATAAACAGGTTTTGAGTTCGGCTAAATCAATTTGATGAATTTGGGCAAACCACGCCACCACCTGTTCAAGAAAATCTTGCATCTGTTGGGTTTCGACGGGAGAAAGATGTTTATTATGAAGATAAATTTCAGTTCGATTACAAGTGGATAAAATCACTGCACTTTGTGCCAAACCCAATTGCTGAATTTGTTGCAAGGCAAGCTGACGTTTTTCCTGCGAAAACGCCACTTTTTCCCGCAATCCCACGCTTGCGGTTTTGTGATTAATGCCGAGAACCAAAATTGTCATTGAAAAATACCTAAAAAGCGGTAGAACTATCTGATTTTCATAGCGAAAACCGAATATAATGCGTATTTTAACGGAAAAAAATCATAAAATATACAATAATTGTTTTTAATCAGAATCGTTTGTATTTCTATAAATTTAGGGCAAAAATTACGAACCTAGTGAATAGTGCAGAAAAGAGAAATTAACAGAATTGACACCGCACTTTAGGCAAAATGCGGTGTTTTTTTCGTCCTTTTTATCGTGGGCAGATTTCACTTTCCACAAAGAAATAGGCAATTTCACGAGCAGCGCTGTCGGAACTGTCGGAGCCGTGGACAGAATTGCGTGTTTTACTTTGAGCAAAGTCACGTCGAATAGTGCCCTCGGCTTGTTTAGCGGGATCCGTGGCGCCAATCAGGGTGCGATAATCCTGAATAGCATTTTCCTTTTCTAACACCGACACCACCACGGGACCAGACATCATATAGTCCACAAGGCCAGCAAAAAAATCTTTGCCTTGGTGTTCGGCATAAAATCCCTCGGCTTGCGCTTGGGTTAAATGCAACATTTTGGCGGCCAAAATTTGAAAACCCGCCTCTTCAAAACGCATTAAAATTTTGCCAACCAAATTACGCTCCACGGCGTCAGGTTTAATAATCGATAATGTACGTTCTATTGTCATTTTACACTCCCTGTTTTGCTTTAGTTAAAAGTAAATTTGCCAAGGTTTGTACACCAATGCCGGTTGCGCCCACTGCCCATAGATCACTCGGTGATTTGCGATAGGTGGCGGAACAATCAAGGTGTAACCAATGTTGTTGATAATTTTTTACGAAGTAAGATAAAAATGCCGTCGCCGTACTGGCTCCCGCACTCACGGCCAAGGAGCCAGAGTTAGCAATATCCGCAAAGGCTGTGGAGATTTGTCCACGGTGTAATTCTGCAAAAGGTAAACGCCAGAATGGTTCTTGCGCTTGATCGGCGGATTGTAATAAATCGGCGACTAATTGGTCATCCATGGAAAGCACAGAATGGTAGTCATTGCCCACCGCCACTTTCGCCGCACCGGTTAACGTTGCGGCGTCAATGATAAATTGTGGTTGCTGTGAATCGGCCTCAATTAAGCCATCCGCCAACACTAAACGCCCCTCGGCGTCGGTGTTAGTCACTTCCACTGTCACGCCATTACGATAATGAATAATATCGTTTAATTTAAAGGCGTTGCTGCTAATCATGTTTTCTGCGCAACATAAATACAATTTCACCCGAGCATTTAATCCTTGTGCAATGGCCAAGCCCAATGCGCCCGTTAATAAGGCCGCACCGCCCATATCGGCTTTCATACTTTCCATGCTATTGCTTGGTTTTAAACTATAACCACCGGTATCAAAGGTAATGCCTTTGCCCACTAAACAGGCCAACACAGGGGCGTTAACATCACCCGTTGGGTTGAAATCTAATTGCAACATCACAGGTGCATTGGCGGATCCTTTACCGACCGTCCAAATACCATGATAGCCTTGTTCATGTAAATCTTTGCCTTTAATAATTTTATAACTTAACTCGCCCGCTTGCCAATCTTCCGCTTGCTGTTGAATAAATTGTACCGCTCGATTGGCCAACACTTCTGGAGTTAATACATCTGATGGTAAATTAATGATTTCACGAACAAAATCACCACTTTCAATTAGCTCAAGTAATTTTTCATTTTCCGTTTCATCTAACTCAGGAAAATCTACCTCAAAATCTTGTTTAGCGGTATAGAACCCTTGATAAAACGCCCAACAACTATCCGCATTCCAATTTTCGCCGATTAATTCCGCTTGATTTATGCCTTGACCACGTAATTTACGTGCAGCTTTTTGGATTAAAGTGCGGTCAAAATTTTCAGAGAAATGAATAATGGCTTGATTTTGTTGAAAGGTTAAAAAGGTATTTTTGCCCCATACATTATCGGGGGCTTGAGAAGAAAGTAAAATTTGCATCGCTTATTATCCTTGTTATATAAAATAAAAAACTGATATAAACAATATACCAGTTTTTTTGGAAAATGTGATAAATTAGTGAAACAAATTCACAAAATTTCGTTTATATTTACGATGGCTTTGAATATTACGTTCCGCATCTTTACGATCCCAAATCTGCAGTTCCCATGGATAATAAAAATTACTCGAATTTTTGAAATAAATATGAATCCCCACATACTCATCTTTATCTCGTAAGTACCAGTTTTTTAATCCATATTTTTCTTTCCATTCATCTAATTTATTCATGACTTGGGTAATATCTTCCGTACTGACAATCATTCTTGCCCCAAAAATATCATTCATAATACTATTGACTGGAAAGCCTTCGCTACGTTGTTGAAACCGTTCAATTTTATGTAAAATAGATTCCGATGTTTTGACACGATAAAAATAGGAAATATCCGTTAAATCAGCACGATACAAATAATCATTAATGGCTTCGTGCAGATTTAAACGATAGGCTAATATATGCTCCACAGACATTTTCGCAAGTGTATGTTTTAAATTCACCTTTTGAATTTTCCCTGTTTCAAAATAGTCTTGTGAAAAGGCTAAATGTACCTTATTAATTTCATCAATTAAGCGTTCTATTTTTTCGAGCATATATTTTCCCTACCTAACTACTCGCCCCAAACTTCTTGCACAATATCACGAATAAATGCTAACTTCGCCCATTGTTGCTGTTCGGTCAGAATATTGCCTTCTTCCGTTGATGCAAAACCACATTGCGGACTTAAACATAGTTGATTGATGTCCACATATTGAGTGGCTTCTTTGATGCGAGCAATAATATCATCACGATTTTCAAGTGTACCGTCTTTAGACGTAATTAACCCTAACACCACTTGTTGATCTTTGATAAAGCGTAATGGTTTGAAATCTCCCGCACGATCGCTATCATACTCAAGGAAGAAACCATCTACACGGCAAGTACCAAACAAGGTTTCTGCGACAGGTTCATAACCACCAGCCGAGAACCAAGTGGAACGGAAATTGCCACGACAAATGTGCATGGTAATTGCAATATCATCAGCAGGTTTCGCATCCACAATTTTATTTATCATATAGACATAATCTTTGGCAATTTGGTCTAAATCAAAACCACGCTGTTTATAGGCGGCTCGTTTATCTTCCGCACAAAATTCGCCCCAGCTCGTGTCATCTAATTGTAAATTGCGGCAACCTAATTTGTAGAAAATCTGCATAGCTTTAATATAAGCATTAGCAATATCGTCTAGTAAAAGTTGGTTGTTATTCTCATAACGTGGAATTGCCACATAATCGGTCGCTCGTACATTGGTGATTAAATGCAGCATTGACGGTGATGGAATGGTAAATTTCACTTCTTGACCGTTAGCAATTTGATTAACAGAACGGAAATGTTCGACAAAAGGGTGGCTTTCAGAAAAATCGACTTTATCCACAATTTTTAAGGTTTTCGGGCGAACATTATCATGTTTAAATTGTACCGAAAATTTTTCAGCCTCCACTTCTTCCACACCGTCTAAACCTGCTAAAAAATCTAAATGCCAGAAAGTACGGCGAAATTCTCCGTCTGTTACTGCATGTAATCCCACGCTTTTTTGATGTTCCACCAATTTAGCAATTTCTTTATCTTCAACCTTAGTTAACTCCGCACAAGAAATATCACCACAACTACATTGTTGGCGAGCTTGCTTAATTTCATCAGAACGTAAAAAACTGCCGACAATGTCAAAACGATAAGGGGCTTTGCTACGTAAGGTGGCTGTTGGGAATAATTTACTCATCTTGTTTCCTTTCTTTTTTATGATTATTAAATCTAACAAAAAATACACCGCACTTTTGCTGGCTTATTCTTCTAATATCACTTTACCGATAAAACTTAAATTACGATAACGTTGAGCATAGTCAATACCATAACCGATAACAAACTCATTCGGAATGGCAAATCCCACCCATTCTACTGGCACGTCGACTTCACGGCGTGATGGTTTATCTAATAAGGTGCAAATGGCAAGACTGGCTGGATCGCGGAGTTCTAGGATTTTGCGGACTTTTTCGAGCGTGTAACCTGAATCAATAATATCTTCCACAATTAACACATGTTCACCCTTAATATCACCATTTAAATCTTGGGTAATTTTTACATCATGATTGGTACTCATGCCGATACCATAACTTGATGTGGTCATAAATTCTACTTCGAGCGGTAAGTCAATTTTACGCACTAAATCTGCCATAAACATAAATGAGCCACGTAATAAACCGACGACAATCAATTTATCCACTTTCTTTTGTTGATAAAAAGCGGTAATTTCCGCA
Source organism: Lonepinella sp. BR2271 (assembly GCF_051851515.1). Lineage (NCBI taxonomy): Bacteria > Pseudomonadati > Pseudomonadota > Gammaproteobacteria > Pasteurellales > Pasteurellaceae > Lonepinella > Lonepinella sp. BR2271. The sequence goes on along the minus strand of NZ_JBPDVF010000001.1, from coordinate 145,149 downwards.
CCGAGCTGATCAATTTTAGCAAGCACATCTTGCTCTGAAATCAGGACTTCAACATGATGTTTTTTCATAAGGGTCTCTCTATATAAAAATCTACGAACTACTATATCACAACGGTATAAAGAGAAAATAAAAAAATCAAAAAAAAGACCGAAGTGATAACACCTCGGTCTTAAACCCTAACGAATTTACTTTCTACTCTACCTGTTTAGCTACCTATGTCTTAACAGATGTGTGTATATTAATATATAAAATAACCTCTGTCAATAAGAATTATTATCATTTTTAATTAATTTCCAGAAATTTTCATTTCTTCCAATAAAATTGAGCCAGTTTGAATATTGGAACGGGTTTCAATGTCATCACCCACCGCCACCAAATGCTCAAACATCTGTTTTAAATTGCCCGCAATGGTGATTTCTGAAACGGGATATTGAATTTCACCCTTTTCCACCCAAAAGCCCGATGCACCACGAGAATAATCACCGGTGACCATATTCACACTCTGCCCCATTAAATCAGTCACTAACAAGCCTGTTCCCATTTGGTTTAAAAGTGCGGTTAAATTTCCTTGAGAATTTGGTTTAACCAACCAATTATGAATACCGCCTGCATGTCCCGTGCTTTGCATAGCTAATTTTTTACCGCTGTAACTGGTTAATAAATAAGTTTGCAAAATACCGTCTTGAATAATCTCCAAATCTTGCGTTCTCACGCCCTCGCTATCAAACGGTGTAGAAGCTAAACCACTTAACAAATGCGGACGTTCGCTAATTTGAAACCAATCAGGCAACACTTTTTGTCCAAGTTTATCTAACAAAAAGCTGTTTTTGCGATATAGACTGCCACCACTAATCGCCGTCGCTAAATGCCCAATTAACCCTGTTGCGACATCATTAAGAAAAATCACTGGTGCCGTTTGGGTGGCAATTTTTTGCGGTCGTAAACGAGCAATGGCTTTCTTCGCTGAATTTTGCCCTACCCATTCAGGTGCAGCTAACGCATGAGCTTTACGGGAAATTGTGTATTCGTAATCACTTTCTAATAAATCATCAACACCACCCAATACTGAGCAAGACAACGAATAACGGCTTGATAAATGACTTTGCAACATACCATGGCTATTCCCATACACCCGAACTCCCGTATGGGAATTAAAAGCCGCACCATTACTGTTGACAATCCGCCGATCATATTGCAAAGCGGCGGTTTCCGCTTGTAAGGCTAATTCCACTGCCCGATCTACATCAATATCAGTGGGGTGATATAAATCTAAATCAGGTGCATGAAATGCCATTAAGGCTTTATCGGCTAAACCCGCACAATCATCGGGAGACGTATATTTAGCAATCGCTAATGCCGCATCAACGGCGGATTTAATTGCTGGCTGGCTTAAATCCGATGTGGATGCGTTGCCTTTTTGTTGCCCCAAGTACACCGAAATGCCTAAAGCTCCGTCATTATTAAATTCTACGTTTTCGACTTCTTGCAACCGAGTAGAAACCGAAAGCCCACTGACTTTGGTCACAGCCACTTCTGCCGTTGCCCCTGCTTTTTGAGCCAACTCGACCGCATAACTCACCGCCGCACGTAATTCTTGTTCTTGCTGTTTTAAAAGTGCGGTGGAATTTTCCGTATTTTTTTCTGGCATGCTGCGCTTTTCCTTATTATTTATAAATTTGTCGCATTTTAGCTTATTTGCTACAATGTAGCAAAATATCAATGAGAAAGGATAGAAAATGAAAAAACGGGGCAAAAAGCCAGAATTAGATTGGACAGACGAGCAAGAAGAAATTATCTGGGTCAGCAAAAGTGAAATTAAACGTGATGCGGAAGATTTAAAAAAATTAGGCTCAAAATTAGTGGAATTAACCCCTGCTAATTTAGCCAAAGTGCCACTTGATGAAACCTTGTTAGACGCTATTTATTTGGCTCGCCGTTCAGTCAAGGAAGCTAAACGCCGTCAATTACAATTTATCGGCAAATTATTACGCTCAATGGACATAGATCCTATTCAGGAAGCCTTAGATAAAATCGAGAATAAACATAATCAACAGCAAGCCATGCTACATAAAATAGAACATTTACGTGATGATTTAGTAGAAAAAGGTGATGATGAACTGGCACAATTCTTTGACCGACACCCCGATGCTGATCGTCAACATTTACGCAATCTTATCCGTTCCGCTCAAAAAGAAAAAGAACAAAATAAACCACCGAAAGCGTATCGGGAAATTTATCAGTATTTGAAAGAATTGATGTTGGAAAATTAAAAAAACAAGGCACTTAATCCAGTGCCTTTCATCGCTAATTCGTAGCAGAACTCTCTTGCAAATCCTTACGCAACGACACTAACAACTGATCGATTTTAAAGTTTTCCGTATCAATAATTTCAAATTTATATTTGTCATATAATACAGAATCCGTTTTCTTCGGAATTTTCCGCAACATATACATCATAAATCCGCCAATGGTTTCATAATTTTCATCTGCGGGAAACGCTGGAATATCTAAATATCGCATGACATCTTCTAATGGGGTAATACCATCAATAAGCCATGAATGTTCATCACGTTGTACGATCTGTTCTTCTTCGTTAGAGACCAATTCCCCCATAACAATGCTCATCACATCATTTAAGGTAACAATTCCAACCACTAAAGCATATTCATTAACAATAATTGCAAAATCTTCGCCCATTGATTTAAACAATTCTAACACTTCATACAGGGACAATGTATCAGGTACAAATAAGGCTTTACGTAATAATTTAGGATCCGTTAAAGAAACCTGATGATCAGTTAAATACAACGTCAGCAAAGTATGCGATTCCACATAGCCTAAAATTTTATCTAATCCACCATCACAAATCAGTAATTTGGAATGGGCATTTTGGCTAAGGGTATTTAATACCTCTTTTTGATTAAAACTGCGGTCTAAAAAAACAATATTTTCACGGGTTGTCATGGTTGATGTTACCGTGCGAGCTTGCATATCGAAAATATTTTCAATTAAATATTGCTCTTGTGCTTTTAACACCCCTGATTCAGCTCCCGCTTCCACCAAAGCCACAATATCTTCAGAAGTCATATTATCTTCACGCACGGTAGAAATTCGTAACAAACGAAAAATGGCATTCGCTAAGGCATCAAAAATCAAGACGAGAGGTTTAAAAATAAAAATACAAACTCGCATCACCCCAACGGTTTTCATGGCAATTTGTTCTGGATAACTCATGGCAAGCCGTTTGGGTATCAGATCTGCGACTAAAATAAAAGCGATGGTCACTACAATAAATGCAATCCAAGAAGAAACGCTTTCGACCCATTCAGCCTGTGTATATAGGCTAAGGACTTTCACAAAATAAGGATTAAGAGAACTCTCCCCGACCATACCGCCTAAAATTGCCACCATATTTAAGCCAATTTGCACGACAGTAATAAAACGCCCCGGTTTTTCTTGCAGTTGTAATACTTGCATGGCTCTTAAATCACCCTCATTGGCAAGCACTTGTAACTTCACTTTTCTCGCCCCAGCAAGAGAAATTTCTGCCGAAGAAATCACCGCACTGATTATAATCAACAATAAAATGATTAAAATTGCTTCAAATAATTCCATAAAATTCTATTCTGTATTTAACGTTAAACCGAGTATTCTATTGCGATTACCCTTGTTCAGCAAGCTCTTTTACTTTTGCATATTGCAATAATTGCGTAAGTATCTATAATGTAGATACTTAACTTCATCATGGAGAAAGAAATGCAACTACAAATTCGTAAATGGGGAAACAGTGCTGCTGTGCGTTTACCACAGGCGATATTAGCCCAATTTCATCTGAATGAGAATGATTGTTTTGATGTAGAAATGCAAAATAATCGTCTTGTACTTCGCCCTATTCCCCCCCAAAAAATACGTTACGATATTCGTACTCTAATGGCAGAAATGAATGGCAATTTGCCAATGATTGAGGGTTGGGAAGAAATGCCCGCTGTAGGTAAAGAATTAGAATGACTATTCCAAAACGTGGCGATATTATTCACTTGCAATTTGACCCAGCCACAGGTCGAGAAATGCAAGGTAAACATTATGCGTTAGTGATTAGCAACCATTATTTTAACCAACAAGGTTTAGCCGTGGTTTGCCCTATTTCACAAGGCAGTGCCGATTTCGCCCGTTCTCATGGTACATTGGTAAGCCTAATGGGAACAGGAACGCATACCCAAGGAGCTATCCATTGTCATCAAATCAAATCCCTTGATTGGAAAGCACGACAAGCCAAACGTAAAGAAAGTGTACCCGATTTTATTATGGATGATGTACAAGCTAGACTGGATGCAATGTTTGATGATGTGGATTAGGGAGAATTATTCCCCTAATCCAACCGCACATTTACTGATATTCTGCGACAAAATCCAAAAACCGCTGTTCGTCCCAAATTTGGACACCTAATTGTTGGGCTTTGGTCAGTTTTGATCCTGCTGAATCGCCTGCAATCACAATATCGGTTTTTGCTGACACACTGCCACTCACTTTCGCTCCGAAAGATTGCAATAACGCTTTGGCATCATTGCGTCCCATTTGAGTTAAGGTTCCCGTTAATACCACGGTTTTACCGTTTAACGGATTTTCACCAATGTCTTTTTCTTCCACATCGTCCCAATGGACACCTTGTGCAATTAAATCATTCACTACGTCTAAATTATGTTGTTCACGCCAGAACACATAAATCCGATTTGCCACAACGATGCCCACATCTGGTACGGCTTGTAATTGTTCTAAATCTGCTTGTTGAAGTGCGGTGAGATTTTTGAAATATTTGGCTAAATTCAATGCGGTGGCTTCGCCCACGTCCCGAATACCTAGGGCAAAAATAAAGCGTGCCAAGGTGGTTGACTTGGCTTTTTCTAGGCTATCCAACGCATTTTGAGCGGATTTTTGTCCCATACGTTCTAATCGCATTAAGGTGAAAAGATCCAATTTAAATAAATCTGCTGGCGTATGAATAAACTCTCGATCCACTAACTGCTCAATCAGCTTTGCTCCCACGCCGTCAATATCCATGGCTTTGCGAGAAACAAAATGTTTCAAAGATTCCTTACGTTGTGCATCACAAAATAAGCCACCAGTACAACGAGCGACTGCTTCGCCCTCAATTCGCACCACTTGCGAACCACACACGGGGCATTGTGTTGGAAAAATAATTGATTCTGCATTGGCTGGACGGCGATCATGTACCACACCAATAATCTGTGGAATCACATCACCTGCACGGCGGATAATCACGGTATCACCAATGGCAATATCAAGACGTGCAATTTCATCGCCATTATGCAAGGTCGCATTACTCACCGTTACGCCAGCCACGAAAACAGGTTGCAATTTTGCCACAGGCGTAATTGCACCTGTTCGTCCTACCTGAAATTCCACATCTTTTAGTATCGTCATTTCTTCCTGTGCAGGAAATTTATACGCAATCGCCCAACGTGGTGCTTTAGAAATAAAGCCAAGTTCCTGCTGTAACGCAATATCGTTAATTTTTAACACTGTGCCATCAATGTCATAGCCTAAAGTTGGACGTTTTTGTTGAATAGTGCGGTAGAAATTCAACACATTTTCTACCCCATCACAAAGCTGAATTTCTGCATTCACTGGAATACCAATAGATTTAAGCCATTGCAAACGTCCATAATGGGTTTCGGGTAAATCCACCCCTTCGGCAATCCCAATACTATAAGCATTCAGCATTAATGGACGTTGGCTAGTAATTTTCGGATCGAGTTGACGCAACGAGCCAGCGGCAGCATTACGTGGATTAGCAAAGGTTTTCTCCCCTTTGGCTAAAGCTAATTCATTTAATTTTTCAAAGCCTGCTTGTGGCATAAACACTTCACCACGCACTTCTAAACGAGCAGGCGGATGGTCAGTTAATAATTGTAAGGGAATATTGCGAATGGTACGAATATTGGCAGTAATATCTTCTCCCGTGCTGCCATCGCCCCTTGTTGCCGCTTGCGTAAGGACACCATCGACATACAAAATACTCACAGCCAAACCGTCTAATTTTGGTTCACAACAAAATTCAAGGGTTTCTGGCAATAGCACCAAACGATCTTGAATACGTTTTACAAAAGCATAAAATTCTTCATCGGAAAACGCATTATCTAGGGATAACATGGGAATTTCATGGGTAATTTGGCTAAAGCCTGATAATGGTTTTGCCCCGACACGCTGGGTTGGCGAATTGGCGGTGATGAATTCGGGATATTGTTGTTCTAAGGTTTTTAATTGATGAAATAAACGATCATATTCGCTGTCTGGAATTTTTGGTTCATCAAGCACGTGATATTGATATTCGTGATAACGCAATGTTTCACGCAACTGATTCATTTGTTTGGCTATATCCGTCATTTTATTTTTCTTTTCTAAAATTATTAACAAAATAAACCGCACTTTGAACGCTCAACAGTGCGGTTTTCAATCGACAATTTTCGCTACATGCGATCTAAATAATCTTGTTCTTGTTTGTCATCAAAAATAGCTTGTTGATCGGTCAACACAAAACCATTTAATTCTTCGGCTAAATTTTTTGCGGCTTGGATCATCATTTTTAAATTGGCTTTGTTATTTCCAACCTGTGACGGTACTTGCATAAATAGGGCAAGACCCAGTGTAGAAAATTCATTCATGGCATAGGGGTTAAATGTACCGGGTTGTTCAATATTGGCTACACTAAACATCACTGGACTTGCCACCGTATCAACATGGCGATGATACAAATTATCTTTGCCTAAAATAAACCCTAAATTATCCAACGATTGAGCAATAGAAAGCCCTAAAAATTGACGATTCTCGGGAGCAACGACATACAATAGCATAAAATCAGTCGCTGCAGGTTGCGCTTGCGCCACTGGCTCACTGGTTTTTGGATTATCAATCGGTTGCTGTAATGTGGGTTCAGAAATTGGTGAACTGGCCTGTTGCAACTGCACACGCAATTCTGGTGATGTCATATCCACTTGCGCTTGGGTTTCCGCAAAGTCCACGGCATCCGCTAAAGTATAGTCCGCCATATTAGCTTTCGGCTGTTTTGGTTCAGGGTGATATTCATAATGCACGGGTTCGTCGGCGGATTGATTAAAATCAGCATTCGGCAACGTGATTTTAATTTGATCCACAGAATGCGCTTGTCCAACCGATACGCTTGGCGCAGCCACAGGTACCTCGTTTGCCGGAACAACTGGCTGTATGGCTTGTGGCTGAACAGTCTGTTGCGATACCGCTGATTGTGGCGACACATTCAAAGGTGAGGCAGTGGTAGGTTGGGCAAAATTTGGCACCGCTGTTTCGTTTTGTTCTGAGGGGTTAACCGATTGGTGGTGTTGAGCTCGCCCAAAGTTATTCGCATGCTCAAAATATTGCGATTTTTCACGACGATTTGACCAAATACCATGCGCCACTAAACCAATTAAGGCCAGAATACCTAAGATAATTAAAACTGTATTGAGATCCATTGCAATATGTCCTATTCCAAACCAGCAGAAATAATTGTTAGCTTACCATATTTATTGCCATTATGGATCTTGAAATTTGCATTTTTTGACCGCACTTTGTATCCTGTACAAGGTTTTACATAAAAATGGATAAGATAGGAAAAAGCATGATTGAAGAAAAAGAAGTCAAATCGGGTTTTCATTACTTTGTTATGGGTTGGCATTTAATTACCCAACGAGGCTTGCGCCGTTTTGTGGTGATGCCGATTTTACTCAATATCGTGTTAATGATCGGCTTGAGTTGGCTGTTTATCAGTCAAATTAGTGGCATGATCGACTGGGTAATGGGCTTTTTACCCAGTTGGCTCGATTGGCTCAGTTCGGTGATGTTTATTATGTCCTTGGTGCTGATCCTGATGGGATTTTATTTTTCCTTTACCATGTTATCAGGTTTTATCGCTGCGCCATTTAACGGCTTATTGGCGGAAAAAGTAGAAAACATGCTGACCGGTGAAAGCCTCGCTGACATGACGATGATTGATTTTATCAAAGATATTCCACGCATGTTAGTGCGGGAATGGCAAAAATTGGTGTATAGTTTACCGATTTATATCGCCTTGTTTTTACTCGGTTTTATCCCTATGCTTGGACAATCTGTGGTGCCAGTTTTAACGTTTATATTTGCGGCTTGGATGATGGCTATCCAATATTGCGACTATCCCTTTGATAATCATAAAATTTCATTCCATACTATGCGAGTAAAACTCAAAGAAAATCGCACGCAAAGTCTAATCTTCGGTGGGTTGATTAGCCTGTGTATGTTTGTACCACTGGTAAATTTAGTGGTGATTCCTGTGGCGGTTTGCGGTGCCACTGCCATGTGGGTAGAAACCTACCGCAAAGCCTTATATGGTCAGCCATCCACAAAAAATTCAGGCAATTCCACCGCAGTTTCAACAGGTGTGCGTACCGCTCAAAGCAAAAATATAGACTTACGTAATAATCAAGATATTGTTTCCAAATAATGCGTCTTGGGTAGCTGAATTTTTATGGCTCCGCTACCCTACATTATTTCAATTTCTTCGCCCGTTCTGCATCCATTTTTTCTAAGGCTTGTTTGCTTTGTTGATAAACCGTTTGATTGTTTTCCGACAAGGCACACAAGGCTTTGTTTTCTAAGCTATCCGCTTGACGATAATAATTGGGACTGGTCATCGCAAGATCAAACTGTTCGTAAGCCGTTTGAAATTCCCCTTGCGAACAAAGAAAGGTGCCGTAATTATTGTGTACATCACCTTGCTTATCATCTAATTTAATCGCCTTTAAATAGGCCTCTCGAGCCTGAGCGACATTGCCCTGTTGCTGATAGAAATAAGCAAAAGCGGAATGCACCAAATAATAATCAGGGGCATAGCTCATGGCTTTATCCAGATTTTGTTTGGTCGCATCTAAATTTTGTTGGGATAAATAACCTAGCGCTAATTCCACTCGGGCTTTGGCGGCAGATTGTTGATCAAAATCCACTTCTTCGGCGGGCTGTGACACGCATGCCGTCAGTGAAATAAGCGAACAGAACATAAAAAAGTGCGGTATAAATTTCATAAAAATCTCCTTTATAATCCCCTCTCCCTCTGGGAGAGGGCTAGGGTGAGGGTCATAAACCACAGTGAACATCATTAACCCTCACCTCCCGAAAATTTTTTCAAAATTTTCTCCATCCTCTCCCAAAGGGAGAGGCTGTAATAACAGGCTTAATGTGTTTTCACCTCAATCCCTTGCCCGAATTGTTTTTTCATGGCAATGGTTGCCGTGCGTTTAGTGCGGTCAATCACATCCCCTGCCAACTGCCCGCACGCTGCATCAATATCATCACCACGGGTTTTGCGTACAATCACGGTGAACCCATATTCCATCAACGTTTTTTGGAAACGGTCAATGCGAGTATTCGAGCTTTTCGCATAAGGCGCTTCAGGGAACGGATTCCACGGAATTAAATTAATTTTACACGGCGTATTTTTCAACACACCCGCCAACTGATGAGCATGTTCCACCCCATCATTGACTTGATTTAACAGCACATATTCAATGGTGACTTTGCCATGGTTGGCGTTGGATACCTCAAGATAACGATGCACGCTGTCCATCAACATTTTGATGTTGTATTTTTTATTAATCGGCACCAACACATCACGCAATTCATCATTGGGGGCGTGCAAAGAAATTGCCAATGCCACGTCAATCATCTCGCTGAGTTTGTCCAGTGCAGGCACCACGCCTGACGTAGATAAGGTGACTCGGCGTTTAGATAACCCATAAGCAAAATCATCTAACATAATTTCCATAGCCGGCACTACATTGGCGACATTTAACAATGGCTCACCCATGCCCATCATTACCACGTTAGTAATCGGACGGATCCCTGTGACACCAAAATTACCGATAATTTTAGATGCTCGCCACACTTGTCCAATAATCTCCGCCACCGTCAAATTGCGGTTAAACCCTTGCTGTGCAGTAGAACAGAACGTACAAGCCAAAGCACAACCCACTTGCGAGGACACACACAATGTCGCCCGATCGTTTTCGGGAATATACACGGTTTCCACCTGTTGATCGCCTACTTGCATTGCCCATTTAATCGTGCCATCAGAAGAACGTTGCTCCACCGCAACCTCAGGGGCTTTAATTTCCGCCACCGCTTTTAATTTCTCACGCAACTGCTTGTTAATATTGGTCATCTTATCAAAATCATCTTCACCAAAATGATAAATCCACTTGACCAACTGATCGGCACGAAACGGCTTTTCACCGATTTCTTTAAAAAACTCACGCATTTGTTGGCGAGTTAAATTCATTAAATTAATTTTATCTGACATATTTACCCTATTGTCACGTTGCTACACTTACGACATTGTTTGTATTTTAAACAATATAAAAGGGCGTTATTCTACCGATTTCCGCCCTATTAATCTATGCGATTTTACAAAATAATGCGACTTTGCATTGTTAAATTTGGAATCGAGATCACAAAAATTGTGTTTTACCCCCTACTAAGTGCAACAAAAAACCGATGAAAAGTACATTTTTCATCGGTCGGCTTAAAAATTTAACGTTTATTGAAAAGAATCTTTCAACCGTTCATCAGCTCGACGAGCCTCACCTTTGTGTTGCAGTTTATTTAATTGTCTTTCCAATTTTTCTTCCACTTCATTGATGGCTTTATACATATCATCAGAAGTTGCACTGGCAAATAAATTACCATGTGCAGTACCAATGGTTGCCTCCACTGAAAAACCTTGCGGCACTTTGCTTAATACAAAATGCGGATTAATCAACTGGGTTTGCCATTTTTCCAATTTGGTTAATCGATCTTCAATATGAGCTCGAATGGCTGGTGTGATGTCCATTTGTTTACTTGCAATATTAAGTGTCATAATAATCACCTCTTTTTACTTCTTGATGAATGGAATTATTTCGCCTTGCAATAACCTACTGCGATAACTACAAGGTATGTTGTTTAGCAACATTTTTCAAGTGATTTATGCAAATTTTGTGGTATAGCCCACAAAAAAGAAAATCAGTTGACTAAAATATCAACACTTTCACTCACATTCCCTATTTCAGCATTGCCAACATGGTGTCGTAATAAGGACAAGCTCCCCAAAGGGATTGATTTCCGATAACATAGCATCTTTTCTTAGCTCTTGTTAATGCCACATTCAACATGTTTGGCTTACTTGATGCCCACTTTCTCGCCCCTGAAGATTTAGGATCACTACCTAACACGATAAATACCACATCAGCTTCTTTCCCTTGAAAACGATGGATAGTACCGGCTGAAACTTGCTTATCCTGTCTAAATTTCTCGCTACAATGCTGCGCCACAGATTTAAACGGTGAAATAATATAAATCTCATCCTGATAATTTTCTTTTAATTGATCTATTTTTTGCTTTAATAATGCTATTTCTTCTAATACAACGTGTCGATTGATGACATTGCTACCTTGTACATCAAACCAACAAGATTCACCAATAAATCCCACTCTAGGTTTATCTTCTTCGGCTTTCACCATTTGATTATCGTAAGCAATCGCGTTGGCAATATCAAACATAGGATTTTCACAACGTCTATGGGTTCTTAATGGAAAACCAGTCCAGATTTTCTGATCATCTTCCCCCATATAGGTACCGTATGCCGAAATACGATCTGCTAGGTTTTGTACGGAGGCCACATAAGGCGACCACACTAAATCAACATGTCGATTAGCCCGTAATTTCGTCACCAACCCTTTAGGGATTGTCACAACGGGTTCAACTTGTAAAGGATCCCCCACAATAACACAGCGTTTTGCTCGTTGAATAATTCCCGCTGCAGATTGTGGCGTAGCCTGTCCCGCTTCATCAATTAATAACCAACCAATCTGATTACGGTCTAAATTAGGCAATAATTTACTCACCGAGGCTAAAGAGGTTGAAACCACGGGTACACAAAAGAACAGACTGTCCCATAAATGCCCCGCAATAGTGTCGCTCACTTTCGCTTGTCCCGTCATCATTTCAAAAAAGGTTTCTAAGTTCCAATAGAATTGTTTAGCATTGCTTAAAATAGCATATTTATGCAGTTCTAAGGCAGTGAGAAAAATTTCACTGCGTAATCGGGCAATTTTTTCAGAATGATAAGGGGTTAACAGATGAATTTCATCGAAACTTTTTTGACGAAAAGTTTCATCACATAGATATTCCGGCTTAATTTGTTCTCTTTCAAGCAATACTTTTCGAGCGTTTTCATCACCATGTTCATGAAATAATGTCGCCCATTTTTTAAATTCTTCAAAATCCGCTAACAGTTTATTGAATTGCCGACGTTTCTCATCAAAAATGATTTTGTTTGTTGCTTGCTCACTTTCTTGCTTAGTCTTTTCTTGTTCTAGAAGCCCCTCAAAACGAGATGGGCTCCAAAAATTATTTTGAAATTTATTTCGATTTATCGCATTACCTAATGCAGCCGCTAAAATCCCCCAACTTTCTTTATCAATTAACCCTGTTGAGTAATCGGCAAAATAGTCTGCTTGCGGGAAAGCTTCACTGTCTATTTTTGATTTTAATGGCAACTCTTTACTAATATTCTCCACGGCAGAATTATTATTACTGGCCACCACAATGCCAAAATTCTGACGTAATTGAGGATCTAAATGATAAAAACCACCAAATTTTTCTCTCTTCAGTTTTTCCCATTTGCCAAATAACTTATCATATCCTAGCTCAGCAATAACTCTGGCTCGATCCACAACAATTTCAGCAATGACATCAAGCAATAATGTGGTTTTCCCCGTTCCTGGTGGGCCATTCACCCCTTGCAAGCCCACGTTATTTCTTAATTCTGAAAAAATAGTATTGACGGCTCCCTGTTGCGCCGTACTCAATCCATAACAGAGTTTAGATGGCCATCTTCCAGCCGTCATTTTAGCGGGATTAATCGTTGCAAAAAGCTCAGACTTCCTTGCAAGCAAGTCTTTTCTTTTATCATCTTGCGTGGATAATGACAGGTATTGGGCTAAAGTAGGGCTACATTGTGCAGGATGGTCGGTGATGTAATTTAAATCATGCAAGAAAAAGCTATTCATAAAATAAGCTTCGTCTTCATCATTAGTTTTAGAAATTTGTTTTTCTATCACATAGACATCAATATCCCAAGGAAGCCAAGGTAATTCTTGCTTCAAAAAATCCACTTCCCGTTGAATTTCAGTCCATGTCATTTTATTATCTAGCGTTTTATTCAAACGCTCTTGAAAACGCTCTTTCATTGCCGTTAAATAATTTGGAATCGTCGACAAACCCAGCTCTTTTTCAAGACAATTAAGCCCCGCCAAATAACTAGCAAAAGTAAAACTTTTCTCCGTTGTAATCCCATTTTCATTTAACGTCAAGGTCGCAAGACATGTGTCACCATTGACTTGCTCATCCCAATCATTTTTTTCCTGACATGGTAATAAACCATTAATATGTTCTATCACCGCTTGCTGAGAAATTTTGCCAAAAACAAGAATATAAGACCATTTTTTATTATTGCTTATTGGTCTTTTTTCTTTCAACCAAGGCAGATCTTCATCACTCTTTATCGGATAGGCATTTTCCTTTCTGATATTAAAATCAGGCAGATTAAAAATCTCAATATCTTTCCAAAAATGTAATATATTTTGCATCGTATTTCCCTCTATTTTAACCTTACCCACTTATCATAGGCAGACTTTCACGTCTACCCATGACTATCTGTCATAAATTATTTCACCCGACTGCCCGCTTTTGCCCCGTTATCCACATCCAACAAGAATAAATCCGCTCCGCCTGTACCGGCCGATAAAATCATGCCTTGGGAGATACCGAATTTCATTTTGCGTGGGGCAAGGTTAGCGACCATAATCACTTGGCGACCGATTAAGTCTTGAGGTTGACTATACGCCCCTTTAATACCCGACAACACTTGGCGTTGTTCAAAGCCTAAATCCAATTGGAATTTCAATAATTTATTGCTTTCTGGTACGGCTTCACAATGTAAAACGGTGGCCACACGTAGGTCAATTTTAGCAAAATCATCAATACTGATTTCAGGTTCTACGGGTTCAAATTCGCTCGAAACTGCGGTGTTTTTCTCCGCACTTTTTGCACTATTTGCAGAATTATTCACCGCCGCATTTTCTGCTTTGGAGGCCTCAATCATTTCATCAATTTGTTTCATATCCAAACGGTTAAATAAGGCTTTGAATGGGGCGATTTGATGTGCCAATAACGGTTGACTCAAATTGTCCCACGTTAATTCCGCTTGCAAGAATTGCTCCGCCCGTTCGGCTAATTTTGGTAGTACGGGTTTTAAATAGCCCATTAGCATGCGGAATAATTGAATCCCCATGGAACAAACTTCGTGCAATTCCTGATCTTTACCCTCTTGTTTAGCAATCACCCACGGGGCTTTGTCGTCCACATATTTATTGGCTTTATCCGCCAATGCCATAATCGATCGAATCGCCTTGCCATATTCACGGCTTTCATAAAATTCAGCAATTTGCTCAGATTGTACGGTAAATTCGTCAAATAGGCTTTGATCTTCCAATTTTGCTGCTAATTTGCCATCAAAACGTTTTTGAATAAAGCCTGCATTACGAGAGGCCAAATTCACTAATTTATTGACTAAATCGGCGTTCACCCGTTGTACAAAATCCTCTAAATTTAAGTCTAAATCATCAATCCGACTGCTTAATTTTGCCGCATAGTAATAACGCAAACATTCAGGATCGAGATGTTTTAAATAGGTAGCCGCTTGAATAAAAGTACCACGAGATTTTGACATTTTTTCGCCATTCACCGTCACATAACCGTGGACGAAAATATTGCTTGGCTTGCGTAAGTTTGCCCCTTCTAGCATTGCAGGCCAGAATAGGCTGTGGAAATACATAATATCTTTACCGATAAAATGATAAAGTTCTGCTGAACTGTCTTTCTTCCAAAAAGTATCAAAATCAATCTGTTCACGATCACAGAGATTTTTGAACGATGCCATATAGCCAATCGGGGCATCCAACCACACATAGAAATATTTGTTTTCGGTGTTTGGAATTTTGAAACCAAAATACGGCGCATCACGGGAAATATCCCATTGTTGCAAGCCCGCATCAAACCATTCTTGCATTTTATTCGCCACTTCCGATTGCAACGCTCCTGAGCGGTTCCATTCTTGCAACATTTTTTCAAAACTTGGCAAATCGAAGAAATAATGCTCACTTTCTTTCAACACTGGCGTGGCACCTGATACGGTGGAACGGGCATTAATTAATTCTGTTGGGCTATAAGTCGCCGAACAGACTTCGCAGTTATCACCATATTGATCGGGTGCTTTACATTTCGGGCAAGTGCCTTTCACAAAACGGTCGGGCAAGAACATGGCTTTTTCAGGATCGAATAATTGGGAAATGGTGCGGTTTTTAATAAAACCGTTTTCTTTCAATTTGGTATAAATCATTTCCGATAATTCACGGTTTTCTTCGCTATGCGTGGAATGATAATTATCGAAACTGATATTAAAGCCCGAAAAATCCGCATAATGGGCAGTATGCACCTCATCGATCAGCTGTTCAGGCGTGATCCCCATTTGATCTGCTTTCAACATAATCGGCGTGCCGTGGGCATCATCGGCACAGACAAAATGAATGTCATTGCCCCGCATACGTTGGAAACGCACCCAAATATCCGCTTGGATATGTTCTAACATGTGGCCTAAATGAATGGGGCCATTGGCGTAAGGCAGCGCACAGGTAACAAGAATTTGACGTTTTGGTTGAGTAGACATAAAAATACCTTTTAGAAAATTGACTGGCACAGAACACTGTGAAAATTGCGGTGATTTTACCTGATTTGGGGTATTTTATCCAGTTCATCCGCAATAAAACCATTCTTTGCTTAACATCACCTAAATATCGTGGTTAAATAGTCGGGTATTTAAGCGACTTCATTTTAGGAAAGATAATGAATATCCAATTTTCCCCTCATTTTACTGAAAAACAACAAACAGAGTTCATTCAACTGTTTAAACAGTTTACTCACCCAACCTTGCAAAAAGATTTAATTGCCCTAAGTGCGGTGAAAAAAATCGAAAAAATGCAAGATGTGTTGCGGATCGAAATTCAAATGCCTTTTGCTTGGAACACGGCATTTGAGCAGTTAAAAACCACGCTTAGCCAAAATTTGTTAGGCATAGCAGAAGCCCAACAAATGAAATGGCAATTACATTATCAAATTGCCACATTAAAACGTGCCAATAATCACCCCGCAGTCAAAGGGGTTAAAAACATTATTGCCATTAGTTCTGGCAAAGGCGGGGTGGGAAAATCCACTACGACGGTCAATTTAGCGTTAGCGTTACAAGCGCAAGGCGCAAAGGTGGGGATTTTAGATGCGGATATTTACGGTCCCTCCATTCCGCACATGCTTGGCGTGCCACATCAACGCCCGACCTCACCCGATAACAAACATATGCAACCGATTCAGGCTTATGATTTGCAGACTAACTCTATCGGTTATTTAATGGCGGAGGACAATGCCACCATTTGGCGCGGCCCCATGGCAAGCAGTGCGTTAAATCAACTGCTAAATGAAACCCTGTGGAATGAGCTAGATTATTTGGTAATTGATATGCCTCCAGGCACGGGGGATATTCAACTTACCCTATCACAACAAATCCCCGTCACAGGCGCCGTTGTGGTCACGACACCGCAAGATATTGCATTACTTGACGCAATCAAAGGCATTGCCATGTTTAATAAAGTATCGGTACCCGTGTTAGGCATTGTAGAAAATATGTCTATGCACATTTGCGCAAACTGCGGTCATCATGAGGCCATCTTTGGTACGGGCGGCGCAGAAAAAATTGCGGAAAAATATCAAGTCAATGTGCTAGGGCAATTACCGTTACATATTTGCTTGCGGGAAGATTTAGATAAAGGCACCCCAACTGTGATTGCTGAATCTAACCCTGACATTAAGCAGGCTTATTTGCAACTTGCCGAAAAAGTCGCCAGTGAATTATATTGGCAAGGCTCGGTTATTCCGGGTGAAATTATGTTTAAAGAAGTAAAATAGACGCTAATCAGTCTGTTGATCAAATAAAAGCTCAACAGACTGATGTTTAGAAAAAATCCTTATCTAAAGGTTAAATATTTTCAGCACAAACCTACCTTAAAAGAAAATAAAATTAAGATAAAACACTAAATATTTTCCAATTCATAGATTTTTATATAAACAATATTTTTATATCATTACATTTTTTGATATTTTTTACTAAAAAACCTTTGACAGAATGCGCTAAATCAGTAATATAGACGCTAATTTAACAAATTTTAGGAATTTTATGTTTATCTTTCATGCTCTGCTACTCAACTTACGATTATCACATTCTTTGTGCGGTTAAGTTGTGGACGATAGAAAAATAGCATAAAACACGAATTTACAACCCCGCACTTTGATAAAAAGTTCGGGGTTTTTTATTAAAAATAACATAAAAAAACACCGCACTTTCAAAGTAAAACCCTAACGAAACGATCTAACGAAGAAAAGGACGACATTATGGCAGCAAACAACATTATTATTTTTGATACCACTCTACGTGATGGCGAACAGGCATTAAAAGCAAGTCTTACCGTAAAAGAAAAATTACAAATTGCCCTTGCTTTAGAACGATTAGGGGTGGATGTCATGGAAGTCGGATTTCCTGTTTCATCAGAGGGCGATTTTCTGTCAGTACGTACGATTGCCGAAAATATTAAAAACAGCCGTGTTTGTGCCTTATCTCGTGCCGTAGATAAAGATATTGATGCGGCTTATGAAGCCTTGAAAGTGGCTGATGCTTATCGGATTCATACCTTTATTGCCAGTTCAGCATTACACGTAGAAGCCAAATTAAAACGTTCTTTTGATGATGTGGTGGGTATGGCTGTGGCAGCAGTAAAACGTGCGAGAAATTATACCGATGATGTAGAATTTTCTTGTGAAGATGCGGGTCGTACAGGGATTGACAACATCTGTCGCATTGTGGAAGCTGCCATTTCCGCTGGAGCGACAACAGTCAATATTCCTGATACAGTAGGTTTCTGCTTACCAACCCAATATGGTGGCATTATGGCAGATGTGTTAAATCGTGTGCCAAACATTGATAAAGCGATTATCTCCGTGCATTGCCATAACGATTTGGGTATGGCAACCGCCAACTCGTTAACGGCGGTGTTAAATGGGGCAAGACAAATTGAATGTACCATTAATGGTATTGGTGAACGGGCAGGCAATACCGCACTTGAAGAAGTGGTGATGGCGATTAAAACTCGTCAGGATATGTTTAACGGCTTAGATACCCGTATTAATACCCAAGAAATTCACCGTGTCAGCCAAATGGTGAGCCAACTTTGTAATATGCCAATTCAACCGAATAAAGCCATTGTGGGCGATAATGCTTTTGCTCATTCATCGGGTATTCACCAAGACGGTATGTTGAAAAATAAAAACACCTACGAAATTATGTCGCCTGAAAGTATCGGTTTGAAAAAAGAAAAATTGAATTTGACTGCTCGTTCTGGTCGTGCGGCGGTGAAAGGTCACATGGCGGATATGGGTTATACTGAAGCAGATTACGATTTGGATAAATTATATGAAGCGTTCTTGAAATTGGCGGATAAGAAAGGTCAGGTGTTTGATTACGATTTAGAGGCGTTGGCATTTATTGATATGCAACAGGGCGATGAAGATCGTTTAACTTTAGACGTGATCACTTCACAAACATTAAGTGGTTTACCTGCTTCAGCCTTTGTACAAGTGGCGTTAGACGGTTATCGTATTAATCAAGTTTCTAATGGCGGTAATGGTCCTGTGGATGCGGTGTATAATGCGATTATGCAAATTGTGGGTATGGATTTGAAAATGTCCCATTATAATTTAACCGCCAAAGGTGAGGGAGCGGAAGCGCTTGGTCAAGTGGATATTGTAGTGGAATATGAGGGTCGCCGTTTCCATGGGGTCGGTCTTGCCACAGATATTGTGGAATCTTCCGCACTGGCGTTAATTCATGCGATTAATGCTATTTATCGTTCGCAAAAAGTGGCGAATTTGACCAGAAATTTAAAACATTAATCTTGTAGGGGCGTATTGCATACGCCCAAAAACTCAACATATTGATAAAAAATAGGAAATAAACAATGACAACATACAATGTAGCAGTTTTATCCGGCGACGGTATCGGTCCTGAAATTATGGCAGAGGCCATTAAAGTGTTAGATGTGGTACAACAAAAATACGGTTTTACATTAAATTACCACCATTTCAACGTAGGCGGTATTGCCATTGATAAACAAGGTTGTCCATTGCCTGAAAACACCTTACAAGGCTGTGAATCAGCGGACGCGATTTTATTTGGTTCAGTGGGTGGTCCAAAATGGGAAAACTTACCGCCAGATCAACAACCTGAACGTGGAGCATTATTGCCGTTACGTAAACATTTTAAATTATTCAGTAATTTACGCCCAGCTACGCTGTACAAAGGCTTAGAAAAATTCTGTCCATTGCGTGCGGATATTGCCGAAACAGGCTTTGATATGGTCACCGTGCGTGAATTAACGGGCGGTATTTATTTCGGTCAACCCAAAGGGCGTGAGGGCGAGGGCAAAGATGAAAAAGCCTTTGACACCGAAGTGTATCATAAATATGAAATTGAACGTATTGCCAAAGTTGCCTTTGAAACCGCCATGAAGCGTAGCAAACACGTAACATCAGTGGATAAAGCCAATGTATTAATCAGCTCAATTTTATGGCGTGAAACAGTGAATGAAGTGGCAAAACAATATCCAGAGGTCAAATTAGATCATATTTATATTGATAACGCCACCATGCAGTTGATTAAACAGCCGTCTTTCTTTGACGTGCTACTCTGCTCTAATATTTTTGGTGATATTATTTCTGATGAATGTGCCATGATCACAGGTTCAATGGGCATGTTGCCGTCTGCTAGCTTAAATGAACAAGGCTTTGGCTTATACGAACCTGCTGGCGGTTCTGCTCCTGATATTGCGGGCAAAGGCATTGCCAACCCGATTGCTCAGATTTTATCGGCAGCGATGATGTTACGTCATAGTTTTAACCAAAACGAAGCCGCCACAGCCATTGAAAGTGCGGTGAAAAAAGTGTTAGCTTTAGGACACCGTACTGCCGATTTAGCAGATGACAGCCAACCTGTTTCTACTAGTGAAATGGGGACGTTGATTGCGAATGCGATTGAATAAATAACAGCCTCTCCCTTTGGGAGAGGACGGAGAAAATCCGCAAGGATTTTCGGGAGGTGAGGGTTAATTACATTTTACCCTCACCCTAGCCCTCTCCCAGAGGGAGAGGGGATTTTTGTAAATTACCTCCAACGAATAACGAATTAAAACCTAACGAGAAATAAAAATGGGAAAAACACTCTACCAAAAATTATTCGACAGCCATGTGGTGTATGAAGCAGACGGCGAAACGCCGATTCTGTATATTAACCGCCATTTGATCCATGAAGTCACCAGTCCACAAGCCTTTGACGGCTTACGTGTGGCCAATCGTCAAGTTCGCCAAGTCAATAAAACCTTTGGCACCATGGATCACAGTATTTCTACCCAAGTACGTGATGTGAATAAACTTGAAGGTCAAGCAAAAATTCAAGTGCTTGAGCTAGACAAAAACTGCAAAAATACCGGTATTCAATTATTTGATATGAATACCAAACAACAAGGGATCGTGCATGTTATGGGGCCTGAGCAAGGCTTAACTTTACCGGGTATGACCATTGTTTGCGGTGATTCGCATACCGCTACTCACGGTGCATTCGGTGCTTTGGCATTTGGGATCGGGACATCTGAAGTCGAACATGTCCTCGCCACCCAAACCCTAAAACAAGCACGTGCCAAAAGTATGAAAATTGAAGTCCGTGGCAAAGTCAACCCAGGGATTACGGCGAAAGATATTGTGTTAGCCATTATTGGCAAAACCACCATGGCAGGCGGAACAGGTTATGTAGTCGAATTCTGTGGTGAGGCCATTCGTGATCTTTCCATGGAGGGGCGTATGACAGTATGCAACATGGCTATTGAATTAGGTGCCAAAGCAGGACTTGTTGCACCCGATGAAACCACCTTTGCCTATTTAAAAGATCGCCAACACGCACCGAAAGGCAAAGATTGGGACGACGCAATTGCCTATTGGAAAACCTTAAAAACCGATGATGATGCCGAATTTGATGCAGTAGTCACCTTAGAGGCGAAAGATATTGCACCACAAGTGACTTGGGGAACCAACCCAGGGCAAGTGATTGGTATTGATCAACGGGTGCCAAATCCTGAAGAAATGGCGGATCCAGTGGCTCGAGCATCCGCAGAAAAAGCCTTAAACTACATCGGATTAGACGCTAATACCGATTTAACTAAAGTTGAAGTGGATCAAGTCTTTATTGGATCTTGCACGAACTCACGTATTGAAGATTTACGTGCGGCAGCGGCGGTGATGAAAGGACGCAAAAAAGCGGACAACGTAAAACGTGTATTAGTCGTTCCGGGTTCGGGTTTAGTCAAAGAACAAGCGGAAAAAGAGGGATTAGACAAAATCTTTATTGCCGCTGGTGCAGAATGGCGTAACCCTGGTTGCTCCATGTGTTTAGGTATGAATGATGACCGTTTAGGTGAATGGGAACGTTGTGCATCTACATCTAACCGTAACTTTGAGGGTCGTCAAGGTCGAAACGGTCGTACCCACTTAGTTAGCCCTGCTATGGCGGCAGCGGCAGCGGTGTTTGGTAAATTCGTTGATATTCGTAATATCGCATTAAACTAAGCCAATAAGGAGCAAAACATGGCAGGATTTAAACAACTTTCTGGTCTGGTTGTGCCACTTGATGCGGCGAACGTAGATACGGATGCAATTATTCCAAAACAATTTTTACAAGCCATTACTCGTGTTGGGTTTGGCAAACATTTATTTCACGAATGGCGTTATTTGGACGCCGATGGCACTCAAGCCAACCCTGAATTTGTGTTGAACTATCCACAATATCAAGGAGCCACCATTTTATTGGCTCGCAAAAATTTAGGTTGTGGATCTTCACGTGAACACGCCCCATGGGCATTAGCAGATTATGGTTTTAAAGCGATGATCGCCCCGAGCTTTGCGGATATTTTCTATAACAACAGCTTAAACAATCACATGCTACCCGTGCGTTTAAGCGAACAAGAAGTAGAAGAAATTTTTCAATGGGTATGGGCGAATACAGGCAAAGAAATTCAAATTGATTTGGAAGCCATGACAGTAACCACGGGCGATAAAGTCTATCATTTTGAACTGGACGAATTTCGCCGTCATTGCTTATTAAATGGCTTAGATAATATCGGGTTAACCTTGCAACACGAAGATAAAATTGCGGAATACGAAAGTAAAATTCCCGCATTTTTACGTTAAAAATAACGAAAAAAACACCGCAGTTTAATGGAAAAATCCAAAAACTGCGGTGTTTTTTCAGGTAATTTTCTGATTAATACTAGCCTTTTTCCCCATAAAGTTTTATACTACTTTTCTAGTATCAACTCGGACTAGAACAGTATGTTATTAATGAAAAATCAGCGAATTTTTTATAACATTCCCACCCTATTTATCAATACATGCTCATTGATAAGCGGTTTATTTTCTATTAATACGCATTTCCTATCCGCTCACTTCACATCTATCATTATGGAATCCTTATGAAAAATCATGTTCGTAGCTTTAAAACCTATATAAGAGATGAAATTATCAAAAAAGGCGGTTGGGTCAACGCCCATGCACATGCCGACCGTGCTTTTACCATGACACCGGAAAAAATCAGTATTTATCATAACTGTAATCTGCAACAAAAATGGGATCTGGTGGATGAAGTTAAACGCACCTCCACAGTGGAACATTATTATGCACGTTTTAGTCAAGCCATTGAGCTGATGATTTCACAAGGGGTCACGGCGTTTGGCACATTCGTGGATATTGATCCTGTCTGTGAAGATCGGGCGATTATTGCGGCACATAAAGCTCGAGAAGTGTATAAAAGCGACATTGTATTAAAATTTGCCAACCAAACCTTAAAAGGGGTGATTGAGCCAACCGCAAGAAAATGGTTTGATATTGGTTCAGACATGGTGGATATGATCGGTGGCTTGCCCTATCGTGATGAATTAGATTATGGTCGTGGTTTAGAGGCCATGGATATTTTACTCGATAAAGCCAAATCTTTGGGGATTATGTGTCATGTTCACGTGGATCAATTTAATACCCCAAAAGAAAAAGAAACCGAGCAACTTTGTGATAAAACCATTGAGCATGGTATGCAAGGACGTGTCGTCGCCATTCATGGGATTTCGATTGGCGCCCACTCCAAAACTTACCGCTACAATTTGTATCAAAAAATGCGTGAGGCACAAATGATGATGATCGCTTGTCCGATGGCATGGATTGATAGTAACCGCAAAGAAGAATTGATGCCATTCCATAATGCCTTAACGCCCGCTGATGAAATGATTCCAGAGGGGATCACGGTTGCCATTGGTACGGATAATATTTGTGACTACATGGTGCCGTTATGTGAGGGGGATATGTGGCAGGAACTTAGCTTGTTAGCCGCCGGTTGCCGTTTCCCCAATTTAGAAGAAATGGTCAATATTGCCAGTATTAATGGGCGTAAAGTATTAGGTTTAGATCCGATTAAATAATCGCCGTTTATCCTTTTTATTCAGGGGATCTTTTTCATAAAATCCCCTGAATTTTTTTCTTTTTCGCAGTAAAATAATCTTATCATTTCATTTAACCAAGATCAGGATGACATCATGTTGTGGATTAGTTTTGCCTTATTCATTGGGGCAGGCATTGCATTACAAACGGCGATCAATGCCAAATTACGCCTTGCGGTGAGTTCGCCTTTTATTGCCTCCAATATTTCCTTTTTAGTGGGTACCCTTTGCTTGTTTTGTTTTGGCTTGCTGAGTGCTCAATCTTTTCTCGTTGATACCCAAAGCCTCGCCAATACGCCCTTTTGGATGTGGCTTGGTGGTTTTCTAGGCACCATCGCATTGACCACCAATATTCTGTTATTTCCGCATTTAGGCGGTGTGCAAACGGTGATTATGGTGATTCTCGGGCAAGTGTCCATGGGCCTGATTATCGATCACTTTAGTTTATTTCATACCCCACAATATGCCTTTAGTTTAAGCCGTTTACTGGGGGCAATTTTATTGTTAAGCGGTATTTTTCTGGTCGTGCGTCGCCCTAAAATGTCTCACACACCGCAAACAACATCTTCCCTTTGGTTATGGCGAATTATCGGGATTGTGGCAGGTGGCATGGGCGCCATGCAAACCGCTATCAATGGTGCCTTAGGCCATGAATTGCATTCCCCCCTACTCTCCGCCCTGATCTCTTTTGCTGTGGGAACGCTTTGTTTATTCCTATTTATTAACGCACAACGTCAACCCATTTTGCCTGCCTTACATCAAGCGGCAAAAGCCAAACTCCCAACTTGGGTGTGGTTTGGCGGTTCGCTGGGGGCATTGTTTGTGTTTGGTAACGTGTTGTTAGTGCCAGAGTTGGGCACCGGTCAAACGGTGATCTTTGCCTTAGCCGGTATGATTATTGGTAGCCAATGTATTGACCACTTCGGTATATTAGGCGCAGTGAAAAAGCCATTACAGCTTATGCAATTTATTGGATTAGTGCTGTTACTCACTGGCATTGCCATTATTCGATTATATTAAAAAAAATCACCGCACTTTATTGAATGGGGGTAAACCAACTAAAAAAGTGCGGTGTTTTTTTATTGCTTTTTATGATGATTAATAAACATCTCGCTGATAGCGTTTATTCTGACGCAATTCATCTAAATATTCATCTGCATCTTCAACACTTAATTTGCCTTGTTCGGCAATCACATCAAGCAAGGCTTTTTCGACATCTTTCGCCATTTTATTGGCATCACCGCACACATAAATATGTGAGCCATTTTGCAACCATTGCCAAATATCCGCAGCATTTTCACGAATTTTATCTTGTACATAAATTTTCTCGTCTTGATCTCTTGACCAAGCAAAGCTGTATTTATGTAAATAACCGTCTTTAGCAAAGGTTTGCCATTCGGTTTGATATAAGAAATCTTCACTAAAATGCGGATTACCAAAGATTAACCAGTTTTTCCCCGTGGCTTCATCGGCTGCACGCTGTTGTACAAAGGCTCGGAACGGTGCAATGCCCGTACCCGCACCAATCATAATAATCGGGGTTTCACTATTTTCTGGCAATCTAAAATTATTATTCTGCTCCACGAAAATCCCGACTGCTCCATCTTCTTCGGCACGTTCCGCCAGATAATGGGAAGCACAACCTTGCCGCTCGTGATCTTCATCTTGATAACGTATTTACTTTCCACAGGATTGGAAGTACAAAGTACATTACGGTTTACGTCCGTTGCGGTAGCAATAGAATCTAAGCCTAATTAATGTAACCACCGGTGCATAGACTTGATATTCGTTTTCAGCACACCATGATATTGGAAAAATAGAAATCAGGTTAAATCATATAAGAAAGCCATATAACAACAGAAATAATCTTTTGCTGTTAGTTATATAAAAAAGTTATAAAAATGCTCGCATAACTGCCGGTGGAGGGGGTGAGGGTTTTCAAGGTGAATGTGAAAAGTCTATTATCAGTGGGTTTGCTTTCTGCTATACTGCCCTCAAAATATTTTAGGAACATACTCAATGACATTACCCCATAAACTGGCTTTTATCAGCTCACTCCTTTTTCTCACCGCCTGTAATGCAGTGCAATATCAACCGTTAGCCACCATTGACCAAGTGGATATGAGCAAAGGCTATCGCATTCAAAAAGTGATGCAAGATAAATTCAATGATCAAACCATTGTGGCGATTATGTTTTCTGGCGGCGGAACCCGTGCGGCAGCCTTTGGTTATGGCGTGCTAGAAGAATTAAATAGTCACCCCATCACCTTAGACGGTAAAAACACAAACTTAATTGAGCATGTGGATATGGTATACGGCGTGTCTGGTGGTTCCGTCTTAGCGATTTATTATTCGCTTTACGGCAAAGAAACCATTCCGAATTTTGAGAAAAAATTCTTAAAGCAAAATTTCCAAAAATTAATGGTGAACCAAACCCTGTCTTTTGCCAATATGCCACGTTTATTTTCGCCCGAATTCGGACGGGGCGATTTATTGCAAGAGCAATTTGAAAATACCCTCTTTGGAAATAAAACCTTTGGGGATTTAGCCACCGCACGCAAAGGCCCGTTTGCCGTGATCAGTGCAACGGATATGTCGATTGGTCGACGCTTGGATTTTACCCAAGAACAATTTGATACCATGTGTCTGGATTTAGCGAAATTACCGCTTGCTCGAGCGGTGGCGGCCTCTAGTGCGGTGCCACTGGTATTTTCGCCATTGACCTTGAATAATAATGGCGGAAACTGTCATTACCAATTACCAAAAGAATTACAGGCCACCTTAAATGCCGAGCCTGACAGTTTGCAAAATGAATCCCGTCAGCAATATATTCGTCAATTACAACAATACGGTAACAGCGAAGATCGACCATATATTCATTTATTAGACGGCGGATTAACCGATAATTTAGGCATTAAAAGTTTGCTAGAAACCCAAGAAGTGTCGCCTGAAAGTGCCATTCGTGAACGGTTAAAAAGCAGCAATATCAAGCGAATTATTGTGATTAGCGTGAATGCCCAAAACCAGATTAGTACAGAAATTGATAAAAAAGCGGAGATACCGAGCTTTTCCGACCAAGCCACGGCGGTCATTGATGTGCCGATTGAACAAACTTCACAAGCCAGTTTAAACCGTTTTCGAGCTGTGGTGGATGCACGAAACGAGGAATTAGCTAAAGTGAAAGGTAATAAAGCGGGCATCTATTTTATTAGCTTGAATTTACGAGATTTGCCTGATGATCAAGCAGAATTTCGTCAACGTATGCTGAATTTGCCGACCACGTTTTATTTACCGAATGAGGATATTAATGATTTGAAAAAGGCCGCTCGGATTTTACTTAATCAATCCAAGGAATATCAGCGTTTGCGTAGAGAAAGCCAATAATGGTTCAATGAACGCACGCTAATTAAAGTGCGGTGAAAAAATCATGTTTTTTCACCGCACTCTTTCATACTAAAAATCCATAATATCAATCACTTCTCGTATTTTCATTAATGCCATTTTCAAATCGGGTTTAATATTGCGTTCAAAGTGATAACGAACACTGGCTAACATCATTTTGGCAAAAATGGTGCTTTGATAATCCATAAAGTCTGGATCCACTTTTTTTTGTTCCAATAGGACGAGCAAAAAGCCTTTCATCATTTGTTGCATATCTGCATAAAGATGTAATTTTGGCGTGTCGATTTTCCAAAGGGCTAAAATTAATTCTCGTTTGTCCCAAATTTGCGGGATCAGCTGTAAGTAAAATAAATTGAGATTTTTACTCTCTAAACGCTGTTCCATTCTTTCGGCTAAGAGTTGTTTAAATTCGGCGATCATTTTAGCGGCTAAATCCGTTTTGCCTGAATAATGACGATAAAACGTACTCCGGTTAACCATGGCTTTGTCTAAAATATCTTGAACGGAAATATCAGTAAAGGATTTGTCTTTTAATAAAGTCACAAGGGCTTGTTGAATATAATATTGAGAACGCTGTACACGTAAATCTGCTTGTTCTGTCATACCAATTACCTTTGTCTTTTTCTGCGTTATGCACACATATTATCAATTTTGTTATCATAACATAACTTTTGTTAAAATATTGTTGATTGTATAAAAAAGAGGATAGGTTATAATTTCCGCAATTTTTTAGACCATAAATGATAGGTAACACGAATGAAAAAAATCCTTATATTAATTATCTTACTTGCCCTTGCTGGCGGTGGTTATTACTATTATCAATCTCAACAATCCAAAGTCGAAGTGTCAAATCTGGCGGCCAGTAATGGGCGTTTGGAATTGAAACGTATCGACTTGCAAAGTTTATATGCGGGTCGGGTGAAAACCGTGGCGGTGGAAGAAGGGCAATATGTGCATGTCAATGACTTAATCGCTGAACTTGCCTCTGAAACCTCAACAAGCCAAGTGGATCAAGCGAAAGCAAACAAACAAAAAGCACAAGAAACCATTGCCCGTGCGCAAGCAGATATTCAAGCTGCGCAACAACAACAAAAAGTAGCACAATTAGAATTAGACAATGCGTTGAAATTGCGTAAAGATGGCTTAGTGTCTGCCTCAGAAGTGGCTCGCCGTCAAGCGGATCGTGATGCAGCGGTGGCAAAAGTGAAATCTGCCACTGCCAGTTTGGCCGAAATTCAACGTAACGTTGAAGTGGCGGAAACCCAAATCGCCCAAGCGACCTCGGTGACTGATGATATGATTATTCGTACGCCTTATGCGGGTGTCATTGAGTACCGTTTTGTGGATGAAGGTAACGTGGTTGCTGCGGGTAGCCGAGTGGCGAGTTTGCTCGATCCGACGGATGTCTCAATGTATATTTTTGTCCCTGCGACGGATATGGCGAAAGTCAAAGTCGGTGATGAGGCTCGTATTGTGTTAGACGGCGTGGAGGCGGTATTCCCTGCGGTGGTGAGCCAAATTGCGACACAATCACAATTTACCCCGAAATCCGTGGAAACCTTAGCGGAACGGACCAAATTTATGTTTAAAATTAAACTTAAAGTCCCTGCCGATGTGGCCACCAAATATCAAGGCTTACTGAAAGGTGGGATGGCCGGTAATGGTTATGTACGTTTAGATAACAGTGATTGGGCAAGTCATTTAGCGGTTAAATTACCACAGGAGTAATTCAATGACCGTCGCTGTTTCTATTCAACATCTCACGCACTGCTATGGTGATAATGAAGCGTTAAAAGACGTTTCCTTAGAAATCACCAAGGGGTCAACCGTTGGGCTTGTCGGGCCTGACGGGGTGGGAAAATCTACCTTGCTTTCGATTATTGCAGGGGTGAAAATTATTCAACAAGGTTCGGTGCAAGTACTGGACTGCGATATGGCAAAAACGGCGCCACGAGAAAGTGCGTTACCTCGCATTGCGTTTATGCCACAAGGGTTGGGGAAAAACCTCTATCCAACGCTCACCATTAAAGAAAATATTGAGTTTCATGCGGATCTGTTTGGTTTAAGCAAAAAAGAACTGGGTGATCGCACCCAACGTTTATTGCAGGCTACGGGATTAGCTCCCTTTGGCGACCGTGCAGCGGGTAAACTTTCTGGCGGTATGAAACAAAAGCTCAGTCTTTGCTGTGCGTTAGTGCATAGCCCTGATTTACTTATTTTAGATGAACCCACCACCGGCGTTGACCCATTATCTCGCCGTCAATTCTGGGCGTTAGTAGATAATCTACGTGCCGAAATGAGCGAAATGACCGTGATCGTCGCCACCGCTTATATTGACGAGGCACAAGGTTTTGAGTATCTGATTGCTATGGACGACGGCAAAATTCTGGAAAACGATAAAACCCAGGCCGTACTGGATCGCTACAAGACAGATTCCCTTGAAGTGGCCTATGTAAAAATGTTGCCAGAAGATAAACGAGGTAGCGAAAATGGCTTGGTCTTGCCACCATTTGAATCCGATCCTAATTCACCGTTAGCCATGCAAGCCTCGGATTTAACCAAAAAATTTGGGGATTTCACCTCGGTGAATAAGGTGTCTTTTGAAATCGAAAAAGGCGAAATCTTTGGTTTCTTAGGTTCCAATGGCTGTGGCAAATCCACCACCATGAAAATGCTCACTGGTCTGATTGAACCCACTAGTGGCACCGCACAATTATTAGGCGAATCCATTGAGGCTGGCTCAAATGCGATTAAAAAACGAGTCGGCTACATGTCGCAGGCTTTTTCATTGTACGAAGAATTAACCGTCAGAGATAATCTCGAATTACACGCAAAATTATACGAACTTGGTCGTAAAAGCGAAAGTGCGATTAAACAAACACTCGAATATTTCCAATTAACAGAAATGGCGGACACGCTCCCCTCTGCGTTACCTTTGGGCATTCGCCAACGTTTACAATTAGCCTGTGCCTGTTTGCATAGTCCTGAAGTGTTAATTTTGGATGAACCGACCTCGGGGGTGGATCCTGCAGCTCGGGATATGTTCTGGGAAATGCTGATTAAATTGTCTCGTGAAGATAAAATCACCATTTTCGTGACCACGCACTTTATGAATGAGGCCATGTATTGTGACCGTTTGTCGCTGATGCACAAAGGCAACGTACTGGCTCTCGGTACGCCACAAGAACTGATTGATGAACATCATTCTAACAGTTTAGAAGAGGCTTTTATTCAATATTTACTCATTGCGGAACCGGAAAATACCATTGAAAAAGCGGACGGTAAGGCAAATAATGTCGTAACGGAAACCAAGCCAGTGAAAAAACAAAATGCGTTAATGTATTTCTTCCTGATGACTTGGGCCTTTGCGGTGCGTGAGGCAAAAGAATTAGCCCGAGATAAAATCCGTTTAATGTTCGCCATTTTTGGCCCGATTGTTTTACTCATGGCTACGGGTTGGGCGATTTCTTTCGACGTGGGTGAAATGCGTTTTGGGGTGTACGATCAAGATCAAAGCCCAGAAAGCCGAGCATTAATTCAAACCTTTACAGGATCTGGCTATTTTGATTTACAAGCCACCATTCATTCACGTGATGATTTAAACTTAGTGTTAAAACGTGCTGGCGTGGAAGTCGTGGTTGAAATTCCATCTGGCTTTGGGCGTGATTTATTAAATGGTCGTTCGCCAGAAGTAGGATTCTTTATTGATGGCTCATTGCCTGCTAATACTTCTACGGTGCAAGGCTATGTCACCAGTATTATGTCGCAATTTAATGCACAATATGCTACATCCACCAACAGTGGCGGGATCAATATCGTGCCACGCATGATGTATAACCCTGAATCCAAAAGTGTTAACGCCATGGTGCCAAGTTTGATGATGATGATCATGATGATGATCCCTGCCATGATGACCGCACTCGGCGTAGTGCGTGAACGTGAAATCGGCTCCATTATGAACCTTTACTCATCACCAGCCAAAGTGATTCAATTCCTACTAGGTAAACAGCTCCCCTATATTTTAATGGGGGGCGTGAACTATATTATCCTAGTGGGCATGGCGATTTTCTGGTTTGGTGTCCCTGTAAAAGGTTCCTTAGCGGTATTAAGTTTAGGTGCCATGATCTTCATTTGGGCATCCACTAGCTTTGGTTTATTAATTTCCAGTTTAATGAAATCACAAGCGGCCGCATTGTTTATTGTGGCGATTGCGACCATGATTCCAACCATGAACTTCTCGGGGATGATGTACCCCGTTTCTAGTATGGCTTGGTGGGCTCAAATTCTGAGTAATTTCTTCCCTGCGTCATGGTTCCAAAGTATCAGTGCAGGCACCTTTACCAAAGGTATTCCATTTGAAGATTTGCATAATAACTTTTTAGTGTTGCTTATTTTCCCTTTGGTTTATCTGATGGTTGCCAGTATTAAATTGAAAAAACAGGAGCCGTAATGCGTGCATTAAAATCTCTCTTTACGCTCACCGTCAAAGAACTGAAAAGTTTATTTAGCGAACCGGCGTTATTAATTGCCATTTTAATGGTGTTTACCGTAATGATTGGGATGTTAGCCAATGCGATTACCTATGATGTAAAATCCGCACCCATTGCGATTATTGATCATGATAAATCAGCGTTAAGCTATCGTTTACAAGACGCCATTAAAGAACCTTATTTCACCAAACCGGTAGAAATGACACGTGATGAAGCCCATCACTTAATGGATAAAAATAAAATTATTTTTGCCCTAGAAATTCCAGAGAATTTTGAGAAAGATTTGTTAATGGGACGTCATCCTGAGCTTTATCTGCAAGTAGATGCCACCATGATGACGCAAGCCGGAGCTGGTTCAACCATGTTAACAGGTTATATTACGCAAGAAATCAGCGAATTTCTGGGAGCGAAATCAAGTAATGCACCAGCGGTTGCAGTGGTTAACTCATTGTATAACCCCAATGCAGAAAGTGTGCGATTTGTACCGACCATGAAAATTGGGGATATGTTGGCGTTAATGGTGATGGTGTTAGTTGGCTCGGCGGTGATTCGTGAGCGTGAGCGTGGTACCATGGAACATCTGTTAGTGATGCCAGTGAATGCGTCAGAAATTCTGTTAGCTAAAATTCTCGCCAACGGTTTAGTTAACTGGGTAGCGGCCATGATTTCCATGCGATTAGTGGTGAACTGGTATTTAGACGTGCCGATCAACGGTGAATTGTGGTTATATGGCGTGGGGTTAGCACTCTTTCTCTTTGCGATTTCCTCCTTAGGGGTAATGTTAGCCACGATTGCACCCACCATGGCACAATTTAGCTTACTCGTGGTGCCAACGTATATGGTGTTATTACTCTTCTCTGGCTCGGCAGCACCAAGAATCAACATGCCAGTGGTCGCACAAGAAATCAGTAAATACTGGCCAACCACCGTATTCGCTGACTTCTCACAAGATGTCCTCTTCCGTGGGGCAGGTATTGATATTTTATGGACGAAGTTACTCACTGTTTCAGTGGTCGCATTAATTTGTTTAATCTTCGCCCTATTACGCTTTAAGAAAATGTTAGAAAGACAAGGCTAACAAAAAGGAAACACAATGAATAAATTTAAAATTACTCTCGTTGCAGCCGTGTTATTAGGTTTAACCGCTTGCCAACAAACCCAAGTATCCACTGAAAGTGCGGTGAATTTACCGGTAAATTTCAGCCAACAAGGCACCGCTCAAATAGACTTAAGCCAATGGTGGAACAGTTGGAATGATCCGGTATTAAGCAATTTAATTAATAAAGGATTAGCCCAAAACCTAGACTATAAATTAGCCTTAAGCCGTTTAAATGAAGCCCAAGCAGGAGCTGACTATTCAGAAGCTGATAAAGGCATTAATGTATCTGGGAGTGTCAGCGGTGGCGGTTCTTATAGCGATATGAATATGTATGGCACAGACCGTGAAAGTAAAGGCCTTAATGGTTACGGTGGCTTAAGTGCAAGTTGGGAAGCGGATTTTTTCGGTAAAAAATCCAGTGACAGCGACGCGGCTCGTTTTCAACGTGACGCAGTGCAACAACAAGCCTATTCCGCCAAAATGTTAATTTCTAGCAATATTGCTCAACATTATATCAATGCACGTGCGATTCAACAGCAACAAGTGACGAGCAATCAACAAATTGCAGAATTAAACAAGCTGGCTCGCTATGTGAAAGGCCGTTTTAATGCGGGGCAAGCAACCGCTTACGAAGTGAGCGAAATTGAAACCCAAATCACACAAGCTAAAGCACAACAAACTACGCTCAACTCGCAATATACCACGGAAGTGCGAGCTATTGCCGTGTTATTAGGCGAAGTACCACAAGGTTTTACGCTACCAGATAGCCGTAATATTTTAGCCAATTTACCCAAAGCACCGGTAGGCAGCACGCCAGAAGGTTGGTTAGAACGTCGCCCTGATTTACAAGCTCAACGTTATTCGGTGCAGGCCGCAGCAGCGAAAGTCGCCAGTGCCAAAGCGGATCTCTACCCACGTTTTTCTCTCAGCTTTATGGCGGACGGCGGAAAAATGCAAGCGGATGGTGACACGGTACTGAAAGGCTGGATGTCCATGGTCAGTGTGGGCATTAATGTACCACTTTTCACCAATGGACGTATTCAAGCTAATATTGATAAAGCAGATGCGGCACTTCAATCTGCTCTATTAGAATACGACAGAACCTTATTAAATGGTTTAGCCGAAGTGGATAATGCCTATCATCAACAATATACCCAAGCTCGCCAAAGCCAATTATTTGCTCAATCTTTAACGCAAGCCAATAAACAAGCTAATGATGCGGTGAAATTGTTCCAAAATGGTAATAAAACCTTAGATAGTACGATTAATGCACGTATTAATGCGATCAATGTACAAAATCAGTTGATTCAATCACAACGCCAACAAGCATTGAGTTTGGTGAGTTTGTATAAGGCACTTGGGGGCGGTTGGTAATACGCCATTCCTGTCAAAACAACAGTGCGGTGAAAAATGTTTTTGTTTTTTACTCACAATCCCTTACAGGATTGTTCGGGGCATTGCCCCCGTTGCTCAAAGCAACGTTGAAATTCCTTCGGAATTTCCCACCGCACTTTTTTCTAACAAAACGCAAACGTTTGCTGTATAATGCGTGCCTATTTTTTAATTGAGGAACCATTATGAATAACAACCTACTTTATACCGTAGAAGATAAACCGCCTTTTGGGTTAAGTTTATTATTAGCGGCACAACATTTACTCGCTGCGCTCGGCGGTATTATTGCCGTGCCATTAGTGATTGGTAACGTATTAAAATTACCTACTCCCGACACCATTATTTTAGTCAACGCTGCCTTGTTAGTATCGGGGATCGTGACGATCATTCAATGCCGTGGGTTGGGGCCAGTTGGGATTCGATTACCTAGCGTAATGGGAACCAGCTTTACATTCGTGTCAGCCGCCCTTGCCGTTGGTTTTAGTGAACATGGGGTGGCAGGTATTCTCGGATCGTCCTTAGTCGGTGCCTTAGTGATGATTATCGGCAGTTTCTTTATGCCGAGTATTCGTAAATTATTTCCACCGGTGGTCACTGGCACGGTCGTCATGATGATCGGATTAAGTTTGATTTCTGTGGCGGTGGACTGGTTTGCGGGTGGTCAGCGTTCTGATGCCAATTATGCTGCCCCTGAAAATCTGATGATGGCGACGTTTGTACTCGTTATTGTAGTGGCATTAGTGCAATGGGGAACCGGCATTTTCTCTGCGGCTGCGATTGTGATCGGTATGATGACCGGTTATATCCTTTGTCTTGCCCTCGGATGGATTGATTTCACTGGCGTAAAAGAGGCACAAGCCTTTGCGTTGCCACAACCACTCCATTTTGGCTTATCTTTCCCCATTACCGGCATTATCGGTATGGCGATTGCTTATTTAGTCACTATCGTAGAAAGTAGCGGTAACTTCCTTGCTTTAGGCAATGCGACCCAAACGGAAATCACGGGCAAACATTTACGTGGTGGTATTCTGTGTGATGGGTTAGGTTCTGCTTTAGCGGCCGTGATGTCGACCACGCCATTTTCTTCTTTCTCACAAAATATCGGCGTGATCACCTTGACGGGCGTAGCAAGTCGTTATGTTGTTGCACTGACGGGCGGTTTATTGGTATTAGCGGGCTTATTCCCTGTGTTTGGGGCGTTAATCGTTTCTATTCCATTGCCTGTTTTAGGTGGGGCGGGCTTAATGATGTTCGCTATGATTATTGCGGCCGGTATTCAAATGTTGGACAACATTGAACGTAGCAAACGCAACGGTTTAATTATTGCGATTTCTATCGGTTGCGGATTAGCGGTCACCACACGTCCAGAATTATTGGATAAATTGCCAACGTTCTTCAAAGAAATTTTTGGTTCAGGCATTACCGTCGGCTCTTTGCTTGCTTTGATCTTAAATTTAATCTTACCAGAAGATAAACCCACTAAAACGAAAGCTAATGCACAATAAGCGATAAAAAATGCCCCATCTTCCTGAATGTGAAGTATGGGGCAAATGTTTAAGGCTTATTGTTTGAGTAATTTTCCAACTAAATCAATTACCTCTTTTACATGTTCCGCCGATAATTTGCCCTCTGCCACAAATTGGACTTTACCAGTTTTATCTAACACAATCACGGCGCTATCTTTTTCACGTAATTGCCACGCATTTTTCACCGCACTTTGTTGATCTAAAATCACCTGACTGTGGGCATTTTCCTTTTTGCCTTTTTCTGCGCTGTTTTTGACAAAAATCCCTGTACCTATCACGGCGTCATCCGCATTAATAATGCTGGTGGTTTGATATTTGTTACGGTCAAATCCGGCCTGTTTAATGGCTTGAATTAATGCCTCATTTTTTTCTTTGGCCGCGGTTCTGCCGGCAAAATGCTGTACCACTCTAACTTTGCCGACTAACTGGGCAGAATGCCAACCTTGATATTGAACCTTGTCACCGTTGAGATTTATCTCACCGTCTTTTTGTACGCTGACTGCCGGTAATGGGTGGTTTACTTGAATATTATGCGCCAATAACACATTCGAAAATAATGCTGTGGATAATGCAATAATCAGTTGTTTTGTTTTCATACTCACCTCTTAATTAAATGTTGCGCTCTATTCTACTGAAAAGTGAGTATAAAAGAAATCCGAGCATAAAAGAAATTCGCACAAGGGCGAATTTTGGATAAATCGCCAATTCTCTGCTATACTGGCGCCCAATTTTATACGTAAGGAAAAGAAAATGGATCAAATGCCGACTTGCCCAAAATGTCAGGGTGACTATGTTTATCACGATAGCGTGAATTTTGTTTGCCCTGACTGTGCTTATGAATGGTCAGATGAAGAAATAAGCGAAGAAAACCAACAAAAAGTGTGGAAAGACAGCAATGGTAATCTATTACAAGATGGCGATGACGTCATTTTAATTAAAGATCTCAAAGTAAAAGGGTCATCTATTGTGTTGAAAAAAGGCACCAAAGCGAAGAATATTCGCTTAGTCGACAGCGATCATGATGTGGATTGTAAAATTGAGGGCCAACCTTTTTCATTAAAATCGGCATTTCTGAAAAAGGCTTAACCCTTTTCTCAAGCATAAAGTGCGGTGCAAATTCAATCAAATTATTGAATAAAATCACCGCACTTTTTATGCGCCTTATTCGGCAGAATCACCGATTAAGATACTGTCTAACGCAATCTCAATCATCTCATTAAAGGTGAATTGGCGTTCTTCTGAACTGGTTTGTTCGCCTGTCCGAATATGATCGGAAACCGTACAGATACATAAGGCTTTCGCCCCGTATTCCGCCGCCACAGCATAAATCCCTGCAGCCTCCATTTCAACCCCAAGAATGCCATATTTTTCCATCACATCAAACATTTCCACATCCGGTGTATAGAAAAGATCCGCAGAGAATAAATTCCCAACTCGAACCTTGACGCCTTTGTTTTTCGCTGCTTGTACGGCAGCTTGTGTCATCTCAAAATCTGCAATGGCGGCAAAATCGTTATCTTTAAAACGAATACGATTGACTTTGCTATCAGTACAAGCGCCGAGGCCAATCACCACATCACGGACTTTCACATCCTGACGGACGGCACCGCAAGAACCAACACGAATAATTTTTTTCACGCCATATTCGGTAATCAGTTCTTTACTGTAAATCGAGCAAGAGGGAATCCCCATGCCATGTCCCATCACGGAAATTCGGCGGCCTTTGTAAGTCCCCGTATAACCAAGCATATTACGAACATTGGTTACTTCTTGAACGTTTTCTAAAAATGTTTCTGCAATGTATTTAGCACGAAGTGGATCACCCGGCATTAATACGGCATCTGCAAATGCGCCTGCTGGTGCGTTAATATGTGGAGTCATAATGTTTTCCTCTCTGTTTAATCAATTAAAGGATCGATTTACCGTAATCCATCGGCGATAAATCAAAATATTGTGCTACGGTTTGTGCGATATCCGCAAAGGTTTCTCGTTGACCAAGAAAGGCTTTGGGTATGCTTGAACCATACAGTAACACGGGGATATGTTCACGGGTATGAATGGACTCTTGCCATGTTGGATCACAACCATGATCGGTGGTCAGAATTAATAGATCCTCGTTGTTGACTAATTCCAATAATTCCGGCAAACGGCGATCAAAATATTCTAAGCCTATGGCATAATCTGTGACATCTCGGTGATAACCCACCGTGGCATCAAAATTCACAAAATTGGCAAAAACGAGGGTGTTTTCCCCCGCACTTCGCATTTCTTGCAAGGTTTTATCAAATAATTCTTCTAGCCCCGTCGCTTTGATTTTTTTGCTAATCCCCGTATGTGCATAAATATCCGCCACATTGCCCACAGCAACCACAATCCCTTGTTTTTCGTCAATCAATTTTTGTAACAGGGTTTTGGTTGGTGGCTCTACGGTGAAATCTCGACGATTCGTGGTGCGTTGGAATTCTCCTGTTTTTTCCCCCACAAAAGGACGTGCAATCACTCGCCCAATATTGTCGAGTGCTAATTCTTCTCGCACAATTTGGCAAAGTTCATACAGTTTCTCTAAGCCATAATGTTGTTCATGGCAAGCAATTTGAAACACGGATTCTTCCGAGGTATAAAAAATCGGATAACCGGTTTTGATATGCTCCTCGCCAAAGGTATCTAAAATTGTCGCACTGGTGCCGTGGCAATTTCCTAAATACCCCGCCAAGCCCGCTTTTTGTACAATGCGTTCAAGCAAATCCTCAGGAAAACTCTGTTCTGCTTGCGGAAAAACATTCCACTTCAAAAAGACGGGGACTCCCGCTATTTCCCAATGCCCTGAAATCGTATCTTTACTGGATGAAATTTGCTGTGCAAAGGCATAACCACCGATTAATTCGGGTGCGGCTTGAAAGCCGTCAGGTAACACGCCACAAGATTTTTCGGCGGCAAGCCCCAAGCCGAGGGTTTCCAAATGAGGTAATTTCAAGCGCCCTTGACGAATGGATAAATCCGTACTATTTGCTTGATTGGCCGCACAATATTGTGCAATATGCCCCAATGTATTGGCCCCTTGATCGCCAAATTTATCCGCGTCCCTTGCACTACCAATGCCGAGCGAATCAAGCATGATGATGAATACACGTTTCATCCTTTTCTTTCCTTATTTCCGTTCACGCAAACGTTTAACAGGGTTAAAAATAACAACACCACAGACAATGCTGTGGTGTACTCCTTAAATCGGTCATTCATTATACCGTGGTTTAGGCTAAAGCAACACCGCTTAAACCAATAAATAAGCCCGCAATAGTGGCACTCATTAAGTTTGATAATGTCCCCGCAACCAGCGCTTTCAAGCCTAAACGAGCAATATCACCACGGCGATTTGGTGCCATGGCACCTAAACCACCGATCAGAATCGCAATCGAACCAAAGTTCGCAAAACCACACAAGGCAAAGGTGATGATCGCTTTCGTTTTGTCCGCTAATTGCACCGCACTTTCTGGGCTTAAATATTTGGCAAAATCTGAATAGCCGACAAATTCGTTAATCGCTAATTTTGTACCAATCATTTGGCCTGCAACACCTGCGTCTTCCCAAGGTACCCCGATCAACCAAGCTAATGGTTTGAAAATCCAAGCGAAAATCACGCCAAGAGATAATTCGTCATAGCCAAACCAGCCACCGACACCGCCTAAAATACCATTAATCAAGGCAATTAAAGCGATAAAGGCCACTAACATTGCGCCCACATTTAACGCCAGTTGTAAACCAGAAGAGGCGCCACCTGCTGCGGCGTCTAAAATATTAGAGGGTTTTTCCAATTCAACATGTTCAATACTATCATCAAATTTTTCGGTTTGTGGATATAACATTTTAGCGAACAATAACCCCGCCGGTGCGGCCATAAAGGAGGCGGCAATCAGATAAGGTAATGGCACGCCCATGCTTGAATAACCGGCTAACATAGAGCCTGAAATTGACGCCAAACCACCACACATAATGGCAAAAAGTTCAGAGTTGGTCATTTTGCTGATGTAAGGTCTCACCAGTAATGGTGCCTCGGTTTGTCCAACGAAAATATTCCCCGCCGCAGACATGGACTCCGCTTTGGAGGTGCCTAATAATTTTTGCAAGCCACCGCCGATAATTTTAATCACCCATTGCATGACACCGATATAATACAGCACGGAAATTAACGCAGAGAAGAAAATAATACTTGGGAGAACACGCACGGCAAAAATAAAGCCATCACCGCCCATTACTTCAAAAATTTTATTACTGGCTAAACCACCAAAAACAAATTCAATCCCCTGAAAGCCATAACCAATCACTTTTTGCACGCCATTGGATAACCAGAGCAAGGCATCTCGTCCCGCAGGCACATAAAGAATCAGTGCGCCAAAAATGATTTGGATAAGTAACGCCCCGAACACGGTTCTGAAATTAATGGCTTTACGATTGTTTGAACATAAGAATGCGATACCCAATAATACCACAATCCCTAAGATACTAATTAATGACCCCATGATGTATTTCTCCTGAAAGTAAAAATTGCCCCATTCTAACCGCTTTTATATTTTTCTGCTATAAGTTATGCGTTTAATTTTGTTTTTTTCTCGTCATTTTTTCATTATTATAGACTCAACTGCTTTGGAACGATTGAATGAAACTAAAACCCGCCACGTTACCCGACACGATTTGGACCGCTAAACATATTTGGTCACTGGAAACCAAGTCTTTGTTTGTGCTATTGCCAACCCTCATGATTATGGGGATCGGTGAGGGCTTGATTTTGCTGTCTGATCTCGGTTCAGCCCCATGGACGGTACTTTCACAAGGCATTGCTTTACAGGGTAATTTTAGTGTGGGTTGGGCGTCTTTTCTAATCAGCGGAATCGTTATGCTGCTGTGGATCCCCCTCAAAATGCGACTGGGTATTGGCACCCTGTTAAATGTCATTGTGATCGCCATATTACTCGGTCTCACCGTTGCCTATCTCCCTTTCCCAACGGATTTAACAGGACAAATTGGCTACTTTTTAATGGGTATGTTACTACTTGGCGTTGGCACCGCCTTTTATCTTACTTGCCATCTTGGCGCTGGCCCACGTGATGGTTTAATGGTGGGGATATGCCAAAAATTTCATTGGCGCATTGCGGTGGTCCGAACCATCATTGAAGTGACCGCTTGCGCCTTAGGATATTGGCTCGGTGGCACGGTCGGTATCGGCACATTAGTCTATGCGCTGGCGGTAGGTTGGATTATTCAAGGCACACTGAGCTTAATCCGACATCATTAATTTGCAACAAAGTGCGGTGGAAAATCTTCACTTTTTTACACCGCAGTTTCACCTTGATTTTAAGCTATCTCCCCCTATTCTCTTTCTTCCCCTATTTTCTTTCTCCCCACTTGAAATACGCAAAACCAACCTTACTTTATCAACACAATCAAAAAATGTGATGTTGTCCTGCTATTTTAAAATATCAAAAAAATTTTAAAACAGCCCTTGAAAAAGGAAAAGCCAACCACATTTTAAGTAACAAGCAAGCGAGCTTATTCTGAATATCAACAAGAAAAGCATTGCGAAATAAACAGATTTAACTAGAAGGAAAACAAATTATGGGAAAAATTATCGGTATTGACTTAGGGACAACCAACTCTTGTGTGGCTGTCATGGATGGCGACAAACCACGTGTGATTGAAAACGCCGAGGGCGATCGCACCACCCCGTCAATCATTGCCTATACCAATGACAATGAAACCTTAGTGGGTCAACCGGCGAAACGTCAAGCGGTGACCAATCCGAAAAATACGTTATTTGCGATCAAACGTTTAATTGGTCGCCGTTTTGAAGACCAAGAAGTACAACGTGATGTGAACATTATGCCATTCAGCATTGTGAAAGCCGACAACGGCGACGCATGGGTAGATGTGAAAGGCGACAAATTAGCGCCACCACAAATTTCAGCCGAAGTGTTGAAAAAAATGAAAAAAACCGCCGAAGATTTCTTGGGCGAAACCGTCACCGAGGCCGTCATCACAGTACCGGCTTACTTTAACGACGCCCAACGTCAAGCCACTAAGGACGCAGGTCGTATTGCAGGGTTAGATGTAAAACGTATTATCAATGAACCAACGGCGGCGGCTCTTGCCTACGGTTTAGACAAAGGCAAAGGCAACCAAACCATTGCGGTTTACGACTTAGGTGGCGGTACATTCGACTTGTCCATCATCGAAATTGATGAAGTGGGCGGCGAAAAAACCTTTGAAGTATTAGCCACCAACGGGGATACCCACTTAGGGGGTGAGGACTTTGATAACCGTGTGATTAACTACTTGGTTGACGAGTTCAAAAAAGAACAAGGCGTGGATTTACGCAACGATCCATTAGCTATGCAACGACTAAAAGAGGCAGGCGAGAAAGCGAAAATCGAACTTTCTTCTGCACAACAAACAGATGTGAACTTGCCATATATCACCGCAGATGCAACAGGTCCTAAACACTTGAATATTAAATTGACCCGTGCCAAATTAGAGGCTTTAGTGGAAGATTTAGTGGCGCGCTCTATTGAGCCTGTTAAAGTGGCATTAAACGACGCTGGCTTGAGCATTTCACAAATTGATGATGTGATTTTGGTCGGCGGTCAAACTCGTATGCCATTAGTACAACAAAAAGTCGCCGAGTTCTTTGGTAAAGAACCACGTAAAGACGTGAACCCAGATGAAGCGGTGGCAGTGGGTGCAGCGGTACAAGGTGGCGTGTTGTCTGGCAACGTGACTGATGTATTATTGTTAGACGTGACCCCGTTATCATTGGGTATCGAAACCATGGGCGGTGTGATGACAAGCCTGATTGAGAAAAACACCACGATTCCAACCAAAAAATCGCAAGTGTTCTCAACGGCGGAAGACAACCAAAGTGCGGTAACGATTCATGTGTTACAAGGTGAACGTAAACAAGCGTCAGCCAATAAATCTTTGGGTCAATTCAACCTTGAAGGCATTAACCCAGCACCACGTGGTATGCCACAAATTGAAGTCACCTTTGACATTGACGCAGACGGTATTATCCACGTTTCAGCGAAAGATAAAGGCACAGGTAAAGAGCAACAAATCACGATCAAAGCCTCATCTGGTTTAAGTGATGAAGAAATTCAACAAATGGTACGTGACGCAGAGGCCAACGCCGAAGCAGACCGTAAATTTGAAGAATTAGTGCAAGCTCGCAATCAAGCAGATGCAATTGTTCACTCTACTCGCAAACAATTAAGCGAAGTAGGCGACAAACTTTCTGCTGATGACAAAGCTCCGATTGAAAAAGCCTTAGGCGAGCTTGAAACCGCAGCCAAAGGTGAAAATAAAGCGGAAATTGATGCGAAATTGCAAGCGTTAATTCAAGTATCTGAAAAATTAATGCAAGCCGCTCAACCACAACCAGACGCTCAACAAGCTCAAAGCGGAAAACCACAAGATGATGTGGTAGATGCGGAGTTTGAAGAAGTGAAAGATAATAAATAATCTTTATTATCCATTAATTAAGGGCGTAAGTTTACGCCCTTTTGGTGTATTTACAGCCTCTCCCTTTGGGAGAGGAAGGAGAAAATCCGTAGGATTTTCGGGAGGTGAGGGTGATGTTTTACCCTAACACTGATTACCCTCACCCTTGCCCTCTCCCAGAGGGAGAGGGAACGAATTTAGAGAATCAAAAATGGCAATTAAAAGAAGATGGTTTCGTCCGATTATGGTCAGCGTATCGGTATTTATTTATTCAATGTTT
The DNA here is from genome assembly GCF_051851515.1 of Lonepinella sp. BR2271. NCBI lineage: Bacteria > Pseudomonadati > Pseudomonadota > Gammaproteobacteria > Pasteurellales > Pasteurellaceae > Lonepinella > Lonepinella sp. BR2271. The sequence goes on along the minus strand of NZ_JBPDVF010000001.1, from coordinate 101,683 downwards.
ATTTCATTTGGGATGTCCTTATTTAATAATGGTTTCACCCTTGATTTTATTATGAACTGGCCTAAAAACTGGCTTGTCGCCTTTTGTGTGGCCTTTCCAACCATTTGGTTTTTACAGCCATTGATTGCTAAATGGGTACATAATATTAAATTTACAGATTAACTTATTTCGAGTAACAGATTATGGCAAAACGAGATTATTACGACATACTAGGCATTCAAAAAGGGGCGGATGAAAAAGAAATCAAACGTGCCTATAAACGCCTAGCGATGAAATATCACCCCGATAGAACCAAGGGTGATAAAGACAGTGAAGAAAAATTTAAAGAAATCAACGAAGCCTACGAAATCTTAAATGATAAAGAAAAACGAGCGGCTTACGATCAATACGGTCACGCCGCCTTTGAACAAGGCGGATTCGGTGGCGGTGCCGGCGGATTTGGCGGTGGCTTTGGGGGATTCGGTGGCTTTGAAGATATTTTCAGCGAAATGTTCGGCGGGGGCGGCGGCGGTCGTCAACGTGTGGTACGGGGTGACGATTTACGTTACGACATTGAAATTACCTTGGAAGAGGCCGTGCGTGGTGTCACCAAAGACATTCAAATTCGCACCTTGGTGCATTGTGATGAATGTAACGGCACAGGGGCAGAAAAAGGTTCCAAAGTAGAAACCTGTTCAACCTGTCACGGACAGGGTCGGGTTCGCCGTCAACAAGGTTTCTTTGTCACCGAAACCGCTTGTCCGCATTGTCATGGTACAGGTAAGAAAATTGAGAAACCATGTAAACAATGCCACGGCGACGGACGTGTACATAAAACCGAAAGTCTGTCGGTTAAAATCCCAGCGGGTGTGGATACGGGCAACCAATTACGCTTAACGGGCAAAGGTGCTGCCGGTGAAAATGGTGCGCCGGCAGGGGATTTATATGTGGTTATTCATGTACAGGATCATCATATTTTTGAACGTGACGGCAATAATTTATACTGCGAGGTCCCGATTAGCTTTACCCAAGCCGCTCTTGGGGGCGAAATTGAAGTACCGACCTTAGAGGGACGTGCAAAATTAAAAATTCCAGAGGGCACCCAAACCGGTAAAATGTTCCGTATGCGTGGCAAAGGGATTACCGCCATGCGAAGTGGTTATGCGGGCGATTTAATTTGCAAAATCGTCGTAGAAACCCCGGTTTCCCTCAACGAAGAACAAAAAACCTTGTTACGTCAATTGGAAGAAAGTTTGGAGGGCCATGACACCCAAAGACCAAAACATTCCAGTTTCTTTGATGGCGTGAAGAAGTTTTTTGATAATTTGGGGAAATAAAATCATCCCCATGCGACAGCTTGGGGATTTTTTCATTCACTCGCTTGCAAGGCAATCCGATTATTATCACCATTAACCAAGTGGAGAAAAGAGATGAACGTACATACGCATAATGTGCAAATTGTCAATGATACCATGGGCAATCCCCTTGTAGCGATTTTGCCTTATACAGACTATGTTGACTTATTGCAAGAAAACAAAAAGCCTGAACCAACGGTTCCACACGAAGTGGTAGGACTGGTCGTTGTAGATGGACTTTCTCCTTTACAGGCTTGGCGAAAATATCTCAATATCACACAAAGCGAAGTAGCACGACGTTTGGGCATTTCTCAGCCTGCCTATGCAAAATACGAAAAAGCGGAGCAATTAAAGTCTGCAATTAAAGAAAAAGTGGCAAAAGCGTTAAAACTCGCCCCCATTCAATTAGATTTTTAATCCCGCCCCCGCACTCTCGTACGGGGTTACGCATAATAACACCACGCCATGGCTGCTCTATTTAGATGCGAAGCATCGTCACCATACTTAACCCCGTACGAAAGTGCGGGGTATTTTTTTCAAATTTTTTTATTTTTAGGGATTGACTTTAATTTTTTTTTTTTAGAATGGGGAAGTTTATATTTTAATTAACAAACTTTCTCAACACATTTTACCCCTTTATTTTAGGTGTTTCTATGACTGTTGGGATCGATTTTAAAAGGAATTTAGTATGCGAAATTGGTTGAAAATGCTCATTGTTGTCTGTTTAGGATTAGGTAGTTGTACTATCGAGACCCCAAAACATGACGACGAGGTGATTAATGCTATCAATTCAAATAATTGGCCAGAAGTATTTCGTCTGAAAGATAAGTATTTCCATATTGGAAAAGACAATCATCCCAGTGTAGGAACCATAGTCGGATCCGCTATTGGCGAGCTTCTTTTCGATAAACCGGTTCTAAGAAAGGACGATTTCAAGACAAAAGCGGTGAGTACTGAAGTACAAGAACAAGCCTATCGCTATATAAACAGTTTAGATAGTTACGATAAGTTAGCTATAAAGGGCTCCACTTTTAATTTGAGTGAGCTTATGGCTCTCGTTTACTATATTGAAATTTTTAAGCATGATATACAAGCTGCTAAAAATATTATTGAAGGGCATGTGAAGAAAGATCCAAGTGCCAAAGATTCCGAAGATTTTAGAAAGCTACTTTATAGATTTGGACTTGCCCCTGAGTACATATCGTATTCACGCTTTTTTAATGATTGTCTTGCCGGTTGGAATATCAGAGGGTGTCAATCTGTATTTAAAGAAAACCAGTGTCATGTTAAATATATAAAAACAGCTACCATCTGCGAACCAGGTAAGTCTTATTGTGATTATTGGACGGGAGTTTGTACCCATTATAAAGGTCAGTGTCACGATACAGATATTTATGATAGTAAACCTACCTGTAATTCACCAAGAACATCACCCAAAGATAAAAATTATAGGTACTAAAAAGTAGTAATTATCCCGTTTTGTTCAGTTTTTGTGTTGATTGTCTTTTATCAACATAAAAACTGAACATCCGCAAACATTAAGCAAAATTGGGTGTGGATGATACATCAAAAACAGGTTGCTTAAATTTCGCAGTAGCAATAGGATAATCATCCACCAACAAATCAAGCGGAATATGTAAGCCCTGATTGAGTTTTCTAATCATATCCAAGGTTAATTTTCGTTTATAATTTAAAATCTCTGACACTCGAGAAGTCGAACCAAGATACAAACTCATATCTTTCGGTGTTAAATGATTTTGTTCCATCACAAACTTAATTGCTCTCACAGGATCGGTTTTCACTGTGGGATATTTCTCTGTTTCATAATGTTTAATCAACAAGGAAAGCAACTCAAATTCTGCTAATTCAGGCGACCCCTCGAGTAAATCCATGTCAGCAAGATCAACAATACGTTCCATTGCCTCGTTATATTGTGTTTTATTTTTAATGATTGTCCACATGACTATTTCCCTTTTGAGAGCTTATTAAAATCTTTTTTATCATATTCTGCGTGCGTCCCAATCCATTTCACGATCATACTGTTCGCCACATACACCACCTTCACAAATAAACGGTGATGATTGCCACTAATATTAAAAATACAATGGTTTTTCGGCAGAATATCAACTGAACTAAACCGATTTTTAATATCTTGTGGTGTTTTAAAATCGCTTGTTTCCATGGCTACAATCCAATCTTCAATAGACGAACGCGCATTAGGGTGCAGTTGAGCATAATCTTCTAATCGTTCTTTACCGATAATATCCATTAATTCATCCTTTGCTTGAATATGGAACATATTATAACACCAAATTCCCAAAATGGGAATATTGGTTTTCCCCAACAAAATACATTGATTTTGACAAAACATTAACTTCACCAATCAAAAACAGCAATCATCTTATCAAATTCCCCAAAGTGCGGTAAAATCTACCGCACTTTTTGCTTTTCAGAGATCGATTATGCTCACCCCAACCCAATCCATTGAAAAACCGGCCAATTTAGTGGCCTTTGCGTTTTTGTTAATTGCCTTTTTAACCGGCATTGCCTCCTCTTTTCAATTACCCACATTGAGCCTGTTTTTATCGCAAGAAATTCAGGTTTCCCCTGCCATGGTGGGCTATTTCTATGCGATTAATGCCATTATTGGCATTGGATTAAGTCAGGTATTAGCCAAATATTCCGATAAAATGGACGACCGCCGTAAAGTAATGATGTATTGCTGTATATTAGCGGTGGGCGGTTGTTTGGTGTTTGCGTTTATCCGAGATTACTGGCTGTTGGTAATTTTCGGTACCACCTTGCTTGGTTTGGGATCCTCTGCTAATCCACAATCTTTTGCGTTGGCACGAGAATATGCCGACAGCACAGGCAAAGAAACCGTGATGTTTTCCACCATTATGCGAACCCAAATTTCGCTAGCGTGGATTGTCGGTCCTCCCTTGTCTTTTAGCATTGCATTAAATTGGGGATTTGATTGGATGTATTCCATTGCAGGCTTGGCATTTGTTTTTTGTGGGTTGATTTCGATCACGCTATTACCCAAAGTGCCACGCAAAAAAACGGAAACCAATACGCCACGACAAGCCCCCGCCAATAATCGAAAAAGTGTACTGTATTTGTTTATCACCGTGTTTATGATCTTTAATTGTAACGGCATGTATTTGATTAATATGCCGTTATATGTGATCCACGAATTACATTTATCCGCTGAATTAGCGGGAACATTAATGGGAACCGCCGCAGGATTAGAAATCCCGATCATGTTATTAGGCGGTTATTTAACCCAATATTTCAGCAAAAAAGCCTTAATTTTCACCGCACTTTTTGCCGGATTTTTGTTTTATTTTGGCTTGTTATTTTTTCAAGAAACGTGGCAGTTGGTGTTACTGCAATTTTTTAATGCGATTTTTATCGGCATTATCGCCACCCTCGGCATGGTATATTTTCAAGATTTAATGCCAAACCAAGCAGGTGCTGCCACCACGTTGTTTAGTAACGCCGCCAAATTAAGTTGGGTGGTATCTGGCCCTATCGCAGGTTTATTGGCACAATATTGGCATTATAGCTCGGTGTTTTATGTATCGTTTTTGATGATTGTGATTGGGGCGGTGTGTTTGGTGAAAGTGAAAGCAGTGAATTAGCTCCCCTCACCCTAGCCCTCTCCCTGAGGGAGAGGGGATTGGAATAACATGAGTTGATCGATAAGCCGAGTTCTGTCGTGGACAATCATTCCTCTAGGCGTACGTTCGCACGCACGCTCAAGCAACCTACCCGAACTCTGGACGGGCCATCCATTGAGTTCCTATTTGGTCTTGCTACGAGTGGAGTTTACCATGCCATGAACGGTTACCCGCCATGCGGTGCGCTCTTACCGCACCCTTTCACCCTTACCCCTCACTTACATTGTAAACAATCTAGGTGAGGGGCGGTCTGCTCTCTGTTGCACTGGTCGTGGGATCGCTCCCCCTAGGCGTTACCTAGCACTCTGCCCTGTGTAGCTCGGACTTTCCTCTCGTCTATTTGTCCCACTAGATCGTTCTTGCGAACACGTTAGGGCTTCAATAAACCAGCGATTGTCTAACCAACTCGAGCGGTAGTATAACGGAATTTTTGCTAGAGTGAAATCAAAACTTGCGCTAAAATACCAACAACAATTTTAGGTGAATAAACAGCAGTTTTTTTCACCGCACTTTTGCTGGGGATAAAATGGATCATCTACACAATGCCCGTGAAACCATTACTATGGCGGAACAGGCTTTAATAAAATTAAGTCAGAATTTAGACAATACCTTTAATCAAGTGATTGACCTTATTCTACAATGTGACGGGCGAATTGCCGTCAGTGGCGTGGGGAAATCAGGCCTGATCGGGCAGAAAATTGTGGCCAGTCTTGCGTCCACTGGCACGCCGAGCTTTTTTTTACACCCCACCGAGGCCTTTCACGGCGATTTAGGTATGTTAAAACCCATTGATGTGGTGATTTTGATTTCTTATAGCGGTGAAAGCGACGAAGTCAATAAACTCATTCCGAGCTTGAAAAATTTTGGCAATAAAATTGTGGCATTAACCAGCAATCCGCATTCCACCTTGGGCAAACATGCGGATTATGTGTTGGATATTAGTATCGAACGGGAGGCCTGCCCGAATAATCTCGCACCGACCACTTCTGCGTTAGTCACCTTGGCGTTGGGTGATGCTTTAACCGTGGCATTAATCTATGCTCGAGATTTTAAACCCATTGATTTTGCCAAATTCCACCCAGGCGGTTCTCTTGGTCGTCGTTTACTTTGTCGTGTGAAAGATCAAATGCAAACTCGCTTGCCTCTCACCTTGCCAAGCACCAGTTTTACCGACTGCTTGATGATTATGAACGAGGGCAGAATGGGCGTGGCCTTAGTGATGGAAAATAATCAATTACAAGGCATTATTACCGACGGTGATGTGCGCCGTGCGTTAACCACCAATGGGGCGACAACGCTAACACAAACCGCACAAGATCTAATGACCCGCAACCCGAAAACCATTCACCAAGATGAATTTTTATCCTCCGCTGAAATCTTTATGAAAGAAAATAAAATTCACTCTTTAGTGGTAGTGAATGATCAGCGTGAAGTGGTGGGACTAATTGAATTCTCAAGCTAAAAAAGGCCAATATGTTAGAAAAATTACAAAAAATCAAATTCGTGATCACCGATATTGACGGTGTGTTAACGGATGGCTTGTTGCATTATAATGCCAACGGTGAGGCCATTAAAAGTTTCCACGTACGTGATGGTTTAGGCATTCGCATGCTGATGGAACAAGGTATTCAAGTAGCAGTATTGTCTGGACGCGCCTCCCCGATTTTACAAAAACGTATGGCGGATCTGGGCATTAGGTTATCCATATTAGGTAAACTAGAAAAAGAAACCGCTTGCTTTGAATTAATGCGGCAAGCCAATGTTACGCCAGAACAAACGGCTTATATTGGTGATGACAGCGTGGATCTGCCTGCTTTTGCGGTCTGTGGTTTGGCTTTTGCGGTGGCGGATTCAGCCGATTACGTGAAAGATCAAGCGGATTATGTTCTCACCTTAGGCGGTGGCAAAGGGGCATTTCGTGAAATGTCGGATATGATTTTAGCCGCACAAAATAAAGCTGAAGTCTACAATTCAGCCGTTGGCTTTTTGAAATCCGTTAAGAATATGGCGCAGTAACGTTGAAATTTTAAACAAAGCCCCCATATAAATCATGATAAGTTCAAAATACGTTGACTTTTCATTCATTTAACATTAATTTAACGGAAGTTATTTTTACTACTTAAAAGGAAAATCTATGCAACAACAATCTCGTATTGTTTTAGGTGGTCGTGAGCAAAGCGAATCACTTCTTCAAACGCATAAAGTGTTACGCAACACTTACTTTTTATTAAGCCTCACCTTAGCCTTTTCAGCTATCGTGGCTTATATTTCTATGTCACTGAATTTACCTCGTCCAGGTATCATTGTGATGTTAGTGGGTTTCTATGGCTTATTGTTCTTAACCAATGCGTTAGCCAATAGTGCGGCGGGAATTTTCGCTGTTTTTGCCTTTACTGGCTTTTTAGGTTACACCATTGGGCCGATTTTAAACGCCTATGTGGGTGCAGGTTTAAGTGACGCTATCGTGCTTGCGTTAGGCGGTACCGCAGCGACATTCTTTGCTTGTTCAGCTTATGTATTAACCACCAAGAAAGATATGTCTTTCTTATCTGGCATGATGTTTGCCTTATTTATCGTGTTGTTAATCGGCATGGTAGCGAATATTTTCTTAAACATGCCAGCCTTGCATGTGGCCATGAGTGCATTATTTGTCTTGTTCTCTGCCGGTGGGATTTTATTTGAAACCAGCAATATTATTCACGGTGGCGAAACCAACTATATTCGTGCCACAGTGAGTCTATTCGTTTCAATTTATAACTTATTCATCAGCCTATTAAATTTACTCGGTATTTTCCGTGGTGATGATTAGTTTAACCAATTGATAAAATAATAATGAAACGTCCCTATTGTGGGGCGTTTTTTTGTTATAATCACCCAAAAAGTAAGGGTATGGCATGCTTGAAGTGAACCAAATACAAATTGAAACCGATTCTGCAGGTTATCTGTTGGATTTAAATCAGTGGAATGAAGATGTGGCTATGGCGATTGCCAATCGGGAAAATCTGTCACTGACGGATGCCCATTGGGAAGTGATTTACTTTGTGCGGTCATTTTATCAAGAATATAAAACGTCGCCAGCCATTCGCATGTTGGTGAAAGCTATGGCGGAAAAATTGGGGGCTGACAAAGGCAACAGTCGCTATTTACAACGTTTATTTCCTGATGGACCGGCTAAACAAGCCACTAAATTGGCCGGATTACCCAAACCGGCAAAATGCTTATAAGCTAGCGGCATAGCTAAATGATAATCAATATGATAATGAGAATGATTATCGCTTGACTTGGTAAAATATATACTTATAATTCGTAGGGCAATTCGGTTCTATGGAACCGCATTGTAGAGAAATCATGTTAAAGTTTACATTCATTTATTAAGGAGAAGCTATGAAAAAACTTGCTAAACTGATGTTAGTCACCCTACTTGCCGCCGCTGCCACCAGCAGTTATGCGAAATTTAAAGTGGCCACTACCTTTACGGTGATTCAAGATATTGCACAAAATGTGGCTGGAGAGGCTGCGGATGTATATTCTATCACTAAGCCAGGGGCAGAAATTCATGAATATCAGCCAACGCCAAAAGATCTGGCTCAGGCTCAATCGGCAGATTTGATTCTATGGAATGGATTAAATCTAGAACGCTGGTTTGAGAAATTTTTCCAAAATATGAAAAATGTGCCTGCGGTGGTGGTGACAGAAGGGATTACTCCACTTTCTATTTATGAAGGGGAATATCAAGGTAAACCGAATCCCCATTCTTGGATGTCCACTTCCAATGCGTTAATTTATATTGAAAACATTAAAAATGCGTTGAGCAAATATGACCCTGCGAATGCGGAAATTTATAATAAAAATGCCGCTGTTTATGCGGAAAAAATTAAGGCATTAGATGCACCGTTACGTGAAAAATTAATGCAAGTCCCCGAACAAAAACGTTGGTTAGTCACCAGTGAAGGGGCCTTTAGTTACTTGGCGAAAGATTATGGTTATCATGAGCTTTATCTTTGGGCAGTGAATGCGGAACAACAAGGCACGCCAAAACAAGTGCGTAAAGTGATTGATGAAGTCCGCAAACATAATATTCCAGTGGTGTTTAGCGAAAGTACCATTTCGGATAAGGCCATGAAACAAGTGGCCAAAGAAACGGGGGCAAAATACGGCGGCGTGCTTTATGTGGATTCACTTTCCACGGCGGATGGCCCTGTTCCAACCTATATTGATTTATTAAAAACCACGGTGTCAACCGTTGCACAAGGATTTGAAAAATAATGCAAAATATTACTGCTGCTATTGATATTGAAAATGTCACTGTTCGTTATAATAATGGGCATATTGCCATTCAAAATGTCTCGTTCCAACTAGAAGGTGGAACGATCTGTGCCTTGCTTGGTGTCAATGGTGGCGGTAAATCAACCTTATTTAAAAGTATTATGGGCCTGATCCGCTATCAACAAGGCAATATTCAGCTTTGCCATTTGCCGGTGGAAAAGGCCCTGAAACAAAATCTGATTTCCTATGTGCCACAAAGTGAAGATGTGGACTGGCAATTTCCTGTGTCTGTGTATGACGTGGTAATGCAAGGGCGTTATGGTTATATGAATTTTCTACGCATTCCCACCACACTTGATAAGCAAAAAGTCCAGCAAGCCATGGAACGTGTGGATATTCAACATTTGGCGGATCGCCAAATTGGTGAACTTTCCGGCGGTCAAAAAAAACGTGTATTCTTGGCTCGTGCGTTAGCTCAACAAAGTAAAGTGATTTTGCTTGATGAACCCTTTACCGGCGTGGATGTAAAAACCGAAAATGCCATTGTGGATTTACTCGGTCAACTACGTCAAGAAGGACATTTGATCTTGGTTTCGACCCACAATTTAGGCTCCGTACCGGATTTTTGTGATCAAGTGGTGATGATTAATCGTACCGTGATTGCCGCCGGTTCCACTGAAAGCACCTTTAACCAACATAATTTAGAGAAATTATTTGGTGGAGTTTTACGCCATGTTAAATTGGCCAATCGAGATTTGCATGATGATGAAGATGAACGTGCCGTCACGGTATTAACTGATGATGAACGCCCAGCAGTGTTCTATGGGCAAACCAAAATCGATCCACCTGCCCCTATCCGCAAAAAAGATGTACAGGAACAGCCATAATGTTAGACATTTTACTTGAACCCTTTCATTACAATTATATGGTCAAAGCCATTTGGGTCAGTGCTGGCGTGGGGGGAATTTGTGCGTTTTTATCCGCTTATTTAATGCTAAAAGGCTGGTCACTGATTGGTGATGCCCTTTCGCATTCCGTCGTCCCCGGTGTGGCCATTGCCTATTCACTCGCTTTGCCTTATTCCGTTGGTGCATTTTTTTCTGGCATTTTAGCCGCACTTTCTATTCTTTGGGTCAAATCCATGACCAAACTCAAAGAAGATGCCATTATTGGCTTTATTTTTACCACTTTTTTTGCCATTGGATTGTTAATTGTGTCGCTAAATCCAACCGCTGTGGATGTACAAAGCATTGTACTCGGCAATATTTTGGGCATTTCTGATGAAGATGTGGTACAAATTGCGATCATTATCAGTGTGGCAACCCTGTTGCTTTTACTCTTTTGGAAAAACTTATTGCTAGTGTTCTTTGATGAAATTCAAGCCATTTCGGTCGGGTTATCCCCTTATCGTTATAAAGTGTTATTTTTCAGTTTGTTAAGTGCCTGTATTGTGGCTGCGTTACAAACCGTTGGAGCAATTTTAGTCATTGCCATGGTGGTGACACCGGGGGCAACCGCCTATTTGCTCACCGATAAATTCCATAAACTGATTATTATTGCGGTATGTTTAGGCATTAGCACCAGCATTATTGGGGCGTATGTCAGCTATTTCCTAGACGGTGCCACCGGTGGATTAATCATCTGCTTACAAACCTTATTATTTTTGTTGGCGTTCTTTTTCTCGCCTAAATATGGCCTATTTATGCGAAACAAACCGCTCGTCACAGGGGAGAATCGCTAATGGAAACCTTAATGAATTGGTTTATTGAACCGCTTTCTTACCCTTTTATGCAAATGGCATTAGCCACAGCCGTGGTGGTGGCGATTGTGTGTGCGGTGTTATCCTGCTATTTGGTATTAAAAGGCTGGTCATTAATGGGGGACGCCATTTCCCATGCAGTGTTACCCGGTATCGTGCTGGCTTATGTATGTGGTCTCCCCTTGATGTTGGGTGCTTTTCTGTCGGGCTTATTTTGCTCCTTAGCCATTGGTTATTTAAAAGAAAATAGCCGAATCAAAGAGGACACCGTGATGGGCATTGTGTTTTCAGGTATGTTTGCCTTTGGCTTGGTATTGTTTGTCAAAGTGGAAAGCGATCAGCACTTAACTCATGTGTTATTTGGTAATTTACTCGGCGTGGGGTTAAACGACTTTCTGCAAATTTTAATCATTTCAGTGTTGATTTTCTTCACCATGTTATTAAAACGCCGTGATTTTTTACTGTTCTGTTTTGACCCAAGTCACGCTAGAGTGGCTGGCTTATCCCCAAGGATCTTACACTATGGCTTACTTGCCCTGTTAGCCCTGACCATTGTAGAAGCTATGCAAGTGGTGGGGGTTATTTTGGTGGTTGCCATGTTAATATCACCGGGCATCACCGCTTTTATGCTGACCAAAAAATTTGACTATATGATTGCCATTGCCATGGTAAGTTCCGTCTTGTCGAGTTTCTTAGGGACGCTCATTAGCTTTCATCTCAATGCGGATATTGGCCCTTGTATCATTCTGTTACAAGCAATGCTGTTTATCTTCGCATTGCTGTATTCAAAATTTAAAATATCCTCTATTCATCCTGTAAAAAGTGCGGTGTAAAAATGAATAATATTCAATTAGAACAATGGATTAACCAAAAATTAAATGCACAAGCCATTAATGACTATGCCCCGAATGGATTACAAGTGGAAGGCAAAGCGGAAATCAAAAAAATCATCACAGGCGTCACCGCTAGCCTTGCCTTAATTGATTATGCCATTCAACAACAAGCCGGTGCCATTTTGGTGCATCATGGCTATTTTTGGAAAAGCGAAAATCCTTGTATTCGGGGCATGAAAGGCGAACGGATTAAACGCTTGTTAGTCAATGACATCAATTTATATGGCTATCATTTACCGTTGGATATTCACCCTGAATTGGGCAATAACGCCTTATTAGCTAAATCGCTCGGCATTGACAATTTACAACCGTTGGAACAAGGTTCAACCAGTATTCCAATGTGGGGCATGTTGCATGAACCGGTTTCCGTACAAGATTTTCAACAACGTATTGCTGAAGTATTAGGTAAAAAACCGATCACCTGTGATGTGGAAAAATTTAACCCAAATGCACCGCACTTTATCCAAAAAATCGGTATTTGTACGGGTGGCGGTCAAGGCTACATTGATTTGGCTTACGCACAAGGCTGTGATGCCTTTATCAGCGGTGAAATTTCCGAACAAACCACCCATTCTGCAAGAGAACAAGGCATTCATTATTTCGCCTGCGGACATCACGCCACGGAACGTTGCGGAATCCAAGCCTTAGGCGAATGGTTAGCGTCTGAATATAGTTTGGATGTAGAATTTGTGGATATTGATAATCCAGCATGATGAAAACCATTTATTTAATTCGTCATGCGGAAAGTCTTGCCAATTCAGGAGCCAAAAGTTTACCCGATCGGGACATTCCATTAAGCGAACAAGGACAAAGACAGGCTCAGAGAGTCATTCCACATTTACCACTGAGCCAACATGTGTTTACTTCTGAATTTGTACGCACCCAACAAACGGCACAGCCCTATTTACAACATTATCAATTAACCGCACAAATTCTGCCCGATCTGAACGAATTTTCTTACTTGCCTTTGAGCTTAATTGACGGACTCAATGGCGAACAACGTCGCCCCATTAGCCAAGCCTACTGGCAACGAGCCAATCCCTTAGAAAAGTGCGGTGAAAATACGGATAGTTTTGCCGAATTTAATCAACGTATTGAGCATTTTCTGCATAAAGCCAAGACATTACCCGATCAAAGTTTGTGTTTTACACACGGTATTTGGATCGCCTTATTGGTCTGGCGACTGCTAGGTTTTTCAGCCAATACGAGCGAAGATATGCAAAAATTCCGCCAATTCCAACCGCACTTACCAATGCCGAATACAGCTATTTGGCGATTGAATTTGAGTACGGAACAAACTTGGCAAATCAGCTCATTTACGTAATCATGTTGTGATAAGCTACAACAAACTGCTCCGCAAAATATGATTGACTCTGGTCTGCCAACCTGCCCCCGAGTTTTTAAGATAATCGACAACTTCTTTATCTAAACGAATTGATATAGCCACTTTAGTTTGGGCTGATTTTGGGCGACCACGGCGAATCAGTTTGTCACCTTGGTATAAATCCGCTTGCTCAAAATACGCATCATCCAATTCTGGTGCCTCATCTAAGATGCTGTTCATATTTTCTAATTTCTCGCTCATTGGCTTTCCTCATTGAAATAATGCGTCTATGGGTAGGACGAATTGAATTTGGACGATATGTCCATACAACCACCACCATTTTCGCTGACTTTAATCTCCCAATAGAGATATAACGTGTTTCACCGTAATCTTGCCTTGTATCTTCCAAGGTAAAGTGCTGTCCTGCAAAGATTTCATTTGCCATAGCAAAGTCAAGCTCTCTTTCGAGTAGCGTTATCTCTCGTTTTTTGGGATCAAATTCAATTTTCAATTGATTATAACTCACAATTTATGTATATACAATAATTAATAGATATTTTAATCCTAGCAAAAGAGTAAAAACAACGCCACTTTTCACCGCAGTTTTTGGAATCAAGATCACAAAAACAAAGAAAATTAGGGCAGATTTAACACATAATGTAAACCAAAAAAGTTGATAAATCATACGATTAGTTTTCTTGCTCAACCCGCAATGCGAGCTTTATTTCTTTCCTTGCTCAATCGAAAATTGCTTTCAGTAAAAGGATTAACTTATTCCGCCTTAGGATTAGGTGCCATTTATCTGTTAAATAATAAAAATAAATAATTCTCAGGTCAGCTTTGCGTTATGGCCTTTTTGCCTTATACTAAGCACAATTTTTACTAATCAACAATTATAGGATTTCAAAATGGGTTTCTTAACAGGTAAACGAATTTTAGTCACTGGTCTTGCTAGCAATCGTTCTATTGCTTACGGTATTGCTAAGGCCATGAAAGCACAAGGTGCTGAATTAGCATTCACGTATTTAAACGATAAATTACAACCTCGTGTAGAAGAATTTGCCAAAGAATTTGGTTCAAATATTGTTCTGCCATTAGATGTTGCCACAGATGAAAGTATTCAACATTGCTTTGCTGAATTAAGCAAAACATGGGAAAAATTTGACGGTTTTGTGCATGCTATTGCATTCGCACCAGGTGATCAATTAGACGGTGACTATGTCAATGCAGCGACTCGTGATGGTTATCGCATTGCACATGATATTAGTGCATACAGTTTTGTCGCTATGGCACAAGCGGCTCGTCCGTTCTTAACTGAAAATGCTGCCTTATTAACCCTATCTTATTTAGGGGCAGAACGTGCTATTCCAAACTACAATGTGATGTGTTTAGCCAAAGCCTCATTAGAAGCGGCAACTCGTGTGATGGCAGCCGATTTAGGTAAACAAGGGATTCGTGTTAACGCCATTTCCGCCGGTCCAATCCGTACCCTTGCGGCATCAGGCATTAAGAACTTCAAAAAAATGTTATCCGCTTTCGAAAATACGGCCGCATTACGTCGTACCGTAACCATTGATGATGTGGGTAATTCAGCCGCATTCTTATGTTCTGACTTAGCCTCTGGTGTCACAGGCGAAATTTTGCATGTTGACGCTGGCTTTAGTATCACCGCCATGGGCGAATTAGGCGAAGAATAATTCACCAAATCCCCTCTCCCTCTGGGAGAGGGCTAGGGTGAGGGTAAATCAGCGTCATTCAACCCTCACCTCCCGAAAATTTCTACGAAATTTTCTCCGTCCTCTCCCACAGGGAGAGGCTGTAAAGGTTATCCTCTCCCTAAGTGAGAGGATTTTTATCTATAAGAAGAAAAAAATGTTCCAAAACAACCCCCTACTCTCCCAACTCAAACAACAACTTCACGATAGCAAAGTACGTGTGGAAGGCACGGTAAAAGGTACGGATAAAGCCTATGGCTTTCTCGAAACCGATAAAGAAACCTTTTTTATCGCACCACCCGAGATGAAAAAAGTCGTACACGGCGACAAAATTAAAGCTGTGATCGAAGAAGTGGGCGACAAAAAGCAAGCGGTTCCCGAAGAATTAGTGGAAACCATGCTCACCCGATTTATTGCTAAAGTGCGGTTTAATAAAGACAATAAATTACAAGTATTAGTAGATCACCCGAATATTAATCAGCCGATCGGTGCCGTTCAATTAAAAACTGTACCCGAACAATTAAAAGAGGGCGACTGGGTGGTAGCAACCCTTAAAACCCACCCCTTACGTGATGATCGTTTTTTATTTGCTCAGATCAGCGAATTTATTTGCCGTGCAGAAGATGAATTTGCCCCATGGTGGGTGACGTTGGCACGTCATCAACAATCACGACATCCGGTGCAAGGGCAAGATCAGTATGAAATGCTTGATCAACAAACTCGTGAAGATTTGACCGTACTTCATTTTGTCACCATTGACAGCGAAAGCACGCAGGATATGGATGATGCCTTATATATCGAAAAAATCGAACAAAATAATGCACAAACAGGTTGGCGTTTAGTGGTCGCTATTGCCGATCCAACGGCCTATATTGATGTCAATTCACAAATTGAAAAAGATGCCAAACAACGCTGTTTCACTAACTATTTACCAGGCTTTAACATTCCTATGTTGCCACGTGAATTGTCCGACGATCTTTGTTCGTTAATGCCCAATGAAACTCGCCCAGCTTTAGTTTGTTATATTGAAACCGATCTTAAGGGAGAAATCACCAATCAACCTTATTTTGTTTCTGCTTATATCCAATCTAAAGCAAAACTGGCTTATAATAAGGTGTCCGATTATTTGGAACAACAGCCTAATGCGTGGCAACCTGAAACCACCCAAATCGCCGAACAAGTCAACAATTTACACCAATTTGCGTTGGCTCGTATGCAATGGCGTAAAACGCACGGTTTATTATTTAAAGAAAAACCTGATTACAGCTTTGTATTAGCCGATAATGGTCATGTTCTGGAAATTAAAGCTGAACACCGCCGTATTGCTAATCAAATCGTGGAAGAATCCATGATTATTGCCAATATTTGTGCGGCACATTATCTTGATGAACAAACTCAAACAGGGATTTTCAATGTGCATAAAGGCTTTGATACGAAATTCCTTGCCAATGCCCATCATTTCTTGATGGCAAATTTTGCCAATGATGAAAATCGTGCGGAATTGGAACAACGTTATTCACCAGAAAATTTAAGTACGCTCAGTGGCTATTGCCAAATGCGACACGACATTGAACCCTTTGACGGTGATTATTACGAATTCCGCTTACGCCGTTTCTTAACCTTTGCCGAATTTAAAGCCGAATTAGCACCGCACTTTGGCTTAGGATTAAGCGGTTACGCAACATGGACATCACCGATTCGTAAATATTCCGACATGGTCAACCACCGTTTAATCAAAGCGGCGATAGCCAAACAAGGCAACTATCAAAAACCGTCTGATGAAATTTTGGCACGCCTACAAGAAGCACGCCGTCAAAATCGCTTAGTCGAACGAGATATTGCCGATTGGTTATATTGCCGTTATCTTAATGAAAAAGTAGCAGAAAAACCACAATTTGAGGCAGAAGTGCAAGATGTCATGCGTGGCGGTTTACGTGTGCAACTGTTAGAAAATGGGGCAAGCGTGTTTATTCCAGCCTCGACCATTCACCCGAATAAAGAGGAAATGGAAGTCAATTCTGATGAAATTGCCTTATATATTAACGGGGAACGTCGTTATAAAATTGGCGATATCGTCAATATGCAATTAAACGAAGTGAAAGAGGAAACACGAAGTTTGATCGGGGAACTGATTCTCTAAATAAAAAATCCGCCTCCTAAGCTATCGGAAAGTCTTCCGTTTTTTAGGGGGCGGAGGCTATCAAAAAATAATAACTAAAAACCAAATACACCACGAATAGAATTAATCGCACCCACCGCAGATTGTACTGCAGAAGAACCTTGGCGAATCGTTTCCGAATAGCCCTGCGCTTTTGCGGCTTGAGCTTGTGCTTCTTCTACTTCATTCGCTCGTTGTTTGTGATATTGATCTATTTCGGCTTGTGTTACACGAGAGGAATTCACTCCTCTTGAGGCATTAATCTCACCGCTCCCTGCACAGGCCGTTAATAAAGTAATTGAACTAACTAATACCAATACTTTTTTCATAGAATGTCCCTTTTGTTAATAAAGAATTTGGATAGATTGTTTACTACGATTTTCATAAGCCTTATTAATGGCTTTTGCCTCATTCATTTGCATTTCACCAAGATCTTGAATACTGTCCTTACGTTTTTGACGTGTATCTTTATAATCTTGTTGCTCCATGGCGCGGATTTCTGCCCGTCGCTGTGCAATTGCCGCGTCACTTTCAGCGCTTTGTTGAGGTAAATACATTGAGCTTAAGGAAGAACAGCCACACAGCAATAATCCTAAGCTGACTATAACGCATTTCTTATTCATAACACTCCTTATTAGATTGAACTTAAATCTTCCCTATTGTAAAAAAAAAAAAATAATGTCAAGCAAGTAAAAAAAGATTTTTTTGAAAAATTTTAATCAAAATAGGATGAAGATATAAAAAAACTGCGGTGAAAATCACCACAGTTTCTTCAATTAAGTAAAAAGGAGAAAAGATCTAGGCTGAAACAGGTTTCACAATCTCACTTGGATAACAGCCCAATACTTTTAAAAAGGTGCTGTATTGTTTTAATTCTTCCAACACTTGCTGAGTATTCGGATGATGAATATTGGCCTCAATTTCCAAATAAAACATTTCTTCCCAAGGTGTACCATAAATCGGGCGAGATTCAAGTTTGGTCATATTAATTTGGTGTTTCTTAAACACATACAAGGCGTCCACCAACGCCCCCGCTTGTTGGCCGGTGGTCATTAATAACAGGGTTTTACTGGCAATTTGTGGTGAAACCGATAAAGGTTCTTTCGCTAGTACAATAAAACGGGTGATATTATTGGGTTGATTGGCAATATCCGTTTTTAATACTCGCAAACCATATAAATGACCACCATCTTCATTGCCCAAGGCGGCAATATTCGGTTTATTCAAACTAGCGACTAATTCCATGGCATGCGAGCTACTTTCACAGTATTCAATATGCACACGATCCAAACTACGAATGAATTGGCTACATTGTTGAATGACTTGCGGGTGACTATATAGCGTGTCAATTTGGCTAAGATCTTGCTGTTCATTCACCAACACACAATGTTTAATCGGATAAGCAAGTTCGCCCACCAAAGAAAGATCAGTGTGTTGTAATAAATCATACACATCATTAATGGATCCTGATGTGGTGTTTTCTAACGGCAATACGCCGAGATCTGCCTCGCCCGCTTTGACTTTGTCAAACACCTGTTCAAAGGTGCTACAACTTAATTCAACTAGCTGCTCTTGATAACGTGTGGCATAATTGCGAGCGGCCAAATGGGAATAAGATCCTCGCTTACCTAAAAACGCAATATGAATACTCTGCTCACGTTGTTGGTTGAGTTTTTTCTGTAAATAAACCTGTTGTGTTACTACCGAATCTTCAATAATCCGTTGAAAAATTTGCATAATGTACTGTGATTCCAACTGATAATTTTGGCTTTCGGCAAATTTGACTAATTCTTGTAATAAGATTTGCTCACGTTCTTCATCACGTAAGGGCTTTTGGGTAATTTCTTTGCTCCGCACCACATCAAACGCCAAACGATGACGTTCCGATAACAATTTTAGTAAACTACGGTCAATTTGGGTAATTTGCTGACGAATTTCGGTTAAATCCTGTGCCATAAAATAACAATATCCTGTAAGAAAAATAAGGGTCTGATGAATTTCAACAGACCCGATTATAGCATAGGGCTAAGATATTTTTGCTAAAATCTAAATGATAGAGACAAAAAAACCATACTTATAAAGTATGGCTTTTTGATAACCTGAATTAAATCAGCACTTGCTGGGTGGCCATATAACCTTGCGGCACCGTTTGTTTATCCTCAAAAGTCACAAACTCCCAAGCCTCTTGATCATCTAATAAGGCACGTAATAATTTATTATTTAAACCGTGACCAGATTTATAGGCACTAAATGCCCCAATCAGGTTGTGACCGCACATATATAAATCACCGATAGAGTCCAACATTTTATGACGCACTAATTCATCTTGAAAACGTAACCCATCTTCGTTTAATACACGGTAATTATCTAGCACAATGGCGTTATCCAAACTACCACCTAAGGCTAACCCTTGAGATTGGAGATACTCAATATCTTTCATAAAAGCAAAGGTTCTGGCTCGGCTAATTTGATGCACAAAATTTTGTGCAGAAAAATCTAGCTGATAATGGCTTAATCTTTTCGGAATCGCTGGATGATTAAAATCAATGGTGAAATCTAAATGGAACCCACGATAAGGTTTGATTTCTGCCCATTTATCACCCTCCTCTACTCGTACGGTTTTCTTCACACGAATAAATTTTTTCGCTGCATTTTGTTCTTCAATGCCAGCGTCTAATAATAAATAGATGAACGGACTGGCACTGCCATCCATAATTGGAATTTCAGGCGCGTCCACTTCAATAATCACATTATCAAGCCCTAATCCCGCCAATGCGGCATTAAGATGTTCAACGGTGGAAATACGCACACCTTGATCATTTACTAAACACGTACAAAGCATGGTATCTTTTACCGCTTTTGCATCAGCAGGGAAACTGACAGGTGGATTTAGATCGGTACGACAATAAATCACCCCTGTATTTACCGTCGCTGGACGTAAATGCAAAGTCACTTTATTACCGCTGTGTAATCCTACACCCGTTACCTTGATACTTTGTTTTAATGTTCTTTGTTTAATCATATTTTTCTCAAGCTGTTACAAATTGCCTTCGCATTTGTTTTAGTTATTTGTACCGCGTAAAAATGCTGGAACAAAAGCATTACCATTCAATTGCGTTGGACGAGCTGGTTCTGGTGCAACTTGTGGAGCAACTTCGCTTGCAATCGCAGGCTCTACTGCCACTTTAGGTTGAACCACTGGTGACAACGGAGCAACATCGTCATCACTGCCAATTCCCGTAGCCACAATAGTCACTCTGATTTCATCTGCCATTTCTGGAATAAAACTTGTACCAATTACCCTTGTTGCATCTGGTGAAGCAAATTCATCAATCACGTTACCTACCGCATCAAATTCAGTTAAGCCTAAATCCATACCAGCTGCAACGTTAACCAAAATACCTTTAGCTCCCACTAAATTAACATCTTCTAATAATGGACTCGCAATGGCTTTTTTAGCGGCCTCTTCCGCACGGCCTTCATCTGGGGCACCACGAACAGTCGCAGATCCCATCATCGCACGTCCCATTTCCGACATAACTGTACGCACATCGGCGAAGTCCACGTTAATAAAACCTGGGGTGGTAATCATATCTGAAATACCTGTTACCGCATTGCGTAAAATATCATTTACTTCGGCAAAGGCATTTAACAAAGAAATGTTTTTACCCAATACTTTAATTAATTTTTCATTCGGAATCGTAATCAAAGAATCTACATATTTAGATAATTCTTTAATCCCTAATTCCGCAAATGTCATTCGTTTTTTGCCTTCAAAAGGGAAAGGTTTTGTCACCACAGCGACCGTCAAAATACCTAATTCTTTTGCCACCTGAGCCACGACTGGAGCTGCACCTGTCCCAGTACCACCACCCATACCAGCAGCGATAAAGACCATATCTGCCCCTTCTAACATAGCACGAATGGCTTCTTGGTCATCTTCTGCGGCTTTACGACCCACATTTGGGTTCGCACCTGCACCTAAACCACGGGTAGTTTGAGCACCAATCTGAATAGTCTGCTGAACTTTACTTTTACGCAAAGCCTGTGCATCCGTATTCACAGAATAGAAAATAATATCACCATTACTATTGCTTGCGAGCGTTTCTTGTCCAACAAGGCTGGCATCTGAACCATTATTCAGTAGACAATCTACCATGTGATTCACGGCATTACCGCCACCGCCACCCACACCAACTACTTTAATCAGTGTGCGACCGATTTCATCATCAAAATCATATTGTACAGGTGCATACATTTCCATTATATTCTCCGAGGGTGCTAAAGAGGTATAGCACATAATATTCTAAAATTCCTTCTATTGTAGCCGAAAATGGCTGAATTATCAAAACTCCGAGCCCACTTTCTTGACAATTTTTTTCATTCCACCCCAAATTGAGCCTAAAATGCTCCCTTCAGAGGCTAAACCACTCATTAATGGCATGGTTTCATCATCATTATGGTGACTATATTGTAATAAACCGATCACGGTGGCATATTGTGGTTTATTCACATAATCCGTTAATCCGGTAATATTTAATGGATGACCCACGCGCACGTGGAAACCAAAAATCTCGGTGGCACATTTTGCCACATCTTCCATATTGGCCCCGCCTCCAGTTAATACAATACCAGCAATCAAATCTGCTTTGACGTCTTTTCTTATGAGGTCTTGACGCAAATTATCTAATTCATTTTTTACCACTAACAACAAATCACGATAGCATTTTGCTGTCACATCAACGATTTGCGCTTTAGTAAAGGTACGCGCAGGCGTTCCGCCTAATCCTGCTACTTCGACCTTTTTCTTGGCAAAATGTTCCACTAAATCTTCGCTCGGATTGACCGCACTTCCGTAGTTGATCTTAATATTTTCCGCCTCGTGGCGTGAAGTCGTAAGGCTTTGCGCGACAAAATCAGTAATATCATTACCGCCATACGGCACCACTTTGCTATAACGTAATGCCCCATTAGTATACACCATGATATCCATGGAACCCGCACCGAAATCAATCAAGCAAACGCCCAAGTCTTTTTCATCTTCCGTCAGCACCGAATAACTTGAGGCCAAACCAGAAAACACCACTTGATCCACTTTTAAACCACATTGTTCCACGGCTTTTTGCAAATTACTTAACCAAGCCTGATGACAGCCAATTAAATGCGCTTGTGCTTTTAATCGCATGCCTTGCAAGCCAAGTGGATTTTTTATATTTTGTTGTTGATCCACGGCATATTCTTGTGGAATGACATGTAATAAAGACAGGCCCTCAGGTAGCTTAACCGAACTGGCCGTGTGCATGGCAGAATCAATTTCTTCTTGCGTGACTTCATTATTCGCAATCGGCTCCAGCCCACTATCATTCAGACTTTGAATATGCTTACCCGTAATGGCTAAGGTCACCGACATAATTCGACAATCTGCCACGGCTTCGGCATTTTCAATCGCGCGTTGAATAGACTTCACTACCGCAGAAAGATCCGTGATACTGCCTTTGTCAATGCCTTTCGACGGACAACTGCCATAACCTAATACATTCACCACGCCATCAGGTAATACTTCGCCGACCACAGCAACCACTTTAGACGTGCCAACCTCTAATCCTACAATCGTTTTTGATTCTACCATTTTTGCCATTTTCATCACTTCGCTGTTTGTTTAATTGACATCAGTAAAGTTCACTGCTGCACCTACGTTATATCTTAAATCGACATAATTAATTTTTTTATGTTCAGGCACGTCAATTTGTGGGTAAATTGTCACAAAACGATCAATCTTACTTTTCCACTCTCCACGCCCTAATTTTAAGATAATGTCATTATCTAACATCACTTCCCAAGCCCCGCGTTCATTGACCGCTAAGGTTTTTATGTTTAAATTTTTTGCTTTTAAATCCTTATAGATTTTATGCCAAGCCGCTAGCACTTCGGGGCCTTGATAATCCAGCCCAAATAACTGGGGCATATCCGTATTTTTCAGTTTATCCACCGGTAAACTAAACACGGTACCATCCGCGGTCAAAAATTGATTTTCATTCCAGTATGCGACGGGAATATATTCCGTGACCAAAATACTTAAACGATCTGGCCAAATTTTCCGCACCAACGCCCCTTTAATCCAAGGCATAGACTGAATTTTTTCACGTACCGCATTGACATCTTGGCCAAAAAAACCTTTCAGTTGTCCCATTTGCAGAATTTGATCACGAATATCCGAATTCGTCGTATATTGTGGCGTTCCCAGCAATGCAAACGCACTGATTGGCTTATCATCTAATTTTTCTAACCAAGACTGCCAGTTCGTATACGTATAATATAGCAAACCTAAGCACAATAGCAAAAGCATTGGCTTAATCTGAATTAAATTTTTCAGATCAAACGCTGGCAATTTGGCTGTTTTCTGCTTTTGTTTGTATCTAATGACAGACATACTTCATTCCAATTCAAATTAATACATCACCATTGGATCTTGAGATAAATCCGCCCATAATGCTGTATGCAAAATCTTACCTACTAAATCTTCAAAAGAATAGCCTACACTCGCTGCTGATTTCGGGAACAAGCTATGGCTTGTCATGCCGGGGGTGGTATTGACTTCCACCAAGCGGAAATTACCTTGGCTATCAGTCATCACATCAATACGGCTCCAACCCTGACAGCCCACGGCGTCATAAGCTCGTTTCACCAAGCTACGCAATGCTTCCCAACGTTCATCTGACATTGGCATTGGGCAAATATATTGGGTGTTATCGGAAATATATTTGGCATTATAATCGTAAAATTCACCGTCTGGGATAATTTGCACCGCTGGTAAGACTTCGCCGTCTAACACCGGCACGGTCAATTCATCACCAGACAGCCATTCTTCAATTAATACCGTATCATCATGTTGTAGTGCTAATTCTACTGCAGCTTTTAACTCTTCCACCTCTTTAACTTTAGTCAAGCCGACGCTGGATCCTTCACGTGAAGGTTTTACCATTAATGGCAAGCCAAGACGATCTACCACGGCTTGCGGATTAAGCGAAACCGCGGTATTTTTTGTGACAATTTCCATATCCGCAATGGGTAAGCCAAAGCCTTTCCACAACATTTTGGTCCGCATTTTATCCATGGTTAAAGCGGAAGTCATCACACCACAACCGGTATAACGCAAGCCGATTTGTTCCAATACACCTTGAATCACGCCATCTTCCCCGCCTCGACCATGCAAAATATTGAACGCACAAGCAAAGCCCTGTTTTTTTAAATTAGCCACGTCATCGGTTTTCGGATCAACAGGGTGAGCGTCATAGCCTAGATTGCGTAAGGCTTGCAACACCGCTGCCCCTGAGTTTAACGACACATCTCGTTCGGCGGAGGTACCGCCCATTAAGACGGCAATTCTGATTTCATGTGGTGCTGGTATCATCTTCTTTTTCCTTTTCTTTTATCTTTTTCTTATTTTGTCCATAATTCAACAAGCTGACGAGAGAGCTTGCTTACATTGCCCGCCCCTTGAGCTAAAATTAAATCACCGTCTTGGATAATTTGATCCATGATTTCCGGTAATTGGCTATGATCGGCCACAAAAATCGGGTCTACTTTACCTAAATTGCGAATGGAGCGCGCCAATGATCGACTATCTGCCCCTGCAATCGGTTGTTCGCCGGCGGCATACACATCAAGCAATACCAACACGTCCACTTGCGACAACACTTGCACAAAGTCATCAAATAAATCACGGGTACGAGAATAGCGGTGCGGTTGGAAAATCATCACCACCCGTTTATTCTCCCAACCCGAACGAGCCGCTTGAATGGTCACGCCCACTTCTGTTGGGTGATGACCGTAATCATCCACTAACATCACTTTACCATTCGGACGAATAAACTCACCGAGTTGGTCAAAACGACGTCCCGCCCCTTGGAAATCCGCCAATGCGGCTAAAATCGCCTCATTGCTAATGCCTTCTTCTTTGGCAACCACTAAGGCGGCCGTGGCATTTAAGGCATTATGTTTTCCCGGCACATTGAGCAATACATTAATCCGCTCACCCGTTGGGGTAATCACATCATAATGGCCTTGGAAACCGGTTTGTTCATAATTTTCAATACGGTAATCGGCACTCTCACTAAAACCGTAGGTAATCACTTGACGCCCCACTTGTGGCACCAATTCCATCAGTACCGAATCATCTGCACACATCACCGATAAACCATAAAACGGCAAATTATGTAAAAAATTCACATAAGTGCGTTTCATTTCTTCAAAGTCACCGTTATAGGTTTCCATGTGGTCTGGTTCAATATTGGTCACCACCGATACCATAGGTTGCAAATGCAAGAACGACGCATCACTTTCATCGGCTTCGGCAATTAAATAACGGCTGGCGCCCAAATAAGCATTGGTTCCCGCAGATTTGACCAAACCGCCATTAACGAAAGTCGGGTCTAATCCGGCTTGGGTATAAATCATTGATACCATGGCTGTTGTGGTGGTTTTTCCGTGTGTTCCGGCAATGGCAATACCATGACGGAAACGCATAATTTCCGCCAACATTTGCGCGCGTTGAATCACGGGGATTCGTTTTTCACGTGCGGCCACGACTTCCACATTATCCGCTTTAATCGCACTAGATACCACCACTACGCTGGCATCTTGCACATTTTCTGCTTGATGAGAAAAATAAATTTTTGCCCCTAAAGAAATTAAACGATTTGTCACCGCACTTTCGGCAATATCCGATCCTGTGACAGCATAGCCCTCGTTTAACAATACTTCCGCAATACCGCCCATACCGGCGCCACCAATGCCAACAAAATGAATTTGTTTTACTCGCCGCATACTTGGCACCGTTTGTCTAATTTTTTCTTGTCGTAATGTCATTTATTTTCTCGCTTTTATTCTACTTTTACGCTGTTCATTATTACCCACTGAGCCATCCCCTCTCCCTCTGGGAGAGGGCTAGGGTGAGGGTAAACTAATTCGCATTTTGCATAATCACTTCTGCTACTCTCTGAGCAGACAACGGCGTCGCTTTAGATTTGGCTTGAATACCCATTTCTTTTAATTTAGGCAAATCTAACTGATTGATTAAGTCAACTAATTTATCGGCCGTCAAATCTACTTGCTCAATAATATAAGCCGCATTTGCATCTGCTAAATATTTTGCATTTAAATATTGTTGACGATCCTTATGTTGGAATGGCACAAAAATCGCTGGCGTACCCACCGCAGCTAATTCACACACGGTCAAGGCACCCGAGCGACAAATCACCAAATCCGCCCACGCATAGGCCTCTGCCATATTATCAATAAATTCTGTAATTTTCACCGCACTTCGCACATTTTCTGGATAAAGTGCGGTCACATTTTCCACCGAACCCGCCCCCACTTGATGACGAACCTCTAATTTATCCGCCAACTGAGCGACTACTTGTGGTAGCGTTTGATTTAACACTCTCGCCCCTTGGCTACCGCCGACCACTAACACACGCAATTTGCCGTCATGTTCATTCCAACGGTCTACAAAATGCTGTTCCGGTGAGGGCATTTGAAATAGATCGGCACGAACAGGGTTGCCGACCACTTCGGCATCAGGAAATGCGGTTGGAAAGGCTTGTAATACGGCTTTCGCCATCTTCGCTAACCATTTATTGGTCAGTCCTGCCACGGCATTTTGTTCATGTAAAATCACGGGTACACCACAAAGTTTAGCCGCAATGCCACCTGGGCCTGACACATAACCACCCATGCCTAACACAGCATGCGGTTGATAATCCTGAATAATTTTTTTCGCTTGTAACACCGCTTTGGTGATCGCAAAAGGTGCTTTTAACAATGCCCCAATGCCTTTGCCACGTAAACCAGAAATTTGAATAAATTTAATCGGAATACCATGTTTCGGGACAAGTTGGGCCTCCATGCGGTCAGCGGTACCTAACCAACAAATTTCCCAACCTTGTTGCTGTAAATATTGTGCCACGGCAATGGCAGGAAACACATGACCGCCCGTACCACCGGCCATCACCAATAATCGTTTTTTTTCGTTTTGTTGTTCCATATAACCTAATTTACCCCTGACTATTTTTATTGTCTAATCATCTCGTAATCGAGCATGACCGCCATACATCAGTCTGTTTTCGTGGTCTATGCGTAATAAAATCGCAATACTGATGGACATAATAATTAAACTTGATCCCCCATAACTGACCAAAGGAAATGTCAACCCTTTGGTCGGAATTAAGCCCAATGCCATACCTAAATTCACAAAACCTTGGAACATCATCCAAAAACTAATACCAAAAGCAAAAAAACCCTTAAACCGTTGTTCTAATAAAAGCGATTCTTTACCAATTTTCATGGCACGAAAGACCAACGCGGCTAGCAAGAAAATCATCAAAAGAATACCGACAAAACCAAATTCTTCCCCCATGATCGCCATCACAAAGTCAGTGTGTGCTTCTGGAAGATACTCTAATTTTTGAATAGAATTACCTAATCCCTCACCAAACCATTCGCCACGACCAAATGCCATTAAAGAATTAGACAGCTGAAACCCTGAGCCATACGGATCTTTAAAAGGATCAATAAACCCCGAAAAACGTCTTAAACGATAGGAAGATGTCAGTACCAACCAGAAAAATAATGCCACACCTAACAAAACCAAACCGATAAACTGCCAAAAATGCGCACCGACAATAAACAATACCCCGACCGTTATCACAAATAGCACAATGCTACTTCCAAGATCGGGTTGCAACAATAAAAGTCCCCCCATTAAACCTACTACCAAAAATGGCTTTACGGAACTCAATTTACGGCTACGTACTTCATCATAACGGCGCGTAAAATAGCTAGATAAAAAACAAATTAATGCTAATTTAGCAAATTCCGCGGGTTGGAAATTAAATAATGGAAATGGCAACCAACGTCTTGCCCCATTGACTGATTTCCCTACGCCGGGAATCGCCACCGCAAGCAGTAACAACACGGCAATAAAAAATATCCATACATAATGTTTTTCCCATTTTTCCATTGGAATTTTAAGAAAAATATAGCACGTGATAATAGAAAAACAAATATAAATGGCATCACGTTTCGCATAATAAAAAGGATCTAGCTCATTTTTTGAGCCAACGGGAATGGAGGCCGAGGTCACCATAATAAAACCAATAAATAGCAAGATCACAAATAACCACAGCAATGTGCGGTCATAAAGCGCATTGGCTGGCGTAATTGTGGTCCAACGTTGGCAGCCCTGTTTCACATTATTCCAAAATCCCATCTGTCATCCTATTCTGCCAGTTGTGCTAAACGGGTAAATTCCTCACCCCGTTGTTCAAAACAACTAAATTGATCCAAGCTCGCACAAGCCGGTGATAATAACACCATATCACCTGATTTTAACAATGGACGCAAGGCTTGAATAGCTTGTTCCATGGTATCAAATAATTGGCTTTGAGCCGATAATTTGGCTAATTCGGCACCGTCTTGACCAAAGCAATAACATAAAATTTCAGGCTTATTAATCAGCTTTTCTAACTCGCTAAAATCCGCCCCTTTGCCGTCACCACCTAATAATAAATGCAATTTACCATTTAAATGTAATCCCGTTAACGCCGCCACCGTACTACCGACATTGGTCGCTTTGCTATCATTAATCCAACGCACACCATTGGCAAAATGGGCTAATTGGAAACGGTGATCGAGTCCAGTGAAAGTACGAAGTGCGGTGCAAATTCCCTTATTTTTTACGCCTACCGCCCGAGCCAAAGCAATCGATGCCAAGGCATTCATATAATTATGACGACCGCTGATTTTCACGTCATCACAAGGCAATATCACGTCATCACCCGCCATTAAATATTGTTTACCGTTTTCGGTTTTTAGCCAATAATCCGCATGGTGTTCCGCAAAGCTGACTTGCTGTTTCGCACTTTGCTGACCGTCTTGTTTGGTCAACGGATCTTCGCCGTTAATCACCGCCGTTTCCGCATTCACATAAATCTTCAATTTTGCTTGGCGATAATCTTCTAAGTCCACATAACGGTTCATGTGATCCTCGGTGACATTTAACACGGTCGCTGCCGCCGCTTTTAGGCTGTACGTGGTTTCTAATTGGAAACTGGACAGTTCCAACACATAAAGATCATAATCATCCTCTAACAGGGACAAGGCTGGAATACCGATATTGCCACCCATGCCCACACGTAACCCGTCCGCTTTTGCCATTTCGGCGACCAGCGTCGTCACGGTACTTTTGCCGTTTGAACCGGTAATGGCAATAATCGGTTTGGTGGCTTCACGGCAGAATAATTCAATATCCCCAACCACTTCGACACCGGCTGAAAGTGCGGTCTGAATTTCAGGGGTTTTTACCGCTAATCCGGGGCTAATCACAATTAAATCGCTGTCTAATAACCAATCCAATTTCAACGATCCCGTATGCACATCAATATCTTCATCTAATTCATTGATGCCTGCCGGTAAAGGTCTTGTGTCAATAACTCGCACGTTCGCTTGTTTTTTGACGAAAAAATTCACACAAGATAAACCCGTTTTGCCTAAGCCAATGACGGCGACTTTTTTGTTTTTATATAGGTTATTCATTTCTTCTTTTCTCTGTCATCACTGTTTTTACCCTCACCCTAGCCCTCTCCCAAAGGGAGAGGGAACAGTATGAGGCATAATTTATTTTAATCTCTCCCTAAATCGTCCCCTCTCCCTTTGGGAGAGGGCTAGGGTGAGGGTCCTAACGCAATTTCAAGGTCACTAATCCCATCAACACCAACATCAATGAAATAATCCAAAAGCGGATAATGACTCGGGGTTCGGGCCAACCTTTGAGCTCATAATGGTGATGAATCGGTGCCATGCGGAAAATGCGTTTTTTACGTAATTTGTAAGAACCCACTTGTAAAATCACCGAAATGGTCTCCATCACAAACACACCGCCCATAATCACCAATAAAAATTCTTGACGCACTAACACCGCAATCACGCCTAAGGCACCACCTAAGGCTAATGAACCCACATCCCCCATAAAGACCTGTGCTGGATAAGTGTTGAACCAAAGGAAACCTAATCCCGCACCGACAATAGCGGTACAGAAAATCACTAATTCAGAGCTGTATTTCACATAAGGAATATACAAATATTTGGAAATTTCAATGTTACCTGTGGCCCACGCAATTAAGGCAAAAGCACCGGCGACAAACACCGTTGGCATAATGGCTAAACCATCTAAACCGTCGGTTAAATTCACCGCATTACTGGTGCCGACAATCACAAAATAAGACAGGATAATATAGAAAAAGCCGAGCTGAGGCATGATATTTTTAAAGAATGGCACCACCAAACGGGTGGCATCTGTGTCTTTTCCAATCAGATACATCCCCACCACCGCAATCAAGGCAATCGCAGACAACCAAAAATATTTCCAACGGGCAATTAAGCCATCCGTATTCTTGTATTTAATTTTGCGGTAATCATCCACAAACCCAACAGCGCCGTAACCCAATAACACAAATAAACTGAACCAGATATAGGGATTAGACAGGTCGCTCCATAACAGCGTACTCACCGTAATGGTAAATAAAATCATAATCCCGCCCATGGTTGGCGTACCCCGTTTTTGGAAGTGGCTTTCTGGCCCATCATTGCGCACTTCTTGACCAAATTTGAAAATCTGCAAGCGACGAATCATTTTCGGTCCAATCCATAAAGACAATAACAATGCCGTTAAGAGTGCAAAAACCGAACGCACGGTGAGGTAAGACACCACGTGAAAATCACTAAAATATTGCTGTAAATAAGATGCAAGCCAAACTAACATTAAAATTACCCTTTAAAATTTTCTTTTAAAATGTCGATCACGTTTTCCATTTTTTGACTACGCGATCCTTTTGCCAATAATACAACTGATTGATTATTGGCTAATTTTTGTTTAATTATTTGCGTTAAATAATCTGCCATCACGGTTTTATCAGTAAAATGCTGACCTTGTGATTGTTGCGAAATAACGGCACTATGCACACCAAAGCTCGCCACACATTCTAATTTTGCTTGTGCCGCATAATCGGCAATTTGTTGATGACAGAACGGCGTATTTTCGCCTAATTCTGCCATATCTCCAACAACAAAAATGCGAAATGCGGGATATTTTTTCAAAACGTCAATAGCAGAGGTTAATGAACCCACATTGGCATTATAGGTGTCGTCTAATAAAAGCAAGTTTTCACAAGGCTGAATCGGGAACAAACGTCCTTTCACTTGGGATTTTTGTTCTAAACCAGCTTGCACGTCTTGTAAACTGGCGCCCACGTTCATGGCTAACGCCGTTGCAGCCAAGGCATTGCTGACATTATGTTCACCTAAATAAGGCAAGCTAATCTCAATTTGTCCTTGTGGACTATGCAACATAAAGGTTGAACCCGTTGCTGTGGCCTTGACATTGCTCGCATAAAAATCCGCTTGCTCATGATGGGCAGAAAAAGACTGGATTTTATGTGTCCCAATTTCTTTTTTCCACATATCTAAATAATGACAATCTAAATTCACAATAGCGACACCCTTTTCGCTCAAACCACGAAAAATCTCACCTTTCGCTTGTGCCACGCCCTCAATGGAACCAAATCCCTCTAAATGGGCGGAGGCTACGTTATTGACTAACGCCACATCTGGCTGGGTTAAATGCGTGGTGTAATCAATTTCACCTTGATGATTTGCCCCTAATTCTATGACAGCAAATTGATGTTTTTCGTTCAACCGTAACAAGGTCAATGGCACGCCAATATCATTATTAAAATTACCATGGGTAAATAAAACTTGATTTTTTTCTACCGCACTTTTGCTTGCCGTTTGAGCTAAAATGGCGGCGGTCATTTCTTTGACAGTAGTTTTGCCAGAAGATCCTGTCATTGCTACGGTCAACGGATTTAATTCGGCTTTTAGCCATTGGGCTAATTGTCCTAGAGCTAAACGGGTATCGGTGACAATAATTTGTGGCACATTGACATCACATTGATGATCAACAATCACGGCCACATTACCCTGTGTCATGGCTTGTTCAAGATATTGGTGCGCATCAAAACGTTCACCTTTTAGGGCAAAAAATAAACCGTTTTGGGTTTGTTGGCGGGTATCGGTGCTGATGTTTTCAATTTGCGTGTCAGCGTTTCCGATAAGGGTGCCGTTTAGGATTTCAGTGAGTTTTTTGGTTGTTAGTTTTATCATTTTGGTTTTTCATTTCAAATTGTTATTATTGTATTTTGCCACGTTCTTTACTTTTCTTTGCTTGTGCAAAGAAAAGTAACAAAAGAAACACACCCCGATTTTGCCTTGTTTCCTGAAAATAGTTAAATTTGCTTAACGAAAAAGTTGTAAACTCGCTTCGCTCAAACAGTACAACTTTTTCTACAAATTTAACTATTTTCAGGCGGCAAAGACGGGGCCCCGTCTGAACCTAGCAAGCAAAAGAAAGCATGGTCGCCCATCGGGCGAAACCCGACTTAAATTAATTAATATATTTCCTTACCACTTCCTGATCCGAAAAATGCTGTTTCACTTTCCCAATAATCTGGTAATCCTCATGTCCTTTACCCGCAATTAAAACCACATCATTTTCCACCGCACTTTGCATAGCCGTTTTAATCGCTTGCTGGCGGTCATGGATAATTTGCACCGCTTGAAGATGTTCAAATCCGGCCACAATATCGGCCATAATTTTGCTTGGATCTTCCGTACGTGGATTATCATCCGTGGCAATCACCACATCTGCAAACTGTTCAGCGACTTTTGCCATCAGTGGACGCTTACCATTATCCCGATCACCGCCACAACCAAAAATACACCAAAGTTTTCCTTGGCAATGAATTCGTGCGGCTTGTAAGGCTTTTTCTAAGGCATCTGGTGTGTGTGCGTAATCCACAATCGCTGTGGGTTTATGTGGTGCGTGCAACATTTCCATTCGACCGCAAACGCCGGTTAATTGCGATACTGTTTTGATTAAATCCGCCAATGGGTAGCCTAAAGCCAATAAGGTTGCCACCACAAGCAATAAATTGCTGACATTAAAGGCACCGATTAAACGGCTGTCTAATGTGCCATTGCCCCAACTTGATTGGAATGCAATGCTTGCGCCTTTGTGATGAAAAGATACTGCGGTGCATTTTAACCAATTTTTTTGATTCGGTTGAAAATCCGGTTGGCAACTGACCGCAATCCCATGAGGTAATTCAGTTAACCAAGTGGCACCAATAGGATCATCTGCATTAATAATTTGTTGTTGTGTTACTAATTCCGTAAATAACCGTTTTTTAGCGTCAGCATAGGCTTGCATGGTGCCGTGATAATCTAAATGATCACGGCTTAAATTGGTAAAAATGGCGACGGCGAAATGTAAAGCCTCAATACGTTTTTGCACTAAACCGTGTGAAGACACTTCAATGGCAGCAATATCTGCCCCTTGTGCCACGAATTCAGCCAAAGACGATTGTACTTCAATCGGCGAACCTGTGGTATTTTCGGCAGGTTTTACTTGACCAAATAAGCCGTTGCCAATAGTCCCCATAACGGCGGGTTTATGACCTAAAATCTGCGTCCATTGCGCAATTAATTGCGCTATCGTGGTTTTACCATTGGTGCCAGTCACCCCGACTAAGGTTAATTTTTGTGAGGGATGATCATAAAAAATATCAGCAATTTCAGACAGGTGCGCAGATAAATTAAAATACGCAATCACAGGGACATTGTTTTCAACATGAACGGTTAAATGTTCATTTGGTTGGTCGGCCTCCGCCAATACGGCAACCGCGCCACTCGCAATAGCTTGTGGAATAAATTGGCGACCATCCACCGCATGCCCTTTAATCGCAACGAAAAGACAGCCTGCCTTTACGGCACGACTGTCTAAGGTCATGTGATGGGGGAAAATGCGCTCAAGTTGCGCGAGATTTTCCCCGAATAATCTGTTTCCCCCGAAAAGTGCGGTCAGTTTTATCATCATTTTCTCACTTAATTTGTTTGTTTTCCGTTGCTTTGGTCATTTAAACGGACGACACGTTTGATATTACGGATATTAGTCGCACTGCCTTCTGCATCTGGGGTAATGTTATAAGTCCGTAAGGTATAGCCCATAATGCTGGAAAAGACAGGGGCAGAAATCGCGCCACCATAATATTGACCGGCTTTTGGATTATCAATTAAAATGACTAAAGCAAAACGTGGATCGGTCACCGGTGCAAGGCCAGCAGTATAAGCCATATATTTATCTACATAACGTCCTTTTTCTAATTTTTTGGCCGTACCCGTTTTAATCGCGACCCGATAACCTTCTACCATGGCTCGTTTATTTTTTATCGCCACTTTTTCCATCATATGCACCACATCTTTGGTGATTTTTTCAGAAAAAACACGGTTACCAATCACCGGTGGATCGACTTTGGTCACTGACAATGGACGATAAATACCAAAACTGCCGAGGGTGATATAAGCCCGTGCAATTTGCAATGGTGTGGCATTAATACCGTAACCGAATGCCACGTTAGCCCGCTCAATATCTGACCAAGACGCACGATTCGCGCCTAACATCCCCACTTGCTCGCCCCCTAAACCCAAGTTAGTTAATTTCCCTAACCCTGCATTTTGATAGGTTTCCATTAAGGCCGTAGGCGGCATGCGCAAGGCCAAACGGCTCACACCACGGTTAGAGGAATTTTCGAGGATCTCATCTAAGGTTTGTTGATCACGTGGCGCAACGTCCTTGATTTCTTTACCGGATAAGACCAAGGGTCCGGTATTAATAATTTCATTACGGCGAACCGCGCCACGTTGAAGTGCGGTTAATACCACAAAAGGTTTCACCGTAGAACCCGGCTCAAAGGTATCGGTGACGGCGCGGTTACGCATTAATTCTTCCGACACCCCAGTACGTTTATTCGGATTATAAGAAGGGGCATTTGCCATGGCTAACACTTCGCCAGTACGTACGTCCACTAACACCGCAGTCCCTGAATCGGCTTTATTTTCGGACACTGCTTTGGCAATTTCGCGATACACCATGGATTGCAATTTAGCATCAATACTCAACACCACATTGTGGGCGGCATATTTTTTCACATCCGCAATTTCTTCAACGATATTGCCTTTTTTATCTTTACGATAAGAACGTAATCCCGCTTTTCCGGTTAACTCATTGTTTAAACTTCTCTCAATGCCCTCAATCCCATTATTATCAATATCCGTAAATCCAATTAAATGGGCGGTTTCTTCTGCTTTTGGATAAAAACGACGGAAATCATTTTCGAATACAATCCCTGGGATTTTTAATTGATGTACATAATCCACCACAGTTTTGGTGACTTGACGGCCTAAAATAATATCTCTCGCCTTTGGCTTACTTTCAATTTTAGCCACAAGATCCTTATAATTGATTTCAAGAGAATCGGCTAAGGCTTTCCAACGTTCTTTATCGGCTAAATAGTTGCCCTCTAAAATAAATTTAGGATCCGCTTTAATATTATACATCGGCACACTCACCGATAATAATTGGCCGTTACGATCTAAAATCGAACCACGCGGTGATAAGATTTTTTGTTCACGTAAAGAACGTTTATCCGCCTCATTATTTAAGCTATCCACATCAATGGCTTGCACAAAGGTGGCACGTGCCACTAAGGTAAATAAACCAAAACACACAAAACCAAGGGCCCAACGATAACGACCTTTTAAGAAACTATTGTCATAGATCTTGGTCGGTTTATTCGGCTTAACACTGGATGAACTGACGGATTTTTTCACCGCGCCTTTTGTTTTCGTCTGATGACGTGTTGAGTTAAATTTCACTTTCATTCTACAATCACCACCTCTTGTTCGGGTTTAACACGGTTCATGCCTAACCCATCAATCGCCATAGATTCTATACGATGGGTATCGCTTAAAGAATCTTCTTCTAAGGTTAAATTCAAAAATTTATTTTCAAGATTTTCTTCTTCATAAATCAACATCCCTTTTTGCGAAATTAACGCACGGGTTTGATAAGTAATCCATATCGTCCCCACCGCGGTCACCACAATAGCCAATAATAAACACAAGGCCAGTTTGTTGGCAGAAAAAATATCCTGAATTAAAATCTGTTGTAAAGGATAGCGTTGGCTATCTAAAAGAGGTTCGCTCATTTACAATTTCTCCGCTATACGTAATACCGCACTGCGTGAACGAGGATTAAGTGCAATTTCTTGTTCACTGGCCTGAATGGCTTTGCCGACGGTTTTTAAAGTTTGATTACGCTGAATTTGATCTTCACGCAAAGGTAATCCTTTCGGGATATCTTCGCCTTTGCTTTGCTTACGCATAAACTGTTTGACCATGCGATCTTCCAACGAATGGAAACTAATAATGGATAGACGACCTTGTGGGGCTAACAATTTCACTGCTGAATTTAACACGGTTTCTAATTCGTCTAATTCTGAGTTGATAAAAATACGAATCGCCTGAAAACTGCGTGTAGCCGGATGTTTATGCTTATCTTTAAACGGCACCGCATTGGCAATCAATTCTGCTAATTGCAACGTGCGGTGTAAAATGGGCTGATTATTTTGCATGGCATTTTTATTATAATTCACAATCGCCGTCGCAATACGTTTAGCAAAACGTTCTTCGCCAAAGGTTTTCAACACCCAAGCTAAATCACTTTCCGATACCTTCGCCAACCATTCCGCCGCCGATTGCCCTTTGCTGGTATCCATGCGCATATCCAACGGGCCATCTTTCATAAAACTAAAGCCACGTTCAGCATCATCCAGTTGCGGAGAGGAAACACCAAGATCAAGCAAAATACCATCAATTTTGCCGACTAAACCTAATTTTTCACAAATCTCTGGCATGGCTGAAAAGCTGTTATGTTCAATCTGAAAACGGGGATCTTGAATAGTGTTGGCTTCCGCAATAGCTTGCGGATCACGGTCAATGGCAATCAAGCGCCCATTTTCCGCCAGTTGAGAAAGGATTAAACGAGAATGCCCGCCACGGCCAAAAGTGCCGTCAATATAAATACCTTTTTCTTTCAACGCCAAGCCATCCACTGCTTCATGAAGTAACACAGTGATATGCGTTTGACATAAGGTATTTGGCGCATTCATAAAATTATCCCAAAACTAAAATTAATCCAAGAAAGGTATTCATCAGGTTGAGCGGAGCTAGAAAATTCTAGCTCGCCACCTTTTTTATTATCTCACCGGAGGATCTTTGTCCCTTAAGTGAGTTTGCTAGTGCTGCCCTCTTTATAAAGAGAGCGTTTTTAATGCGTCTGACAAGGCAAATTGGCCACTTGAACCGAGTGCCATGTCTTGTTCAATTTGTGCGTGCCATTCCGCTTCAGACCAAATCTCAAATTTATTGAGCTGACCGACTAACATGATATTTTTTTCTAATTTCGCATGTTGACGTAATGGCGCGCTGACTAAAATTCTACCGGCGCTATCTAATTCACATTCCGTGGCATACCCTAACATGACACGTTGTAAACTGCGTTGCGCGGGGTCAAAATTCGATAAGGCTAACAATTTTTGCTCAATGGTTTCCCATTCACTCAAGGGGTATAACAATAAACAAGATTGGCGAATATCCACAGTGCAGACCATTTGCCCTTGATTTTGTTCAAGAATTTCTGGGCGATAGCGGGTCGGGATCGCAAGACGTCCCTTTGTATCTAAATTCACCGCTGTTGCACCACGAAACATTGTTATTTGCCTTATTCAGTCCGTTATTTACTTGAAAATGCGTGTTAAGCGAGGTCATTCGACACAAAACTCCACTTTTTCCCACATTTTGTTCAATTCTATACTTAGATCGTTTAATTGACAAGCAGTTTATACAGTAAAAAGCATTTTTTGGTGAAAAAAAACCGCAGTTTTTATTTGAGAACAAAAACTGCGGTGAAAATAACCAGAATTTTTTAATTAAGCGGCATATTTGCCAACCCCTAATTCATCTTCTTTACGCGTTCGATTAATCACGGCTTGTGGTGATTGAATCACACGTAAGCCCATTTGATCTTCGGTACGCACCACATCACCACGCAAGGAATTGGTGTACACGTCAGTAATCTTAATGTCCACAAATTTGCCGATCATATCTGGTGTGCCTTTGAAATTCACAATACGGTTGGTTTCGGTTCTACCAGTGAGTTCCATAATGTCTTTTTTAGACGGCCCCTCTACCAAAACACGCTGTTCTGTCCCCAACATAGCACGGCTAAATTGCGCCGCTTGGTTATTAATACGTTGTTGCAGCAGATACAAACGTTGTTTTTTCTCCTCTTCGCTCACATCATCAGGCAAATCTGCCGCAGGTGTCCCTGGGCGAGCCGAGTAAATAAAGCTAAAGCTCATATCAAAATTCACTTGCGCAATCAGATTCATGGTATCTTCAAAATCCTGATCCGTTTCCCCCGGGAAACCCACAATGAAATCCGAACTGATTTGAATATTCGGACGAACCTTACGCAATTTACGAATAATCGCTTTATATTCCAACGCCGTGTGATTACGTTTCATCATGGTTAATACCCGATCTGACCCACTTTGTACCGGCAAATGCAAGAAACTCACGAGTTCTGGCGTATCGCTGTAAACTTCAATAATATCGTCAGTAAATTCAATTGGGTGGCTAGTGGTGAAACGTAAGCGGTCAATACCGTCAATGGCCGCCACCAAACGCAACAATTCCGCAAAAGAACAAATTTCGCCATCAAAGGTTGCGCCACGATAGGCATTCACATTTTGCCCTAACAGGTTCACTTCACGCACGCCTTGCTCGGCAAGTTGGGCGATTTCAAATAAAATATCATCCACAGGACGACTCACTTCTTCACCACGAGTATAAGGCACTACGCAGAATGAGCAGTATTTATTACAGCCTTCCATAATCGACACAAACGCCGTTGGCCCCTCGGCTCTTGGTTCAGGCAAACGGTCAAATTTCTCAATTTCAGGGAAACTCACGTCCACCACAGCACGTTTTCCGCCCCGAATTTGATTAATCATTTCGGGCAAACGGTGCAAGGTTTGTGGGCCAAAAATAATATCCACGAATGGTGCACGATCACGAATATGCGCCCCCTCTTGTGAGGCCACACAACCGCCCACGCCAATCACTAAATTTGGATTATGTTTTTTTAGCTGTTTCCAACGCCCGAGCTGGTGGAATACTTTTTCTTGGGCTTTTTCACGAATGGAACAAGTATTTAACAACAATACGTCCGCTTCTTCGGCTTCTTCAGTAAGTTCTAAGCCATGGGTGCTTAATAATAAATCTGCCATTTTTGAGCTGT
The DNA here is from genome assembly GCF_051851515.1 of Lonepinella sp. BR2271. Classification (NCBI taxonomy): domain Bacteria; kingdom Pseudomonadati; phylum Pseudomonadota; class Gammaproteobacteria; order Pasteurellales; family Pasteurellaceae; genus Lonepinella; species Lonepinella sp. BR2271. The sequence continues at coordinate 62,236 of NZ_JBPDVF010000001.1, read as the reverse complement.
CATACTCATTCATTTGACAGCCCCAGGTTTTAATATGTAATTTTTGCGTCATGTTAATTAATTTGTTAATCGGGTCATAAAATCGGTTGGCTATTGTACAGTTTTAATCACATTTTATCAAATTAATGCTTTCAGAACAGGCGACAAAATAGTATAATTCGCCCGTTTTTTATATTTATGTTAAAGAAAAAAGGATTAATCAATTAATGTCTAAAGAAGATTGCATTGAAATGCAAGGCACCATTTTGGAAACCTTGCCAAACACAATGTTCCGTGTGGAATTAGAAAATGGTCACGTGGTGACGGCGCATATTTCAGGTAAAATGCGTAAAAACTATATTCGTATTTTAACCGGTGACAAAGTGACCGTGGAAATGACCCCTTATGATTTAAGCAAAGGGCGCATTATTTTCCGTGCGAGATAATTCAATATTGACCAACAAAGCTCGAATATATCGAGCTTTTGTTTTTTGGCGCGGTTCAAACTGTTGACAGAACAAACAACGAACACTAAGATAGCAACAAGGATAAAAAGGTAAGATTATGAAAAAATATCGTAAACTCATTCGTTGTATGGCATACCGAGAAAATAATTTATTTATTGCGGTATGTCTTGACCTTTCTCTTGCTGCTCAAGCCGATAGTATGGATGAAGCCATTCAAAAATTGGATATGCAAATTCAAGATTTTATTGAAGAAATCAATGCCGAACCTGAATACGCCATACAATTGCTTAATCGTTCCGCACCGCTTTCTTTGTGGATCAAATATTATTGGTTTAAATTTTTATCGGCGAAAAATGGCAATAAAAAACAAGTAGCATTTTTTGAAGAAGATTGCTACGCATAATGTTCACGCGAATTACGCCATTAACCTATAAAGAAGTCACCACGGCATTAAAACGCCTTGGTTTTACCATGAAACCCAAAACAGGGACTGCCCATGAACAATGGGTGAGGCTTGATAATCAAGGAAAATTTCTGGTCACCGTAGATAAACACATTTCCCCCTTTGATAAAGCATTAATTAAATCAATGGCAAGGCAAGCCGGCTTATCTAGCAAAGCATTTTTCTTGGAATGTAAAAGAAAATAAACGAAAAAAACTATGGACGAACACTCGAATAACCCAACTCAAACCGATACTTATCAAAAAAAATCGTTCTTTCAATCTTTATTTGGTCGCTTTTTTCAGGGCGAACTGAAAAACCGTGAAGAATTAGTGGAAGTCATTCGGGATTCTGAACAAAATGATCTCATTGACCAAGACACCCGAGAAATGATCGAGGGCGTCATGGAAATCGCTGAACTGCGCGTTCGGGATATTATGATCCCACGTGCGCAAATCGTCTTTATTGAAAACGATCTTGATCTCGAAAGTTGCCTTGATACCATTATTGACACCGCACACTCCCGTTTTCCCGTGATTACGGATGAACGAGATAACGTACTTGGGATTTTACACGCCAAAGATCTGTTGCAATTTCTGCGAGAACAGCCAGACGAATTTACTATCCAAGCGATCTTACGCCCTGCGGTAATTGTGCCAGAAAGTAAACGGGTGGATCGCATGCTGAAAGATTTCCGTACTGAACGCTTTCACATGGCAATCGTGGTGGACGAATTTGGCGCCATTTCAGGTTTGGTGACCATTGAAGATATTTTAGAGCAAATTGTCGGCGATATTGAAGATGAATTTGATGAAGAAGAAGTGATTGCCAATATCCGCCAACTTTCTCGCCATACTTATGCGGTGCTTGCGTTAACGGATATTGATGATTTTAATGAGAAATTTGGCACCCATTTTGCCGATGAAGAAGTGGATACTATCGGTGGCGTGATTATGCAAGCCTTTGGTTATTTACCCAAACGAAGCGAAGAAATTGAGCTAGACGGCATCCATTTTAAAGTCACTTCCGCCGACAGCCGCCGGATTATTCAGTTACGTATTACCGTGACGGATGAGCAATTAGAAACCATCAGCCATATTGAAAACAACACGGAAGAATAATCATGCGAGGCTTACCCTATCTTATTGCGTTAATCTCAGGTGGCGTGGGCGTCTTTGCCTTTTCTCCCTTTGATTATTGGGGCATTGCCTACCTTTCTGTGTTTGGTTTGCTTTATGTGGCTAAAATTCCCCCAAAAAGCACCGCACTTCGGGCCAGTTTTTTATGGGGCGTGAGTTTTTTTAGCATTGGCACCAGTTGGCTACATGTCAGTATTCACCAATTCGGTGGTTCTCCCCTCTGGTTAAGCTATGGATTGGTATTACTTCTTGCCTGTTATTTAGCGCTTTTCCCTTTATTCTTCAGTTATTTAGTCCAACGCTTTAAAGTATCAAGCCCTGTTATCTTTGGCGCAATTTGGACATTGACCGAATTTTTACGAGGTTGGTTATTTACCGGTTTTCCGTGGCTCCAATTTGGCTATACCCAAATTGACAGCCCTTTTGCGGGCATTGCGCCTATTTTCGGGGTCTCTGGTTTAACGTTCTTTGTGGTTTGGTTAAGTGCGGTGATTTTTAATGCTGTTTTTGCTTTCACTTCCCGCCCTCGAAAATTCAACCTTGCAATCGCAAATATCGCTCTTGCTGTTGTGGTTAGTATCGTTGCGACCTTAGCCAAAAGAGATTACACCAAACCCGTGGAAGAAAAAGCCATTACCATCACGTTAGCGCAAGGCAATATTGCCCAATCGCTAAAATGGGATCCCGACTATTTACAATCCACCTTACAAATTTACGCCAAGTTAATTAGCCAACATCTTGGCAAATCCGATCTGATTATTCTACCCGAAAGCGCCCTACCCGCCTTAGAAGAACGTATCCAGCCATTTTTTGCGGAATTAAATCAAGCCAGTCAAACCACCCATACGGATATTATGATCGGCACCGTTCATCATGATAACAACAGCGGAAAATTATTTAATTCCATTGCCTTAGTTGACGGCCAGTACCGTTCTGATACGGCACAACGTTACAATAAACATCATCTCGTACCATTCGGGGAATATGTCCCCTTAGAAAGTTTATTGCGTCCTCTTGGATCGGTCTTTAATCTCCCCATGTCTGCTTTCCAACGTGGTCACGCTATCCAACCTGATCTCGTCAGCCAAGGTCGTCATTTTATGGGCGCAATTTGCTATGAAATTATTGAAGGCAGCCAATTACAAGCCAATTTAAAATCCGATACCGATTTTATTTTAACCGTTTCCAATGATGCTTGGTTTGGTGACAGCTACGGTCCTTGGCAACATTTCCAAATGGCCAGAATGCGAGCCTTAGAATTAGGCAAGCCGGTCATTCGGGCCACCAACACCGGTGTCACCGCCTTTATTGACGCACAAGGCAATGTCATCCAAAAAGCACCGCAGTTTGTGGAAAGCGCGTTAACCCAAAAAATCGCCCCAACCCAAGGCAAGACGCCTTATGCGGTGTTAGGCAATAAACCGTTGTATCTGTTACTCTTCGTCTTGGTATCATTCCGTGGTATAACGCGGTTAATGAAAAAAAGGTTAGCGACCCCGTCGTCACCTAACGCCTCGTAACCCTTTTTCTTTTAAATACCATTACGCAAACGTTTACGTAAATCTGTGAATTCGGTATAATACGGCAAAATTTCGAACAAAAGGACAATATCGTGAGCAAACCCTCATTAAGTTATAAAGACGCTGGCGTGGATATTAACGCGGGCAATGAATTAGTTGAACGGATTAAACCGCACGTAAAACGCACTACTCGCCCTGAAGTGATTGGCGGTTTAGGTGGTTTCGGTGCGTTATGTGCGTTGCCAAGCAAATATAAAGAACCGATTTTAGTTTCAGGTACAGACGGTGTTGGCACCAAATTACGTTTAGCCATTGATTTGAAAAAACACGATACGATTGGGATTGACTTGGTGGCAATGTGCGTCAATGATTTAGTGGTGCAAGGTGCAGAACCCTTGTTCTTCTTGGATTATTATGCCACCGGAAAATTGGACGTAGAGGTGGCCTCTGATGTGGTGAAAGGCATTGCGGAAGGTTGTGTACAATCAGGTTGTGCTTTGGTCGGCGGTGAAACCGCGGAAATGCCGGGTATGTATCACGCTGGTGATTACGATTTAGCGGGCTTCTGTGTCGGTGTGGTGGAAAAATCTAAAATTATTGACGGTTCGCAAGTACAAGCGGGCGATGCGTTAATTGCATTAGCGTCAAGTGGTCCACATTCCAATGGTTATTCTTTAGTGCGTAAGGTGATTGAAGTCTCCGGCGTCAACCCTGCCACAGAGCAGTTGGCAGGTCGTCCGTTAAGCGAACAAGTGCTTGCACCGACCAAAATTTATGTCAAATCGGTGTTAGCATTGATTGAAAATGTGGATGTGCATGCGATTGCGCATTTAACCGGTGGCGGTTTCTGGGAAAATATTCCACGGGTATTGCCTGAGAACTTGAAAGCGGTTATTCATGAAAAAAGCTGGCAATGGCAGCCTGTGTTTAACTGGTTGCAAGAAAAAGGCAATATTGAAACCTATGAAATGTACCGCACCTTTAACTGCGGTGTGGGCATGGTGATTGCCTTGCCACAAGCAGATGTGGAAAAAGCCTTGGCCGTGTTGCGTGCAGCAGGTGAAGACGCTTGGTTAATCGGTCAAATTGAACCGTTACAAGCAGGCGAACAACAAGTCATTATTCAATAATATTCAGGGCGGATCCCTATGTCCGCCCTTCATTTTTCAATTTACGACCTATCTTTATGAAAAAAATCGTTATTCTTATTTCAGGTTCAGGCACCAATTTACAAGCAATTATCAAGGCTTGCGAAAATAACATAATTAATGGGCAGATTGTGGCGGTAATCAGCAATAAAGCGGATGCTTACGGTTTAAAACGTGCCAAAAATGCCCATATTCCCACCGCACTTTTTGAACGTAAACATTATCAAAGCAATGTCGAAATGGATGTAGCTATCGGGGATTTTATTGCTGGTCTTGGGGCAGATTTGATCGTGTTAGCTGGCTATATGAAAATTCTCACCGCGGAATTTACCCAACGCTTTTCCGGCAAGATTTTAAATATTCATCCGTCATTATTGCCAAAATTCCGTGGCTTAAACACCTATCAACAGGCGTTAGACGCTGGCGAAACGGAACATGGTGCTACGGTGCATTTTGTCAATGAGCAAGTAGATGGCGGTGCGGTGATTTTACAAGCAAAAGTGCCTATTTTTCCTGAAGATAGCGTCGCCGATATTGAAGCACGCGTCAGAGAGCAAGAATTACAAATTTATCCTTTGGTGGTGAAATGGTTTGTTGATGATCGTTTGAAAGAAATTGATGGCAAAGCCTATTTAGATGGTCAATTACTTTCACCACAAGGATATGCCATAGATTAATATTTAAAAGAGTTCGGCGTGCGTGCCAAGTCTGATCAATCGTATTAACTATCTTGTACAATTTCTTCAAAGCTATTGTAGGTTTTTAGATGGTTAGTCTTACGATTTTCAATCAGTTCTTCTATCGCCAATCTGGTCACCGCATTTGGCGTATCTGCATGATGATCAAATGATAACGGCACCGATTTAGTATCTGCAATTTGATTTAAAAATAGCTTAATGGCTTGTGACGGCGTTAATCCGTAGCTTTCGATCACCGAAAATGCGCGTTCTTTTAAGCCAGCGTCCAGACGAATATTAAAGTTAATGCTAGTCATTTTTTTATCCTTTCAGTTTCTGATATAAAGTACCGAAATTGTAAAGCCATTGCCATGACATTGCAATGGCTTTTGATTAATGATTGGCCAATAACTAGAAAATAATCCGATCTTTATTTTTATCTAAAGTGGCTTGACCAATGCCCTGCACCTCCAATAATTGTTCTACGGACGTAAAGGCGCCATGCTTTTCACGATATTGCACAATCGCCTCCGCCTTTTTTGCCCCAATGCCAATTAAGGCTTTTTGGATATCCGCGGCGCTCGCGCTATTAATATTCAGCTTATCACCGACAGATGCCGTCGCTTGAGCCACGGTAACAGTTTCCGTTTGCGTGGCAACTTGTGGCGTCGCCGTGGTCGCTGGCGTGTCTGCCAATACCGCGCTACTGCTTAATAATGTACCGGCAAATAACATAGTGCTGACGAGTGTTTTTATGGATTTCATAATGTTTCCTTGTTGAAAAATGAATAATAATGTGATGTTGAACCTGTTCTAACCAAGTTCAACAAGACATAATTTCAAGGAAAACGGTAAAATACACAATAAATTTACCGCAGTTTTGGAATGCAGATCACAAAAATCGCAAAAAAGAGGGGCAAAACCGTAGGGAATTAAGCCAATCCATCAATCAATTCGTACAACTGTTTCCCAATCCGCTCAAAACTAAAACGTTCCACCGCTTCGGGGAATTTGTCAATATAGGTTTGGCGTTGAGTTTCATCATTTAAAAGTTGATAAACCTTGTCTACAAACGCTTGTTTATCGCCCATCGGGATTAAACCGCCGTAGTTGCCGTTGTCTAAAATTTCACTTGGACCTGTCGGGCAATCGTAGGCAACAATAGGTGTGCCGCAAGTCATACTTTCAATCAATACCGTTGGTAAACCTTCAAAATTCGCTGTATGGATAAATAATTTTGCATTTTTCATCAAAGGGAAAGGATTAGCTCTTTCGCCGAGCAATAAACAGTCATTTTCTAAATTTAGCGATTTGATTTTCTCTTCTAACAAAGGCTTAGAACCGCCATCACCGACAATATAGAGTTTTTCTTTTATCCCTTTTTGTTTCAGTTGATAGAATATTTCAATCATTCCTAAATGATTTTTCTGGCGCTCATCTAAACGTGCTACTTGGAGAATATAGTCATCATTTAAATAACCCTGATCCTGTGGCTCAATGAGTAGGGATTTTTCTTTAATTAGGGCAATATCTAAAGGATTATAAAGTAATTCAACGGATTTATTTGGTATAGATAAATGGGCTAACGTGTTTTTTATATCCCCTGCCATATCTTCACATATAGCAATAAAATGGCTATATTTATTCATCACAATCTTGGCATACTGCGGATCTTCTCGCCAAGATGCCGCAGTCGTACTACTATGTATCCACTGCACTACCGCAATCCTAGAATTCAAATCATATTTGGCTAAGAAATCATAAAATGACGTGTCATTCCGATGAAAATCAATAATGGCATCATACGAATGTTGATTGATATGGTTAAGCAATCTTTGATTAACTTCTTGTTTTAAGGCAATATTCCAGGAATTCCAATATGATCGGTTCTCTTGCGCAATGGCGGATAAAATAAAAAACTCAGATTGAAAGCGATCTAGCATAAAGAAAACATTCACGTTAGCTGGGATTTTATCTCTATTGGCATTAACGCGATTTTCTAAAAACACCATATCTACTTGATAGGCAGGATTTTTAGCTAAAATCTGTAAATAATTTAATAAAACCGCTTCTGCACCACCGACTACTAAGGCTGGGTGGATTATTAAGATTTTTTTCATCATCTTTTCTCGGATAAATCATCAATTAACTGATATAACTGCGAACCAATCCGCTCAAAACTAAAACGTTCTACCGCTTCGGGGAATTTGTCAATATAGGCTTGGCGTTGATTTTCATCATTTAAGAGTTGATACACCTTGTTTACAAACGCTTGTTCATCACCCATAGGGATTAAACCGCCGTAGTTGCCGTTATCCAGAATTTCACGGACACCCGTAGGGCAATCAAAAGCAACAATAGGCGTACCGCAAATCATACTTTCAATAAATACAGTGGGTAACCCTTCATTTAACGAAGTATGAATAAATAGCTTGGCATTTTGCATATAAGGGAATGGATTATCTTTAAGTCCTAACAAGAAACAGTCATTTTCCAAGCCAAGTGCGGTGATTTTTTCGCTTAATTGTGAACGCGTATAGCCCTCACCAATAATGTACAATTTTTGATTAACGCCTTTTTGTTTGAGCGTAGCATAAATATCCAGCATTTGTATTTGGTTTTTACCGTCATATAAACCGCCGACGGACAGAATATAATCTTGCTGTAATACTGGATCGTTATTGTTTATTGTGAGTTTATGCAAAATCGTTTCTCTATCAATAGGGTTATATAAAGTCACGACTTTTTTGGGCGCTAAATTCAAGCCAATTTGCTCCGCCCTTTGTTCAAAATGGCGTTGCATATCTTCGGCAATCAGAATAAAAGCCTGTTGTTTATCTAATACAATACGATGATAATTTGGATTATTGTGTAAACGTTTAATATCGATATCACTGTGTACAATACGAATAATTTTTGTGTATTGGTTTATATCATAATCGCACAAAAATGCTTCAAGATCGCCATTAAAGTTGATAATCACATCATAAGATGGGCGATCGTTTAAATAATGTAGCAAATTTTGTTTATATTTATGTCTGATCGCATTAGCCCAAGATTGAAAATACTCCTTTGGTCGGTTTATGCTGATGCCACCACCTAAAACCAAAGTGCAAAATACTTCAAATTCATTTTCCGCATCAGTACAAATATAATGTTTATTGATACTTTTAGGCAATAAGTCAAATACATTATCGCGTGGTTGATTATTTAATAGTAAATCCACTTGATAATCTGGATTAGCTACCAATAGTTTTAAATAACTTAATGCGACAGTGCGAATACCGCCAATTTTTAGGTTATCGGTGTAGAATAAAATGCGTTTCATAGTTTTGTTCTGGTGATGATAGTTGATTGATTATACTAAAAAATGTCAATGAATTATAGGAGAAATTTTGTTATTATTTGGCGAGCATATTTTGCTTGGTGTTAATGATCAAAAGTAAGTAAGGACAATGTCGCTCAGGATGTCCCTCGGAATGTCCCTCGGAATGTCCCTCGGAATGTCCCTCGGAATGTCCCTCGGAATGTCCCTCGAGATGTCCCTCGAAATGTCCCTCGAAATGTCCCTCGAAAAAACAAAATGGCTTTCTCATCATAGAAAGCCATTTTTTATTTACTCATCAAACAACCGCTTCAACTCTTTTTCATACAAATAAATATTCATTGGATTGGTCGGTTGTAGGGAATCCAAATATTCATTGGCGCGTTTTACATAGGCTTCGTGATTTTTGTCGTGGTTTTCAATTACGTCTAGCAAGACTTTTGCGCCGTCAAAGGCGTCAAAATCTTCGTAATAATAGCCCACGCCTTTTGGTAACAGTTTTGAGTTGTGAATAAACGGATAGCCGCCGTATAGGGCGTCATTATAGGAATAGTTTAAGCCGTTTTCCCATTGGTGCGACATCACCACGTCTACATAACGGGTTAAGAAATCAGGCATTTGATATCGACCTTCTACCGTCATCACATTATCGCGCACAATATCCGTATGCCCGATAAAGTTAAAGAAGGTCGGGTTGTTGCGTTTTTCATAGCTGTTGCACAAATAAATGTGTTTGATTTTGCTCGGATCGGTGCGATAGGCTTGTTCATAAATCAAGACAGGGGTAAAACAGCTTTTTAAGACGGAAATATTCGGCTCAAAGCTGGCGATTCGTTTACCTTTTTCAACACTATTCGGCTGATAACCAAAAGTGAGATTATGCTTTTCTTTCAAGCGCTTAATCACGATATCGCAAAAGGTGCTGTTCCAAATAGCTGGCACTTCATAGCTTGGACAGCGGTTCATAATGCTTAAATAAGACACGCAAGTGTTCGCGTGTTGTGGGATATACCAGTTTGCGTCAAACACTGTGCCGTTGAAAGTACGACCCGCGGGTTTGTCAAACAGGAAATATTCCATATCCATCACATAATCATTGCCCATTTTGTAGCACACAATCTTGCCACCGTGGGCTTTGATACGTTCGCGGTATGCTTTCTCGATTACTAGCGTGCCTTCAATCAGCACATCAAGATCATCAATCACATCTTCCACATAGGCAAATTTTAAATCTAGCTCATCTAGCATAAAACCTGCGGGCGGTGTGGTACGTTTTTCTGGCCCCCAAGACACTAGCACCACATCTTCAACGATTTGCGAGTGTTTGAATAAGTCATATAAAAAAATCACGTTTTGATTCGCACCATTTGCCCAAATATCGGTGACTTTGGCTTCAAGATTAAAGGTGATGCCGATTTTGTATTTTCTGCTCATAGGGTTTCCTATTGTTATTCGATTGCGCTTATTATACTAAAAGGACGCACCTTTCGGCACGTCCTTTTTGTTATATTTCGCTGTTGTCAGATTACCATTGGTAACCGATACCTGCGCCGACGTTGTAATCACCTTGCGTGGTTGCACCCGCACTCATTTTGATAATCACGTTGTTATTATCAGAGAGACGTGAGTAACCCACGGCGACGGCGCTTTGTCCATTGTAGTTGCCAACACCGACACCCACAAGGTTCGCACCCGGTTTCGTGACTTGCGGAATATTTGCCGTTGCCACCGCACCCGCGATACCGGCACGCAATTTGCGGTCGGTTCTGCGTAGATCGCTAGACACTTTATCCAACTGCGCTTTATTCACGGCGTCTGTTGGGTTCACGCCCGCGGCCACGTTAGTAATACGGCGTTCATTGCCTGCACTACCCACAGAAACGGTATTCGCTTCGCTTGCCACGGATCCTGCACCTAAGGCGACAGAATTTGCGCCCGTTGCCACTGCACCTTGACCAATTGCTGTTGCGCTGTCAGAGGTTGCTGTTGCACCTTGACCGACGGCGGTGGTATTCGCCGCATTCGCGGTGGTACCTTGACCGATTGCGGTGGTGTTTTCAGCGGTTGCTTTCGCATCACCACCGAAGGCACTGGCGTTGGTTGCGTTAGCCACGGCACCTTCACCATATTGGGTTGTGCTTGGATCACCGTCATCTGTGCCTAACACACGATCCGCGATATCTTGCGCTTGTCCCACTGCGGTGCTGGCTGCACTTGCTGAACTTGCCGCACTTGAGGCAGAACTATCCGCAGAACTTGCTGAACTGTCCGCTGCTGATGCAGAGCTGTCCGCTGAGCTTGCAGAAGTTGACGCTGCTGACGCTGAGCTATCGGCACTGCTTGCAGAAGTTGATGCCGCTGATGCAGAGCTGTCCGCTGAGCTTGCAGAAGTAGACGCTGCTGACGCTGAGCTATCCGCTGAACTTGCAGAAGTAGATGCTGCTGATGCAGAGCTATCGGCACTGCTTGCAGAAGTAGAAGCTGCACTTGCAGAGCTGTCGGCAGAGCTTGCTGATGTAGACGCTGCTGATGCAGAGCTGTCCGCTGAGCTTGCTGATGTAGACGCTGCTGATGCAGAACTATCGGCAGAGCTTGCTGATGTAGAAGCTGCGCTTGCAGAACTATCCGCTGAGCTTGCAGAAGTTGATGCTGCGCTTGCAGAGCTATCAGCGCTGCTTGCTGATGTAGAAGCTGCTGATGCAGAACTATCGGCAGAGCTTGCAGAAGTTGATGCTGCTGATGCTGAGCTATCGGCACTGCTTGCAGAAGTTGATGCTGCTGATGCTGAGCTATCGGCACTGCTTGCAGAAGTTGATGCAGCTGACGCTGAACTATCCGCTGAGCTTGCTGATGTAGAAGCTGCTGATGCAGAGCTGTCTGCTGAACTTGCAGAAGTAGACGCTGCTGATGCAGAGCTATCCGCAGAACTTGCTGATGTAGACGCTGCTGATGCAGAACTATCCGCTGAGCTTGCAGAAGTAGACGCTGCTGATGCAGAGCTATCTGCTGAACTTGCAGAAGTTGACGCTGCTGATGCAGAGCTATCCGCTGAGCTTGCAGAAGTTGACGCTGCTGATGCAGAGCTGTCTGCTGAACTTGCAGAAGTAGATGCTGCTGATGCTGAGCTATCCGCTGAACTTGCAGATGTAGAAGCTGCTGACGCTGAGCTATCTGCACTGCTTGCAGAAGTAGATGCTGCTGATGCTGAACTATCGGCAGAGCTTGCTGATGTTGAAGCTGCTGATGCAGAGCTATCCGCTGAACTTGCAGAAGTTGACGCTGCAGATGCAGAGCTATCTGCTGAACTTGCTGATGTTGAAGCTGCTGACGCTGAGCTATCTGCTGAACTTGCTGATGTTGAAGCTGCTGACGCTGAGCTATCTGCTGAACTTGCAGAAGTTGACGCTGCTGATGCTGAGCTGTCTGCTGAGCTTGCTGATGTAGAAGCTGCTGACGCTGAACTATCGGCAGAGCTTGCAGAAGTAGAAGCTGCTGATGCAGAACTATCCGCAGAGCTTGCTGATGTAGACGCTGCTGATGCAGAGCTGTCTGCTGAGCTTGCAGATGTAGAAGCCGCTGATGCAGAGCTATCCGCTGAGCTTGCAGAAGTTGACGCTGCTGATGCAGAGCTATCCGCTGAGCTTGCTGATGTAGAAGCTGCTGATGCAGAGCTATCTGCTGAGCTTGCTGATGTAGAAGCTGCTGATGCAGAGCTATCTGCTGAGCTTGCAGAAGTTGAAGCTGCTGATGCAGAGCTGTCTGCTGAACTTGCAGAAGTAGACGCTGCTGATGCAGAACTATCCGCTGAACTTGCAGAAGTTGATGCTGCGCTTGCAGAACTATCCGCTGAGCTTGCTGATGTAGATGCTGCGCTTGCAGAACTATCTGCTGAGCTTGCAGAAGTAGAAGCAGCGCTTGCAGAGCTATCTGCTGAACTTGCAGAAGTTGACGCTGCTGATGCAGAGCTATCCGCTGAGCTTGCAGAAGTTGATGCTGCTGATGCAGAGCTATCCGCTGAGCTTGCTGATGTTGAAGCTGCTGATGCAGAACTATCCGCTGAGCTTGCAGAAGTTGACGCTGCTGATGCAGAGCTATCTGCTGAACTTGCTGATGTTGAAGCTGCTGATGCAGAACTATCGGCACTGCTTGCTGATGTAGAAGCTGCTGATGCAGAACTATCGGCTGAGCTTGCAGAAGTTGACGCTGCTGATGCAGAGCTGTCTGCTGAGCTTGCAGATGTAGAAGCTGCTGACGCTGAACTATCCGCTGAGCTTGCAGATGTTGAAGCTGCTGATGCAGAACTATCGGCAGAGCTTGCAGAAGTTGATGCTGCTGATGCTGAGCTATCGGCACTGCTTGCAGAAGTTGATGCTGCTGATGCTGAGCTGTCTGCTGAGCTTGCAGATGTAGATGCTGCTGATGCAGAGCTATCTGCTGAGCTTGCTGATGTAGATGCTGCACTTGCTGAGCTATCGGCAGAGCTTGCTGATGTTGAAGCTGCTGATGCTGAGCTGTCTGCTGAGCTTGCTGATGTAGACGCTGCTGATGCAGAGCTGTCTGCTGAGCTTGCAGAAGTAGAAGCTGCTGATGCAGAGCTGTCTGCTGAGCTTGCAGAAGTTGACGCCGCTGACGCTGAGCTGTCTGCTGAGCTTGCAGAAGTTGAAGCTGCTTTCGCAGAGCTATCCGCTAATTTCGCTGAGCTGTCTGCAGCTGTTGCAGAGCTATCTGCCGCTTTCGCAGAACTATCCGCTGCTTTCGCTGAGCTGTCTGCAGCTTTCGCAGAACTATCTGCTGCTGTTGCGCTGGTTGACGCGGCGGTTGCTGAGCTTGCTGCTGCGCTGGCGGCGGTTTCAATTTTGCTTAAATTTTCGTTTACGATTTGCGCGGCGCTTGAGGCGTCTGCAATAGATTGTTTTGCTGCGTCCGACAAACCGTAAGTAATTGTGCCTTGTTCGTCTGTGGTTACTGTTAAATCAGATGTTGCTGCAAACGTAATGCTGTCGTTGCTGTTGGTAGACCAAGTGTCGGCAGTGCTGGTTGTGCCATCTGCGTTTTTGGTTTGGAAGGTGTATGTACGGCTGTTGATCGCGTCTACACCCGCCTGCGCTGTACTTGCAGTCGTGTTCGCCACAGTTGCCGTGCTGAACGCGGTGCTTGCAGTGGTGTTTGCCACAGTTGCGGTGCTGAACGCGGTGCTTGCAGTGGTATTCGCCACAGTCGCCGTGCTAAATGCTGTGCTTGCAGTGGTATTTGCCACAGTTGCGGTGCTTACTGCTGAGCTTGCGGTGGTATTCGCCACTGTTGCTGTGCTTAATGCCGAGCTTGCTGTGGTATTGGCTGCATTCGCGGTGCTTACCGCTGAACTTGCAGAGGTAGAAGCGGCATTTGCAGTAGTGTTTGCTACGGTTGCCGTGCTTAACGCAGAGCTTGCAGAAGTAGAAGCAGCGTTTGCCGTTGTATTAGCAACATTGGCGGTGCTTACCGCTGAACTTGCAGAAGTAGAAGCGGCATTTGCGGTGGTATTCGCAACATTTGCCGTGCTTACTGCTGAACTTGCAGAAGTAGAAGCAGCATTTGCGGTGGTATTAGCCACATTTGCGGTGCTTACTGCTGAACTTGCAGAAGTTGAAGCAGCATTTGCGGTGTTATTTGCCACAGTTGCGGTGCTGAATGCTGTGCTTGCGGTGCTGTTCGCTACGGTTGCGGTGCTTAATGCGGTGCTGGCAACGGTAACACTTTCTTGTGCAACTTGTTGCACGGCATAAAGCTGGCTACCGTTGATTGCGTCAGTAGATGTTGCAGTCACATTACCTGCTGCCACGTTTTGAATACGGCGTTCGCTGCCTACATTACCGACAGACACCGCGCTGCTTGCGCCAGTACCTGCAAAATTATATTGTGTTGATTGACCTAAGGCATTGGTATAGCTTAGGACTGTATTCTCAGCTGAATCATCCACAGCCGCAACCACGCTGCCATTCCCCAACGCGACCGAACCTGCAACACCTGATGTATTCGCACCTGAACCAATGGCAACCGCGTTAGTTCCAGTTGCGGCTGTGCCGTTACCCAGTGCAACAGAGTTTAGACCGCTCGCATTGGCATTCGCACCGACTGCGGTTGCGTTGATAGTTGCATAAGTGCTTGTACCGAGTGCGGTGGCGTTAGTCTGCGCTGCATTGGCGTTTGAACCCACTGCGGTGGCGTTAGTTTGAGACGCTTTGGCGTTCGCACCGATTGCGGTAGCATTCGCCTGAGAGGCATTGGCATTCACACCGTAGGCACTGGCAAATTCAGCCGTCGCTTTGGCGTTACCACCGGTTGCGGTAGCGTTGCCCACAGCGGTAGAGTTCCAGCCTGTTGCAGTGGCGATCCAGCCTGAAGCGTTAGAATTTGTCCCCATTGCAATGGCAGATGTGCCACTGGCGCGTGCGCCAGAACCAATTGCTGTGGTTGCTGTCCCTGAAACGCTGGTGTTATAACCCATTGCAATACCTTTGGTGGCGTCTGAGCTTGCAAGCGTACCGATTACCGTTGATTGGTAAGCACCAGATGATACGTTACTGTCTGAACCGAATATCACGGTTTCATTTGCGGAAGTGCTAATATTTGTACCCACGGCAACAACGTCTTGGTTAGTCACTTTAACATTGCTACCCATTGCCACAGAGGCTGCGTCACCTGTTGCAATAGCTGAAACGTCTGTACCGACCACCACACTGTTTTTAATATTAGATGACGCATTTACACCCATTGCAGTAACATTGGTTGCACAGGCTTGTGTTGCATAACCGACCGCTGTTGCATTCGTTTGGGTTGCGATACTGCCCGCACCGAGTGCTGTGGTGTTTTCTGCCAAGGCTTTGCTATTTACCCCTAATGCAGTGGTTGAGTTAGCCGAAGCAATGGAGTTTGTACCAATGGCAATGGAATCTAACATTGTTGCGTTAGTATCCCTACCTATCGCAATAGAATTTATGCCTGATGCACGTGCGGTTGAGCCGACTGCGGTAGCAAAATCTTGTGACGCATTAGCTTCAGCACCAAGTGCGGTGGAATTATTTCCAGTTGCTTGCGTATTTTGACCAAAGGCAGAAGCAGATTGTCTCGTTGCATCTGCACTTTGACCGACTGCGGTGGCGTATTGTGCAGTTGCTGTGGTGCTTGAACCGATAGCGACGGTATCCGTGGCATTCGCAATAACGTTATAACCTAAAACAGACGCACCTGCTTCACCGGTGGCATTTGAGCCGACTACGGTAGAGTAGTTGCCGTTTGCACGCGCTTGGAAACCGACAGCCGTAGCACGGTTATCCGTAGCGCTCGCAGAAGCACCGACTGCGGTTGCCCCTGCAAGAATTGGGTTGCCCTCGCCATTTACTTGGCTTGTATCAGAATAGGCATAAGCCCCGTTACCAAGCGCGGTGGTGTACATACCAGTCGCATTTGAGTTTGCACCATAGGCAGAAGCGAATTGCTCACCTGCAACAGCATTTGAACCCACTGCGGTAGCATTTAAGCCACCTGTTTGAGTTGCATTACCGATAGCAACTGCGCCAGTGAAGTTTGCATTGGTATTGTTACCAATAGCAACCGCATTTGCTTGCGTAGCGTTAGAGTAGTTACCAATGGCAACTGCAGAACCACCACTAGCATTCGCGTATGTACCATAGGCTGAAGCAAAGCGTCCGCTATTTGCATGATCACCAGTTGATGTGCCACCGTGAACGGCGTTAGACATATGACCAATAGCAACGCTACTAATACCTTCCTTGCTGCTATCTGCTGTTGCATTTGCGCCCCAGCCCATAGCAATACTGACGTGCCCTGACGCATTAGTACTTGTACCAATAGCAATTGAGCCGTTACCTGTTGATGTTGCAGGACGTTGACAGTCGTTCGCACCAATCGCAAGAGTGTTTACATCGCCCGTTGCATTGGCACAAAAAATCGCTGAACCAGCGTTATTGGATGAACCTGTTGCGGAATTCGTTGTAGCAGCCTGAGCTTCAGATGTCATAAAGGCAGTAGCCACGGTTAATGTTGCACCGCTACCTATTACCGTGCCTAAACCCGCCGCAACGGATAAGGCCACTGTACTAATATCTTTACGCAAATCAACTTTCTTTGCGCTTTTACCGTGCGCTTTGCTTAATTCTGAGGTAACCACTAAACGTTGTAACGTGTGGCTCCAAATAACTTTAAAAATTTTGTTCATATAAAAAATTCTATTTTTAGGGATCATGTTTTTCACCTAGAAAACATGCCCTAAAGTGGATCACAATAAAAAAATAGACAACTAAATTGTCTATCTTTCACACATAGTCAATCACTAACTCGCTAAAAAAATACACAAAAACCCCATTCTCTGCGTTCACAACGCAAAAAATTAAGCAGTATGTGACGTGTTAGGAATTAGGAATTAGGAATTAGGAATTAGGAATTATACTACTATCTTTTGGAGTGCGCAAGAGGGAAAATATACTTTATAGAGCGGGCGTGATTAAAGCGTAAATGCGGTATATTGTCATTGTTCTACTCCGTTTGGAGAATGGATTGTTGGGTTAGGATAGGAAGTGGCGGTGAGAGGGGGATTCGAACCCCCGATGCAGTTTCCCACATACACGCTTTCCAGGCGTGCTCCTTCAACCACTCGGACATCTCACCGTTAATTTGATTGCTTAATCGGAATAAGCGGGCGTGATTATAAGAATTAACGCTGCGTTCGTCTAGTCTTTTTTGCATTTTTTGAGATAACGCAAGGTTTTTTGCTGAAATTTTGGTTAGAATAGTCCGTCACGTTTAATTTTCGAGAGAGAAAAATGTTAAATAAATGGTTTCTAACTAAAAATGCCCTGCTGGCGGTTAAGCCTTTTAGTGCGTTACAAGATTCGTTTCGCTTAGGTTATGGCAAAACGCAGTTGGTGAAAGATATTATTGCGGGGTTGACCGTGGGGGTGATTGCCATTCCATTATCCATGGCCTTGGCGATTGCCAGTGGCGTGCCACCGCAACATGGGTTATATACGGCGATTGTGGCGGGCATGGTGATTGCGTTATTGGGCGGTTCTCGCTTTAATATTTCCGGACCGACTGCGGCCTTTGTGGTGATTTTATATCCGGTTACCCAACAATTTGGGCTGGGTGGCTTGCTGATGGCGACCCTGCTATCGGGGATGATTTTAGTGCTGATGGCGCTGTTTCGATTGGGACGGTTAATTGAATATATTCCGTTGCCTGTCACGCTCGGGTTTACCTGTGGGATTGGGATTACCATTGCCACGTTACAAATCAAAGATTTTCTGGGGTTAGATATTGCGGTGATGCCGGCTCATTATGTGGAAAAAATTTATGCGATTTTCACCGCACTTCCGAGCATAAACTGGGGCGATACGGCGATTGGTGTGGTTACGTTATTGACGCTATCCCAATGGCACCGTTTGCGCCTCCCCTTTCCTGGCCATTTGCCGGCGGTTTTGCTCGGCACGCTGTTATCCTTGGGGCTGATTGCGTGCGGTTATGAGGTGCAAACCATTGGATCGGCGTTCCAATACCAACTGGCAGACGGCACGGTGGGACAAGGGATTCCCAATGTGTTACCTGAATTTGTGTTGCCTTGGAATATGCCGAATGCACAAGGAAAATTGGTAGAATGGAATTTTGATACCCTGCAAGCCTTATTGCCAGCAGCGTTTTCCATGGCGGTGTTGGGGGCGATTGAGTCCTTATTGTGTGCGGTGGTGTTGGATAATATGACCAATACCAAACATCATTCTAATAACGAATTATTAGCGCAAGGGTTGGGCAATATTGTCGCACCATTTTTAGGCGGGATTACGGCCACGGCCGCCATTGCACGTTCAGCGGCCAATGTGAAATCGGGGGCGTTCTCCCCGATTGCCAGTTTGGTGCATGGTTTGTTGGTGCTGTTTGCGTTGCTGTTATTCGCCCCCGCCCTGTCTTATCTACCGTTAGCCTCCATGGCGGCCTTGTTGTTAATGGTGGCATGGAATATGGCGGATATTCGGAATATTATTCACTTAGTGCGCCGTTCGGGGGCCAATGAAATTGCGGTGTTATTAACCTGTATTTTTTTAACCGTGATTTTCGATATGGTGATTGCCATTACGGTGGGCGTGTTATTGGCCAGTTTGCTGTTTATTCGTACCATTGCGGAAATGACCAAATCCATTGAGCAAACCCACCCCGAAGATTTAAATGATGTGTTGGTGTATCGCATTAGTGGCCCGCTGTTTTTTGCGGCGGCGGATAATCTGTTTGCGGATTTACACGAAAAAACCGTGCATACGGATCACGAAATCAAGCATATTGTATTGCAATGTGATACGGTGACGGTGTTGGATACAGGGGGCATTCATGCCTTAACCCGCTTTGTGCAACACATGTTGCCACATCAACAACTTTATATGTGCAATATGCAATTTCAGCCGTTGCGCATGATCGTGAAATCCAATGCGGTGGTTGAATTGAAAAAAATTCATTTTGCGGCAGATTTAGAGGCGATTTATCAGACAATCCGTGAAAGAGAAACGCCATCAAGCAATTAATGATTGAATTCTATGGCGTTTGCTGTTAAAAATAATGTCAATCACAGACAAAAGGAAGCCTGACTATGACTGCACAACCGATTTTATTTATTGACCGTGACGGGACATTAATTGATGAACCCAAAACCGATTTTCAGATTGATCGTCTGGAGAAATTAAAACTGGAAAAAAATGTGATTCCTGCCTTACTTAAACTGAAAGAACGTTATCGTTTTGTGATGGTGAGTAATCAAGACGGCTTGGGAACGGATTCTTTTCCGCAAGACAGTTTTGATAAACCGCACAATGCCATGATGGACATTTTTCGTTCGCAAGGGATTGAATTTGATGATGTGCTGATTTGTCCGCATAAGCCAGAAGATCATTGCGATTGCCGTAAACCGCGGATCAAATTATTGGAAAAATATATTGCCAGACAACTTTTTGATCCTGCCAGTAGTTTTGTGATTGGCGACCGTGCCACGGATGTGCAGTTAGCGGAAAATTTAGGCATTCGCGCCTTGCAATATCACCCTGAAAAATTAAATTGGGATTTAATTGCGGAAAAATTGCTAGATGAACCGGTCACCAATATTGGCCACCGTGCGCCACGTTATGCGGAAGTGGTGCGTAAAACCAAAGAAACCGATATTCATGTGCAAGTTTGGCTAGATGAAACCGGTGTCAATGAAATCAAAACAGGCATTGGCTTTTTCGATCACATGCTCGATCAAATTGCCACCCACGGCGGTTTTCGCATGAATGTGTCTTGCCAAGGGGATTTATGGATTGACGAACATCACAGTGTGGAAGATACTGCACTTGCCTTAGGCACCGCCTTAAAACAGGCGATTGGCGACAAGCGTGGTATCGCGCGTTTTGGCTTTGTATTGCCCATGGACGAATGCAAAGCAGAATGTGCGTTAGATTTATCGGGGCGTCCGTTTATTAAATTTCATGCGGATTTCAAACGGGACAAAGTGGGCGATTTCAGCACCGAACTCACCGAACACTTTTTCCAATCCATTGCCTTTACAATGTTAGCTACCTTGCATTTGAGTGTGCAAGGTGAGAATGATCATCATAAAATTGAAAGTTTGTTTAAGGTGTTTGGACGCACCTTAAGACAGGCAATTCGGATTGAAGGGGATGTATTGCCGAGTAGTAAAGGGGTGTTGTAGTTCTCATATATACAAACAAGAATTCGGAGTAAACTATGGCAACAGCAAAATTATTTTGGCGCGGTAATTCTCAGGTTTTACGCTTACCTAAAGCATTTCGCTTTAATGCGAAAGAAGTCAGCATTCAAAAAGAAGGCCAAAAGGTGATCCTTGAACCGATTGTTGATGATTGGGCGTGGTTAGACGAACTGCATGCAATGGGTAAACCAGATGAAAGTTTTATACGTGCGATTAAAGATTTGCAATAACTTACCGTTGGGCAATAAATTATGAAAAATATTATTATCATTGACACGGGTTGTGCCAACCTTTCTTCGGTCAAATTTGCGTTTGATCGTTTGGGTTATCGTGCTGACATTTCGCGCGAGATAAATGCGATCCGCGCTGCGGATAAATTGATTTTACCGGGGGTTGGCACCGCAGTCGCTGCCATGAAAAACTTGGCAGATCGACAATTAATTGAGGTTATTCAAAATTTAACCCAGCCCACGCTCGGTATTTGTTTAGGCATGCAATTAATGACGGCCTATTCTGCCGAGGGTAATGTATCCACCTTAAATCTGATGACTGGCAATACGCAATTAATCCCTGATACCGGTTTACCGTTGCCACATATGGGGTGGAATAAGGTGCGTTATCAAGCGGATCACCCATTATTTGCGGAGATTGAGCAAGCTAGCCATTTTTATTTTGTGCATAGTTATGCAGTGTTACCGAATGAGCATACCATTGCCAGCAGTCAATATGGAGTAGATTTTTCAGCGGCCATTGCGCATAACAACTTCTATGGCGTGCAGTTCCACCCTGAACGTTCCGGCCAAAATGGCGCACAATTATTACGCAATTTTGTGGAAAATATCTAACGTAATGCGCTGGAATTGGTTACGTTCAATACAGATTTATGATAGGCTATAATCTCCATGTTCAACCAGAATTTATATGTTATTTAAATAGGACAATCAAATGAAAAAATCACGTTTTATCTTCCCTTTGGCCGCTTTCGCTTTAGTGGCTTGTACCAGTAGTAGTTCAACAGATACCGCGTCATCAACGGAAGTGGTGGATGTCAGTGAACCTTATAGCAATGTGCAAGTAACGGAAATGCCAACCAATATGGGACAGCCGACCTATCAACAACCGACCATTCAACAGCCCGCCTATAATCCGCCACAAGCCAGTTATGACGCAAGCAACAGCAGCGAGCAAGTGGGCAATTGTACGGTGGTGCGTGACGGTGCCAATACGCCAGTGTATAGCCAAATTCAAAAAGGGTGCTATACCAATGCCAGTTATACCGTCGGCAAATATGATACGTTGTATTTAATTAGCTATTTAAGCGGGAAAAGTATCAATGATATTGCGAGCTTAAACGGCATTTCATCCACGGCGAAGCTCAAAGTGGGTTCCACCTTACGTTTACGTTAATAGGTTTAGGACGACGCCATGAAAAAATCCATCATTATCCCCGCACTTGACCTGATTGACGGCCAAGTCGTACGCTTACATCAAGGGGATTATGCCAAACAAACGACCTATTGTGACGATCCCATTGCGCAATTTGCGCATTATTTAGCACAAGGGGCGGAACAGTTGCATTTGGTGGATTTAACCGGTGCGAAAGATCCGGCCAAACGTCAAACCAAGCTCATTGGTCACATTATTGAAACCACGCAATGTCACATTCAAGTGGGTGGCGGTATTCGCAGCGAACAAGATGTGGCGGATTTATTCGCCGTGGGGGCAAATCGGGTCGTGATCGGTTCAACCGCGGTGAAAAATGCAGACCTTGTAAAAGGTTGGTTTGAAAAATATGGGGCAGAAAAATTTGTCTTGGCGTTAGATGTCAATATTGATGAAAACGGCAATAAAATCATTGCCATCAGTGGTTGGCAAGAAGCTAGCGGGGTGTCGTTGGAAGCCTTAATTGAAGATTATCAATCCGTGGGTTTGCAACATGTTTTATGTACCGATATTTCCCGAGATGGCACCTTAGCGGGGTCTAATGTGGATTTATATCATGAAATTTGTGCCAAATACCCCGCAATCCATTTTCAATCTTCGGGCGGTATTGGCGCATTGTCGGATATTCAAGCCTTAAAAGGCACTGGCGTAGCGGGCGTGATTGTGGGACGTGCCTTATTAGAGGGTAAATTTAATGTAGCTGAGGCGATTGCATGTTGGCAAAACGGATAATTCCTTGTTTAGACGTCAAAGACGGTCAAGTGGTGAAAGGCGTGCAATTTCGCCACCATGAACTGATTGGCGACATTGTGCCACTGGCAAAACGTTATGCCGAAGAAGGGGCGGACGAATTGGTCTTTTATGATATTACCGCCTCATCAGACGGTCGCACCGTGGATAAAAGCTGGGTGGAACGTGTCGCCAAAGTGATTGATATTCCCTTTTGCGTGGCCGGTGGCATTAAAACCATTGCCGACGCAGAACAGCTTTTCGCCTTTGGGGCGGATAAAATTTCAATTAATTCGCCTGCGTTGGAAAATCCCGAATTAATCACCGCACTTTCTCAACGTTTCGGCGTGCAAGCCATTGTGGTAGGCATTGATAGTTGGTTTGAACAAGAAACGGGGAAATATTGGGTGAACCAATATACCGGTGATGAACAGCGTACTCGTCAAACCCACTGGCAATTATTGGACTGGGTCGCTGAAGTGCAACGACGGGGTGCGGGCGAAATCGTGTTGAATATGATGAACCAAGACGGCGTGCGTAATGGCTATGATTTGGTGCAATTAAAAAAAGTGCGTGAGGTTTGTCATGTGCCATTAATCGCATCAGGCGGTGCAGGCGAAATGGTGCATTTTCGGGACGCTTTTGTGGACGCCAATGTTGACGGCGCCTTGGCGGCGAGTGTGTTTCATAAGCAAGTGATTAATATTGGTGAGTTAAAAACCTATTTAGCCACACAACAGGTGGAAGTGAGAAGATGATCAATATCCAACAAATCAACTGGCAAAAAGTCGACAATCTGCTCCCTGTGATTGTGCAACATGCGCAAACTTGCGAAGTGTTAATGCTCGGCTATATGAATGCCGAAGCCTTAAATAAAACGCGGGCGGAAAAGAAAGTGACCTTTTATTCTCGCACAAAACAGCGTTTGTGGACAAAGGGCGAAACATCGGGGCATTTTTTGCATGTGGTGGACATGGCGTTGGATTGCGATCAGGATACCTTATTAATTTTAGTCAATCCGATTGGCCCCACTTGCCATAAAGGCACCGAAAGCTGTTTTAGTGAATTACAAACCTTGCCCGATTGGGTGTTTTTCAGCAAATTAGAAAATCTGATTCAATCACGCAAAAACGCCGATCCGGACAGTTCTTATACCGCTAAACTGTATGCGAAAGGAACAAAGAAGATTGCGCAAAAAGTCGGTGAAGAAGGGGTAGAAACGGCCTTAGCAGCCATGGCGAAAGATCCGGATGAAGTGGTTTCTGAAACTGCGGATCTGCTTTATCATCTTAGCGTATTATTACAAGACGCCAACTTAAATTGGGCGAATGTGATGGACAAACTAAAAGAACGCCACCAAGGCATTGGATTACACCCCGAAGGGTCGAATAAACGATAACATGATGAAAGTGCGGTGAAAATTACCGCACTTTTTCGTTCTCGGACTTTTTTAATACCGCATGCAGTAGATAACCCATACCCAAACCAATCACCGAGAAAATCACCCATTCCATAGAATAGGCTTTAAGCGGTAATTGTTCCGTAAAGCTCACACCTAACACAGAACAGAATGAAATAATTGATACCAAACCAATGGAACAGCGTTGAGCAAGCATAGGCAGTTTGATGAAAATATGGATTGCCATAAGCAAAATCACCGTGATCGCAATGGGATATAACACCAATAACACTGGTACCGATTTACTTAACACCGTATTCAAGCCTTGATTGGCAATAATAAAGCTAATCACCGTGAAAAATAAGGCATAAATTTTGTAGGAAATTTTATGATAAATTTCATAAAAATATTCACTGACCGACACAATTAAGCCAATCGCCGTGGTTAAACAGGCCAAGGTCACGATAAGGCCTAAAATAATACGCCCTAGTTCACCAAAGGTTTGTTGAGCAATATTGTTCAGCAAATAGGTACCCATATCCAGATTTCTTTCTTGAATATAAGCCAAGGCTTGCTCACTCAAATGTGATTTACTGCCAATCCAAGCTAACGAGAGATAAATAAATGCTAATGCAGCGGCGGCAATCAGGCCAGCAAAAATGGTTTGTTGGGTCAGTTGTTTTTGTGTGACGCCTTTTGACTGAATGGCGGAAATCACAATCATGGAAAAGGCAATAGAGGCTAAAGCATCCATAGTGAGATAACCCGAAACAAAGCCTTTAAAAAAGGAGGGTTCATGAATTGTGCTAGGGACGTAATCCACACTTGATAGGGCGAAAATCGCTTTAATCACTAATGCCGCAATGGAGATCAGCAGTGCTGGCGTTAGAATAGAACCCACTCGCTCAACCATTTTAGAGGGACTTAAGGCTAGCCAAAGGGATAAAATAAAATAAAGTGCGGTGAAAATAAATTGTGGAATTTGGGTATCACATTGTAAAAAGGGCTGTACCGCAATTTCAAAAGAAGTCGCCGCCGTACGAGGTATGGCTAAAAACGGCCCAATACTCAGATAAATTGCACTCAAAAAAAGTAAGGAAAACCATGGATTAATTTTTTTTAGTGCTTTGCTGTAACCACCAGGGTAAAACGCACTAACCATAATGCCTAATAGCGGTAATCCAACACCGGTGACGATAAACCCAAAGGCACCTAGCCACATGTGCTCGCCACTTTCTAGGCCCAATTTAGGCGGAAAAATTAAATTGCCAGCACCAAAAAAGATAGCAAAAAGCATAAAGCCGACAATAAAGGTGTTTTTGTTCATAAAATTCTCGTTATTGTTATCGGGTTAATTTGAACCTTTTACTTGAAAATTGATTTGCCAAAATAATAATTTTTTGTAGGCATTAATTTTATTGGTTTCTTCTGTCGTAGATAAGTGAGTTTCATCTGCCACTAACATATCATCTTTCCAAGTATATTTGGTGAGATTATCTGAATGGCAAATCACGCCATGATTATCCGCCCATATTTGTTCATTATAAGCAAAATTATAATGATCATTCACGGATGGCGCTAACAGGTTTTGCCCGCCCAAATTCCAGTATTCTATATCGGATAAGCTCACCGCATAAAGGGTTGGCATAATATCTTTATGTGATCCTATTCGTTTAGGATCAAAGGTAATGTTCAGATTTTGTTGTATTTCATCTGGAATATGCAAGATAAAAGGAACCGCATGGGCAATGAAATATTGTTCAGGCAAGTTTGCGCTCAAGGATCTCACATGGTGATCACCTGTTGCGGCTAAAATCGTCTTATTTTTTACCGCACTTTGGGTAATATTTTGCATAAATTGCCCTAACGCATTGCTGGCATACTGAAATGTACTGAGCATATTGCTGCGTTCTTCATGATTTTTACCAAATCTCTTTTCCAACAAATTGGGTTGAATCGGTAAGGTTTGATAATGATTCGGCACTTGATAGGGCGGATGATTGGTAATGGTTAAAATGTTAATAAATACGGGTTCATCATTTTCCAATAAACATTTTTCAGCTAAGGCGAAAGCAAATTCATCCGCAATTCCCCAGTAAGATAAGGTCTTACGAGCCTCAGGGAAAACGTCAATAATATGGCTTTGATCGTAGATCTCATCTACACCCTGTAAAGGGAGATAATTGCTCAAATTACGCCACATAATGTTACCAGAGGTAATAAAAATAGTTTTGTAGCCTTGTTTTTTATAAGCTAAAAATGGCGTATGAGCTAATGGTGTTTTTTGTGCAATGGATTGGCTAATATTTTGTATCGGGCTATTAAAATAAAGATAAGCCAAACTTGGCGCCGTGCCACTGGATGAAGATAAAAAACGTTTGAACGTGAAACTGTTCTCGTAAAATGGACGGAGTTTTCCGAGTAAATCATTATGAATGGGATCGTCTAATACCAAACAATTCATGGCAAAACTTTCCATCAAAGCTAGCACCACATTTGGACGAGTCTTAGCGAGATAATCTGATGGTGGAACGCTATCGAGCAAGGAATCTTTCTGTAATGCGACTTGCATTAAAGCACGCCCTGTTTCCAAATCCACGGGTTCAAATGTGATTTCTCTTTTTCTATCTTTAAATGCCCATTCCATTGCCACAATCCCATTAGGTACCATTTTATTTAAAATCGCCAATGTGGAAATTTGGACATGAGATTTCCCTAAGGGTAAAGAACGAATCGTGCCACGAGCTAAGAATGCAATACCGAGAAAAGTCATGAAGTAAACTAAAATGAGTATAAAAATGCTGTCTGAAAAAGAGAAAACTTGATTTTGGGTCGCATAATAACTAAAACTAGCTGGAAGATAGGCTAAAATCAGGCATAAAAACAACATTTTTATCACGGGATAATCTTCATAGATATTTTTCAGTACGGCTTGCGTATCATCTTCTTTTAGGCCGAACATGAAAATATCATAGTAATTTTGATAGGTTTTAAAGTAAAAATAATTCCCAATGAGAATGCTGATAAAAATAAAAGAAATAATAAAAATATAGCCCGACAAGATCCAAGCATTGACAGAGAGGTGAGTATTAATAAAGCTGAATAATGAACCGATAAGAAAAGGGAGAGATAAAATAATCGCAATATATTTAGCATCAAATCGCATACCGAGTATACGTAATCGTTTAAAGTGCGGTGCATATTGCTGACTTTCTCGTACTTCTTTTGTTACAAACATTTTTATCATGATTTCACGATGAAATAAGGCAAAACCTAGTAAATAAAAAAATACCAAATAAAGCGTAACGATAAGCGTTTCAAGGTTTAGAAATGACACTCTATTTTACTCAATCTTATCTAAAATATAATCAAAGTGGTGGGCGATACCGGTCTCGAACCAGTGACCCCCTCCTTGTAAGGGAGGTGCTCTCCCAACTGAGCTAATCGCCCTACGATAACAGCTATAAAAGCCTGTTTGTAGATTGTTTAAGTGGTGGGCGATACCGGTCTCGAACCAGTGACCCCCTCCTTGTAAGGGAGGTGCTCTCCCAACTGAGCTAATCGCCCACTTAAACAAGGGAAAACACATAAACGTTGCAAGAAACTTATCAATATTACATCGTTGAAAAGTGGTGGGCGATACCGGTCTCGAACCAGTGACCCCCTCCTTGTAAGGGAGGTGCTCTCCCAACTGAGCTAATCGCCCTTGCACCGCTAATTGCGTTGTGGAGTGCATTATAAGTATTCTTGAATTTCAGTCAATCTATTTCTGCAAAAAATGGTTTAATTGCCGTAAAAATAGCCATAAAATGCAAAATTCAGTTAAGCTAAATCCGAAAAGAAGGTACAATAGCCCACAAATTAAATAAGAATAAGAAAGGTAACTCATGAAAATCGACAATTTATTTCCTTTAGATCCCAATGTGAACGTGCGTACCCGTTTTGCACCGAGTCCAACTGGTTATTTACATGTTGGAGGAGCAAGAACGGCGTTGTATTCTTGGTTATATGCCAAACATCATCAAGGTGAGTTTGTATTACGTATTGAAGATACCGATTTAGAGCGTTCAACGCCAGAGGCAACACAAGCGATTTTAGAGGGCATGGCATGGTTAAATTTAGCTTGGGATCATGGCCCTTATTTCCAAACCAAACGTTTTGACCGTTACAATCAAGTGATTGATCAAATGTTAGAAGAAGGCACCGCATACCGTTGTTATTGTTCTAAAGAACGTTTAGATGAATTACGTCATCAACAAGAACAAAATAAAGAAAAAGCCAAATATGATCGTCATTGTTTACATGATCATAGCCATTCTCCAGATGAACCCCATGTGATTCGTTTTAAAAATCCACAAGAGGGTTCTGTGGTATTTGATGACGCCGTGCGTGGTCGTATTGAAATTAGCAACAGTGAATTAGACGATCTGATTATTCGCCGTACTGATGGCTCACCGACTTACAACTTCTGTGTAGTAGTAGATGACTGGGACATGGGCATTACCCATGTCGTGCGTGGTGAAGATCACATTAATAATACGCCACGTCAAATCAATATTTTAAAAGCGTTAAATGCTCCTGTGCCGACCTATGCACATGTTTCCATGATTAATGGTGATGACGGTCAGAAACTCTCAAAACGCCACGGTGCCGTGAGTGTGATGCAATACCGTGATGACGGTTATTTGCCTGAGGCTTTGATCAACTATTTGGTACGTTTGGGTTGGGGACATGGCGATCAAGAAATTTTTTCACGAGATGAAATGATTTCGCTGTTTGACATTCATTCTGTCAGCAAATCGGCCAGTGCGTTCAATACGGAAAAATTGCAATGGTTGAATCAGCATTATATTCGTACCTTAGATCCAAGCTATGTGGCGAAACATTTAGCATGGCATATGCAAGATCAAGGCATTGATTATGAAAATGGTGTGCCATTGGAAGAGATTATTCCTGTGTTAGGTGAACGTGCGAAAACCTTGAAAGAATTAGCGACTCAAAGCCGTTATTTCTATGAAGAGTTTGATAGCTATGATGAAAAAGCCGCAACGAAAAACTTTAAACCAGAGGCCGTTGTACCATTACAAAAATTAGCCGAAAAATTGACCGCACTTTCTGAGACTGACTGGACGGTGGAAAATATTCATCAAGCCATGAATGATACCGCTGCGGAATTAGAAATCGGTATGGGTAAGGTCGGCATGCCATTCCGTTTGGCTGTGACGGGTTCTGGCCAATCGCCATCGATGGATATTACAGCAAAACTTGTAGGAAAAGACCGCACTTTAGCCAGAATCGCTAAAGCAGTTGAATTTATTCAAAAATAAGCGAAATTTCCTATTGACATTCAGCGTGGCGGAATTTATTATATCGTCACTTTCGGGGGTATAGCTCAGTTGGGAGAGCGCTTGCATGGCATGCAAGAGGTCATCGGTTCGATCCCGTTTACCTCCACCAAATTATTTCTGAAATGGTGGGTTTAGCTGTTGATGAAATCAAAAAGCTCATGAATTAGGGCTTATTGCTGAAAATACCACTTTTTTCACCGCACTTTCTAACAAACAAAAAGCGGAACCATTCACTACTATGGTTCCGCTTTTTCCTTCAAGCTAATGATTTATTGCGCGGATACGCCAGTGTCATCTTTCTTATCCCAAAACTTCATCCAAGATGGAATACTCAAAAACGGTTCATCTGGTTTTTTCGCTTGTTGAATTTGTTTGCCTTCATTGGCTTTCACCAATGTTGCGGCTTGTTGTTCAAGCTGTGTTAATCCCAATTCGTGATAGGCGTTTTGCATTAATGGCAAGGCCTCTAAGGTAGATTGGGTATCTGGATAGGTTTTCAACATGCCCGTTACACGGTTGGCCACGGCCACCCAAGCCTTGCGTTCGGTGTAGAATCGGGCAATTTCTAATTCGTGGCGAGCGAGATGGTCTTTAATATAGGCCATACGCGCTAAGGCATCTGGTGTATATGGGCTGTTTGGGAAATGCGTGACCAAGGTTTGGAAATTACTAAAAGCCGTTTTCATGGAGGTGCTTTCACGGGTGGCACGGTCGATGCCAAAGAAATCTTGCATAAAGTTATCGCCCATGGAGGTGTTGGTTAAACCCACCATATACAAGGCGTAATCCACATGTTGGCTGTTTGGGAATGTACGCAAGAAACTGTCAGCGGTAGTGATGGCTTTGGTGTAATCTTGGGTTTTATAGGCGGCATAAATAATATTGAGTTTCGCTTGTTCGCTATAAGTGCTACCGGGGAAACGGGTGTCTAAAGCGTCAAAATAACGAATAGCATCAGTATAGCTCCCCTCTTGCGTATAGGTTTGTGCGATGTTAAATAACTCTTGTTCGGAGGCTTGTTCCACTGCTTTGTTACTGGAACAGGCTGAAATGGCTAACGCCGTTAATGCAATAAGTGTGAGCGATTTTAATTTACGCATAGCCTATTAATCCTTTTCTATGTAAAAATGTCATCTTAAGGTACAATATCTGTTATCTCCGTCATATTCTATCTGACATTACAAAATAATTCACGGAATTTTATTCTTTATGGCACAAAATACCAAACAAATTACGCTCTCGGCAGAAGTGCAGCCTGAGCAAATGGGACAACGTTTAGACCAAACCTTGGCGGAATTGTTCCCCGATTATTCACGTTCACGTTTAAAAACTTGGATTGAGGCCGATTTAGTGCGTGTCAATGGTCAGTTATTCAATGTGCCACGACATAAGTTGTTAGGCGGTGAGCAAGTTGAAATTTGTGTAGAAGTGGAAGATGAAACCCATTATACGCCAGAAAATTTGCCGTTGGATATTGTGTATGAAGATGATGATATTTTGGTGATCAATAAACCAAAAGATTTTGTGGTTCATCCTGGGGCGGGCAATCCAAATGGTACGGTGTTAAATGCTCTACTCTATCATTATCCAGCTATTGCTGAAGTGCCACGGGCAGGCATTGTTCACCGTTTGGATAAAGATACCACAGGGCTTATGGTAGTGGCCAAAACCATTCCCGCCCAAACTCAGTTGGTACGGGATTTACAGAAACGTAAAATTACCCGAGAATATGAGGCGGTGGCCTTTGGGGTGATGACCAAAGGGGGAAAGGTGGATCAACCTATGGCTCGCCATGCCACCAAACGCACGTTAATGGCCGTTCACCCCATGGGCAAACCGGCGGTGACCCATTATCGGATTATGGAGCATT
This sequence comes from Lonepinella sp. BR2271, assembly GCF_051851515.1. Lineage (NCBI taxonomy): Bacteria > Pseudomonadati > Pseudomonadota > Gammaproteobacteria > Pasteurellales > Pasteurellaceae > Lonepinella > Lonepinella sp. BR2271. Next base: position 31,004 of record NZ_JBPDVF010000001.1, on the reverse strand, counting down.
TTCGCAATTACACCCGTTTACGCTTGCGCTTAGAAACCGGTCGCACCCATCAAATTCGGGTGCATATGGCGCATATTGCTCACCCGTTATTAGGCGATCAAACCTATGGCGGTCGTCCACGTCCACCGAAAAATGCCACGGAAGCATTTAGTACGGTATTGCGCCATTTTCAGCGTCAAGCCTTGCATGCGGTGATGTTACGCTTAGAACATCCGATCACCCGTGAAACCATGGAATGGCACGCACCGTTGCCAGAGGATTTTGTGGAATTGATCAACGCCCTGAAAGCGGATTATCAGTTGCATAAAGACGAATTGGATTATTAATCATGGCGCAAAAAATCTCACCAAAAATCACCGCACTTTCGCCAAATTGGGACACACCTCATGGCGTGAAAGTCTTTAGCACCACTCGTCAAGGCGGTGTGAGTTTACCACCTTATGACAGCTTTAATCTCGGCGATCATGTGGGAGACGATAAAACTGCGGTGCAAAATAATCGACTTTTATTAACCGAACAGTTAGGCTTGCCGCAGTTTCCGCTGTTTTTAACGCAAACCCATAGCACAAGGGTGATTCAGTTGCCTTATGCGGGTGACGATACCAAAGCGGATGCGGTATATACCCGAGAAAAAAATCAAGTATGCTTAGTCATGACCGCAGATTGTTTGCCCGTGTTATTTTGCACCCGACAAGGTGACGAAGTGGCCGCCGCCCATGCGGGTTGGCGAGGCTTATGTGACGGGATTTTGGAACAAACAATCAGCTATTTTCAAGCGTCGCCAACGGAGATGATGGCTTGGTTCGCCCCCGCCATTGGCCCAACCGCCTTTCAGGTGGGGCAAGAAGTGGTAGATCAATTTGTGGCACTGGATCCTAATGCCCTATCAGCGTTTACTCCTGATCCCGTGAACAATGGGAAATATTATGGCAATCTGTATCAATTAGCCACACAACGCTTACAGAAATTAGGTATCACGCACATTTATGGCGGTGAACATTGTACGTATCGGCAAGCGGAGGATTTTTTCTCTTATCGCCGTGACGGTCAAACAGGACGAATGGCCAGTTTGATTTGGTTTGAATAAAAAAATCATAAAGTGCGGTTGAATTTTTGCCAGGAATCACCATCTAATCAAAAAATCACCGCACTTTTGGTACGCTTTATTAAGGAAAACATATCACAATGAATTTTATCGGTAAACTGTTAGGTTTTTTGATTGGTTATAGATTAGCTGGCGTGTTCGGCGGGATTGCCGGTGCCGTGGTAGGCCATTGGGCAGAGAAAAAATTATATGAATTAGGCACCGTGAGTTCATCCTTTTTTGGTAAGAAAATCACTCGCCAAGCCTTATTTATGCAAACCACCTTTGCGGTGATGGGCCATTTAAGCAAATCCAAAGGCCAAGTCACGCAAGAAGATATTCAGTTAGCCACCAACGTGATGGGGCAATTACAACTTGATGAGGCCAACCGCAAACTGGCTCAACAAGCCTTTAATCGAGGTAAAGAAGCTGATTTTCCATTACGTCAGGTGATCCGTGAATTTCGCTTAGGTTGTGGCCAACGGGCGGATCTCTTGCGGATGTTCCTCAGCATTCAAGTGCAAACCGCTTTCGCTGACGACGAATTACACCAAAATGAAAAAGAAGTATTGCGTATTGTAGCGGAAGAACTGGGCTTATCCTCCATGCAGTTTGAGCAAATGATAATGATGGAATTGGCCCGTCGCCAGTTCTCCAATGGTGGTTTCTATCAACAAGCCTATCAGCAATATCAACAACAGCAACAACAATATCAGGGTGGCTATCAGCAACAAAGCAGTTACCAACGAGGAAATTACGGCTATCAATCTGGCCCAACAGTGGAAGATGCCTATAAAGTGCTTGGGGTCAGCGCCTCTGACGATCAACAAACCATTAAACGTGCCTATCGCCGTTTAATGAACGAAAATCACCCCGATAAATTGGTGTCAAAAGGGTTACCTAAAGAAATGCTTGAAATGGCCAAAGAAAAAGCGCAACAAATTCAAGCCGCTTACGATTTGATTTGTAAGGCGAAAGGCTGGAAGTAATAAAAAAGCCACACAATCAATGTGTGGCCGTTTTACATTCTAAAGGTACACAAGAAAACCCATTTATATTAAGTTCGCTTGCTCCTTGATGTGTTTGATTATACAACTATGATAAATAAAAAACAACAAAATCTACTTGAATTAATTTCGGAACCAAGATTAACTTATTACGAAAAATACTTAAATTGCAAAACAGGTGCGGAAAAGTTAAGTGCCTATTTTGCCTATCAAGAACTATCAAGCTATTTTCTACCCATTATTCAATTAATTGAAATTTCTATGAGAAATGCGCTTGATAGAGAACTCATCCAACTTTACGGCCCTGATTGGTATCTATTTATTCCTCAATCTGATACCTCTAAAAAATTAGTACGACAAGCTACAAGTACATTACCCCAAAATGCGAGCCGAAATGATGTAATTAGCCGACTCACTCTCGGTTTCTGGGTATATATGCTTGATGCAGATTATAGAAATACGTCATTAGATTGTTACATTTGGTCCCCTGATATACAAAGTAATGTATTTCCCTACGCATACAGTCCCTTAAATCCCAAACTCAAAATGTCTGTTAAAGCTATCTTTGATAATTTTCAACGAGTGTTAGATTTGAGAAATAGGTTGTTTCATCACGAACCAATTTGGAAAGCGCACCATTGTAACTCTCATCAAAAAGCCATTAATAACATTCTAAAAAACTATACTTTTTTAAAGAACGTGCTGAAATGGCTTTCTCAAGAAAATTATGATTTAAGCAGTGACACGTTCCAAGACAAATATTTAAAACGAGCATGCCGAATTAAAAATTTAGAAAAAAGGATGTCTAAATTAATGGCATATTTTGATGAAGATTCAACACCTTCCAATACAGAGTAGGACATTATTTCTTTGCGCATTATTCTCGCCCCCATGCAAGGCGTACTGGATCCTTTTGTACGCCAATTACTCACTGAAATCAATGAGTATGATCTGTGCATTTCTGAATTTGTGCGGGTTGTTGATCAGTTATTACCTAGCAAGGTATTTTATCGTCTTGCCCCCGAATTGTCTCATCAGGGATATACGCCATCAGGCACACCCGTGCGGGTGCAATTACTCGGTCAACACCCGCAATGGTTAGCCGAAAATGCCAATCGGGCCATAGAATTAGGCTCCCATGGTATTGATTTAAATTGTGGTTGCCCATCAAAAACCGTTAATGGTAGCCATGGCGGTGCCAGTTTGCTGAAAAATCCGGAATTAATTTATCAAGCGACGCTCGCCTTACGCCAAGCTGTACCATGCCATTTGCCTGTGAGCGTCAAAGTGCGGTTAGGTTGGGACGATATTTCACAAGCCCTAGAAATTGCAGAGGCAGTGCAACAAGGGGGCGCCACGGAAATCACCATTCATGGCCGCACCAAAGCGGATGGCTACCGTGCCGATCGGATTAATTGGCAAAAAATCGGTGAAGTTCGGGCAAAATTGCGTATTCCTGTGATTGCCAATGGTGAAATTTGGCATTATCAAGATGCGCAACGTTGTCTGACCATGACGGGTTGTCAAGATGTCATGATTGGGCGTGGCGCATTAACGATTCCGAACCTCAGCTATGTGTTAAAGTATAACCAAGCAAAATCAAGTTGGTCTTCCATTCTGTCCCTGTTGCAAAAATATGCCAACATAGAAAATCAACATGATTCGGGGTTTTATCATGTTGCCCGCATTAAGCAATGGCTACACTATCTAAACAAAGAATATGCCGAGGCAAGTGTTGTGTTTGAGCAGATTAAAACCTGTCAAACGGCGGAAGATTTACGCTTACGATTGGAAAATATCGCCAAAATCGAATAAAAAACAATCAAACAGGTAACCAATGTGAACCAATTTCTTAAATCATTGCCTTAGTGAGGACGGAATAGCACGCCTTACCCAAATTCAGAGTGTAAGGTGATTTTTACTTTTTAATTAGGATTATATTAAATGAACAAATTGACCAAAATCAGTGCAGTATCATTATTTGCGTTATGTTTCACTGCTTGTGACAAACCGGCAGAAAAAGCCCCACAAGCGACTCAACCACAACAAACGACACAACAATCAGCGCCGCAAAACAAGCAAGTGACCTTAACGGTAAGCGAGCAAAATATTGATGATGTGAAAAAACTCTTAGCTTGGGACGCGCAACAAATTGAATTTTTAAAAACGCCACAAGACCAGTTAAAAGTGGCGACGGAAGCCAAAGATGTGGCGAAAATTCAGGATGCCTTAACACAATTAAACGAACTGGTGCAAAAAGTGTTGGCCGATTCGGATAAATTGGATATTAAAGATGAAACTGTCAATTTATTAAAAGATAAAGCGAAAGAGAATCTGCTCTTATCCCTCTATTTTGTGAACGAATCTTTTGCTTATTTAATTCAAGGTAAACAACCCAACGAGGAAGAAAAACAAAAATTAAGTAACATTTATCAACATTTAACCGCCTCTTCCCAAGAACTACAACAGATTCGTGAGAAACTTTATAAAATAATCGCATCAAAACAAGCACAAGCGCAACCCGCTCAAGAACCAGCTAAAAAATAACCGCAGTTTTATGCAATGACAAGGTCAGGCAATCACCTGACTTTTTGTTTTTCTAAATCTGACCAAACAAAGCCACTGAATTTTGCCAAATCTGTTGTTGAATCACCCTTGGCGATTCTGGGCGAAGTTGACAGAGCTGTTCGAACACTTGTACTACTCGCTCCGGTCGATTCGGTTGGCCTTGATACCCAAACACGGGCATATCAGGGCTGTCGGTTTCTAACAACAAGGCATCAAGGGGCAATTTGGCAATCGTTTGGCGAGTTTTATTAGCGCGTGCATAGGTAATCGTACCGCCCACACCGATTTTATAACCGAGATCCACAAAGCGCTTGGCTTGTGTATAACTGCCCGCAAAGCCATGAATCACCCCGCACTTTGGCAGTTGAATACGTTTCAAAAACGGGAAAAGTTGATCATGTGCTTTGCGACTGTGTAAATTCACGGGTAACTGATATTGTTTAGCCAGCTGTAATTGCGCCTCTAAAAAATCGCATTGCTTACGCCATAAGGGATCCTCAATTAATTCTGGCACGGCTCGCTCTAACCCAATTTCCGCCACGGCCGTTAAGTTTTTGGCTGGTTGACGAAGTTGCTGATGTAATAAATCTAAATCGGCACGCTGATGTTGTTGAATATATAAGGGATGTAGCCCTAAACCATAATAAAGGTTATCGGGGAAAAGTGCGGTAATTTTTTCAAGAGTTTCGAAATTCTGTTGCGATACCGCCACCATCAGCATTTTTTGCACGCCCGCCTGTTGCGCATTCTGCACCAACTGCGACAATGTTTCGCCGGTGTCTTGCTGCAAATAATCAAGGTGAGCGTGGGTGTCAAAAAACATCGTTTACAAAATCCCCAAAATAACGGGCGGATACATTGCTCCGCCCTATCTACCTTATTCTACGGTCACCGACGTAATCACCACATCTTCTTTCGGAACATCTTGGTGAAAACCTGCATTGCCCGTTTTGACGCCTTTGATTTTATCCACCACGTCCATGCCCTCAACCACTTCACCAAATACCGCATAACCCCATTCTTGCACCACTTCTTTGCCAAACATTTCTTTTGAACGGTAATCTAAGAACGTATTATCCGCCACGTTAATAAAAAATTGTGAACTGGCGGAATGCGGATCGCTAGTACGTGCCATAGCCAAGGTGCCACGTTTATTGCTTAAACGGTTATTGGCTTCATTTTTAATCGGCGCATTGGTGGCTTTTTCACGTAAACCGCTTTCCATGCCACCGCCTTGAATCATAAAACCATCAATCACACGGTGGAAAATTGTGTTATTATAGAAACCAGATTTGCAGTAATCTTCAAAGTTTTTGGCCGTGATCGGTGCTTTTTCAAAATTTAACGCAATTTTAATGTCGCCGAAATTAGTATGTAATGTAATCATTGTGTTTTCCTTGTTAAGTAAATATTTTGCTGGAGCATTATTCCATAAAATGCCGTCTAGTGCTATGCTTAACCTAAAAATAAGTCCCCTCTCCCCTTGGGAGAGTATATAGGAAATAATATGTTAAAAATTTTCAACACCCTCACTCGAGAAAAAGAACAATTTAAACCCATCAATCCGAATAAAATCGGCATGTATGTGTGTGGCGTGACGGTTTACGATCTATGCCATTTTGGACACGGTCGTACCTTTGTGTCCTTTGATGTGATTGTGCGTTATTTACGCTATTTGGGCTATGATGTCCGTTATGTGCGCAACATCACTGATGTCGACGACAAAATCATTAAACGTGCCTTAGAAAATAATGAAACTTGTGATGAATTAGTCGCTCGCATGATCAAGGAAATGCACCAAGATTTTGATGCGTTAAACATTTTACGCCCTGATATTGAGCCTCGAGCCACGCAACATATCAGCGAAATTATTGCCATGGTGCAAAGTCTGATTGAACGCCAACATGCTTATGTGGCGGAAGATGGTGACGTGATGTTTGATGTGGAAAGTTTTCAGCAATACGGGCGTTTATCTCGCCAAAATTTGGAACAATTACAAGCCGGCGCCAGAGTGGAAATTAAGTCCGTAAAACGTAATCCTATGGATTTTGTGTTATGGAAAATGTCGAAACCCAACGAGCCAAGTTGGGACAGTCCTTGGGGGAAAGGTCGCCCCGGTTGGCATATTGAATGCTCCGCCATGAACAGCAAAGAATTGGGTCATCATTTTGATATTCACGGGGGCGGTTCGGATTTAATGTTCCCACACCATGAAAATGAAATTGCGCAATCTTGCTGCGCCCATGATGGCGACTATGTGAATTATTGGCTACATACGGGCATGTTGACAATTAACGAAGAAAAAATGTCAAAATCCCTCAATAACTTCTTCACTATTCGAGATATTTTAAGCAAATACGACAGCGAAAGTGTACGTTATTTTTTCTTAACGGCGCAATATCGTAGTCTTTTAGATTACAGCGAAGAAAATATTGGCTTGGCACGAAAAGCCTTAGAGCGGCTTTATACGGCCTTACGTGGCTGTGAAACCGATCTCAGCTTGGAAACCGAAGATCCGTATGTTGTTGCGTTTAAAGAGGCAATGAATGATGACTTTAATACCCCCGGTGCCTTGGCCGTCTTATTTGAATTAGCCCGTGAAATCAATAAATTAAAAACCGAAAATCTGGCGCAAGCGAATCAACTGGCGAGCCGATTAAAACAACTGGCCGGCGTATTAGGATTATTACAACAGGATCCTGCCCTCTTTTTACAAGGCGATAATGCGGATGATGAAGTGACTAAAATTGAAGCCTTAATCAAACAACGCAATGATGCCCGTGCCGCCAAAGATTGGCCTACCGCAGACGCCGCCCGCAATGCTTTAACCGCCATGGGCGTGGTGTTGGAAGATGGGGCAAATGGTACCACGTGGCGAAAAGCCTAAACTAAATTGAACTCGAGGCGTAAAGTGCGGTCGAAAACGACAACATTTTACGTCTTTTTTCTACTCGGAGAACATCATGAAATTATCAAAAATTAGCACCGCACTTTTCGCCGGCAGTTTAGTCGCTGGCAGTTTAGCCACGCAAGTTTTTGCGGCGCCACCGGCACAAAAAAATCCATTGGCCGATTTACCTTATGCCAATAAAACCGACAAGGGTTACAACCTTGAATTCGACGGCACCCATTACACCACGGCAACCGCCACCGTGAATGGTAAAGACATTATTTACCGTGCCTACGAAAAAATTGTGTATGTGGCCAATCCTGTGGAACCAGACTACCAAACCTTAAATTTCTATGTGCCAGAAGAATATTATCAAGGCAAAGACATTAATGGCTACAATGCCAAAACCGCCCCGATATTCTTACCTAATGCTATTGGTGGTTACATGCCTGCCATGGCAGCCGCAGCAAGCCAAGCCGGTCACGGTGGCAAAACCAGCACGATTTTACAAGCCCTTGAACGTGGTTATGTGGTGGCAAGCGTCGGTGCTCGTGGACGCACGCTCAAACAAGGCGACACCTATACGGGCAAAGCCCCAACTGTGATTGTAGATTTGAAATCTGCAGTACGTTATTTACACGCCAACGACGCCAATATGCCAGGTGATGCCAATAAAATCATCTCAAACGGCACCAGTGCCGGTGGTGCCATGTCTGCATTACTCGGTGCCAGTGGCGACAGTGCAGATTACAACCGCTTATTAAAAGAAATAGGTGCCGTCAATGCCAGTGATGCCATCTTTGCGGTATCCGCCTATTGCCCAATTACCAATTTAGAACATGCGGATGCCGCCTATGAATGGGAATTCAACGGATTACATCAGTATAGCCGTATGGACATGAGCAAATTGGACGCCAAAAGTTTTAATGACCGCTCCATGAAACAAGCGGTGGTTGAGGGCGAATTAACCGCAGATCAAATTAACATTTCCGATCAATTAAAAGCGCAATTCCCCGATTATCTTAACAGCTTGCAACTAAAAGATAGCGACGGCCAAGCATTAACCTTAGATAAAGCGGGCAACGGCACATTCCGTCATTACGTCGAAAATGCCTTAGTACAATCCGCTAATCAGGCGTTAACAGGCTTAACCGAAGAAGAGAAAAAAGCCTTTATGGCCAAATATAAAGGCCTAAGCTATAGCAATGAAAACGTCAGTACGGTGAATCTAGCCGAATTTGTCACCAACAAAAAACGCATGAAATCCCCGCCAGCCTTTGACGCATTAGATTTAAGTTCTGGCGAAAATGATGAATTTGGCACCGCCACCGTGCAAGCCTTACACTTTACGCCATACAGTTTAAAACACAGCACCGTCAACGGTGGTATGGCGGATGCCGAAAACATCAAATTACTCAACGCCATGAACTACACCGATAACAGCAAGGCCGCGCCACATTGGCGTATTCGTGTCGGCGCCGAGGACTACGACACCTCCCATGCCATTTCCGCCATGCTTGCGGTGAAATTGCGCATGTCAGGCAAAAATGTCGACTACGCTTTACCTTGGGGCGTGGGCCATGCGGGCGATTATGATTTAGCTGAATTGTTTGACTGGATTGATGGGATTGCTAAATAAACAAAATTCCCTTGATAAACGCAAGGGAACTCAATTTATTATACAATCAAGATAGACGTGAGTTATTTCGTTATTAAACCTTTAACTGAATTTGAGGGGAGAACAACACTCCCCTTTTATATTCAATCCTTATACTTTCACCACTTTCGCCTGTTTCACCATATTATCCGCCACTTCTAACACCGTGACTTTCAGGCCGTTCAATTCAAATTCAGCCCCTTCGTCGGGAATATCTTCCAAATGCTCCAAAATCAAGCCGTTAAACGTGCGAGCCTCGTCGGTATCTAAATTCCAATCAAATAATTTATTTAAATCTCGAATATTGGTAGATCCCTCAATGAGAATGGATCCATCCGATTGAGCGGTGACTTCTTCTTCAATAGAGGGGGCGGTTGAGGTGGTAAATTCCCCCACAATTTCTTCCAAAATATCTTCAAGGGTGACTAAACCTTTAATATCCCCATATTCATCCACCACTAGACCAACACGTTCCTTGTTATTACGGAAATTCAATAATTGAGCGGTCAATGCGGTGCCCTCTGGGATAAAATAAATCTCATCCACAGCACGAATTAGGGTTTCTTTGGTAAATTCATTTTTATCTAACATCAAGCGGTAGGCCTCTCGCACTCGCAAAATGCCCAGCACATTTTCATCCATATTGCCTTTATACAACACCACTCGGCTATGTGCGGCATGATTTAACTGACGCATAATGGATTTCCAATCATCATCAATATCAATCCCTGCAATATCATTGCGTGGCACCATAATATCGTCCACCGAGACTTCTTCTAAATCGAGAATTGACAACAACATTTCTTGGTGAGCAGAGGGAATAAATTTGCCACTTTCATTCACAATAGAACGCAATTCTTCCGCATTAATATGATTGCCTTTGACCTCTGTTTTCAGCCCCGTGATCTTAATTAAGGCTTTAATAATCAGGTTCATCAAGAACACTAACGGCGTAAATAATTTCATTAATGGCGAAAGCAAATGACTGGATAAAAAGGCGACTTTTTCCGGATAAAGGGCTGCCACGGTTTTTGGATAGATTTCCGCAAACACCAACATCACAAAAGTCAACGCTCCAGTGGCAATCGCCACCCCTGCATCACCATATAAACGCATACCAATAATCGTCGCTAAGGCGGAGGCGGAAATATTGACTAGATTATTACAAATTAAAATCAAGCTAAGGAGTTTATCGGTTTTTTTCAGCAAATTTTCCGCTTTTTTGGCACCTTTATGCCCTTTTTCCGCTAAATAACGCATGCGGTAACGGTTAGCGGATAACAAGCCTGTTTCCGAACTGGAAAAATACCCTGAAAGGATTAATAAAATGAAAAGAATAATAAATAAGGTACTAAGGGGAATACTGTCCAAAGGTTGTTCCTTGTGTTCGTTCATCAAATAAGTGCGGTGAAAAATCTCGTTTTTTTATACCGCACTTCCAATTTTCCCACTTACGCTGGGAAAAATTTGCTGCCAAAATAAGCAATCGTCAGCAATATCATACCTGAGATCGTAAAAATGATCATTCTTTTTCCACGCCAATGCCATTTCCAATGCCCAACCAATGGGATACCAAAAGCAATCCAAGCAAATAGCGAAAACACGGCTTTATGAATATTGCTTAACTGCAACGCATGCAATAAATGATAGGTGCCAGTGCATAAGATAATAGTTAATAAAATTTCTCCACTTAACATCACTCGGAAAAAATGGCGTTCTACTAACATTAACGGCGGTAAATCAGATGACGGCAAGGCTTTTTTGCGTTTTAAATGGCGATCCAACCACGCAATTTGCATGCTGTACAACATAGCGATAAAACAGACCGCATAAGCTAACATGGAAATCAGAATATGGAGCAATAAATTAACCTGTAAATGCACAATTTGGCTCGGGATAAATTCCGTCATTAACAAATTAATCAAAGCAAAAGCATACACAATCGGTGACACAAAAGCCAAGGTTCGTACATTCCAGAGCATGGGTACCGTGCTTAACAAGGCAATAAAGAAACTCATTAAGGAACTGACTTCAAGTAAAGAAATATCGGCACCTAACGTCAAGTGTGTAAATAGTTCAGAAAAACTTAAATAATGACAAATCACCGCTAAAAAGGCGGTGCATAAAAACAGCGTTCTTTTCGGTTTGGTTTGCCCATCAATTTTCAGCAACATCGGCATAATCAGCAAGATATTGAAACTGTAAAACAGCATGGCAAAAATAGCATACGGCGGTGTTGTCAATTTATTTCGTCCTTTGTTTGTGCAAAATAATGATTCATTTTAACCGTGCTAAATTGAAATATCAATTAGAGACTGCCTTTGCTAGTGAAAACAAGGAAATTCAGGTATAATCGGGGAAATTTTTTGTGAAGACGAGAACGAAATATGTTTGAAAATTTATCCGACCGCCTGTCGAAAACCCTACGTAATATTACGGGTAAAGGGCGTTTAACCGAAGACAATATTAAAGATACCTTACGTGAAGTCCGCATGGCATTGCTCGAGGCCGACGTTGCTTTGCCTGTGGTGCGTGAATTTATCAATAAAGTGAAAGAGCGTGCTATCGGTGAAGAAGTCAATAAAAGCCTAACACCCGGACAAGAATTTCTAAAAATCGTACAAAGTGAATTAGAAAGTGCCATGGGGCAAGCCAACGAAGAATTAAATCTTGCTACCCAACCGCCAGCGGTCATTTTAATGGCGGGGTTACAAGGGGCGGGTAAAACCACTTCCGTTGGTAAATTGGCGAAATTTTTAAAAGAACGGCATAAGAAAAAAGTATTAGTCGTGTCAGCTGACGTATATCGTCCGGCGGCGATTAAACAGCTTGAAACCTTAGCTCAATCGGTGGGCGTAGATTTCTTCCCCTCTGATGTCAAACAAAATCCAGTCGAAATTGCCAAAACCGCTAAAGCCGATGCGAAATTAAAATTCTATGACGTATTGATTGTGGATACGGCAGGTCGCTTGCATGTTGACGGTGAGATGATGGAAGAAATTAAGCAAATTCACACCGCACTTGAACCGATTGAAACCCTGTTTACCGTGGATGCCATGACAGGTCAAGATGCAGCCAATACCGCCAAAGCCTTTAATGAGGCCTTGCCACTCACAGGGGTAATCTTAACCAAAGTAGATGGTGATGCTCGTGGTGGTGCCGCTTTATCTATTCGTCAAATTACCGGTAAACCGATTAAATTCTTAGGGGTAGGTGAAAAAACTGAGGCGTTAGAACCTTTCCACCCAGAACGTGTAGCGTCACGTATTTTAGGGATGGGTGATGTCCTTTCTTTAATCGAAGATTTACAACGTTCCGTTGACCAAGAAAAAGCCGAAAAAATGGCGAAGAAATTCAAAAAGGGCGATCAATTTACCCTTGAAGATTTCCGTGAACAACTGATCGAAATGAAAAAAATGGGCGGTATGATGTCGATGTTAGACAAACTCCCTGGGGCAAAAAACTTGCCTGATCATGTTAAAAATCAAGTAGATGATAAAATGTTTATCAAAATGGAAGCGATCATCAATTCCATGACCTTAAAAGAACGAGCTAACCCCGACATTATCAAAGGCTCACGCCGTCGCCGTATTGCCTTAGGTTCAGGCACGCAAGTGCAAGATGTCAATAAATTACTCAAACAATTTGACGATATGCAACGCATGATGAAAAAAATGCGTAGTGGTGGTATGTCAAAAATGATGAAAGGCATGAAAGGCTTAATGGGCGGTGGCATGGGAGGACTGGGTGGTCTTGGCGGTTTAGGAGGGATATTAAAACGCTAAATGCCTGTTCTCTCGGCTTAGAGTGCGGTGAAAAATCGACGAATTTTCTACCGCACTTTTCATTTATGTAGATTTATCCTACAATGAAAATAAATAAAAAACGTCACATTTACGGGAAATGTGCCATAATAGACTGAAAAGTAGCATTGAATTTCTTACTACCTAGCACTAAGGAGATTATATGAAAAAAGTTATTTTATTACTCACTGCGTTTATCATCAGTGCTTGTAGCAATTCCGAAGAACGGCAAGCGTTAATTAACGGTGAACAACTAGATACCCCACAAAAAACCGAAGTCGGTTTTATTCGCTTGTCACAAAATTCACAATATTATGTGGATACCTCTTCTATTTGGGTGGACAGTAGCAAAAATAATCTGATTAATTTCGACACGGTGATTAATTTACACATTGGCCATCGCATTTTTGAAGATAAAAACCTGATGACCAAATCAGTACGCCAACACAAAGTGTTAGATTGTCAAACCAACACCATGAAACACACAGGATCGCATTTATATTCCGATTTCTGGGGTGAAGGAACGGTGTTTACACCGAAAAAATATCGTGAACATCAAGTGAAACCACGTGATGGATCAACCCTTGGTACGGTGGCACAAGTGATGTGTGCGAATTTTTATCATTAATGATATTAGCTTGTAGTATAAACTATACTACAAGCTAGTACTGTCAAATTTAAATTATTCCTTTTCTTTTTAGCTCTTGATTTATCCTGATCTCTGTTTCTGTCTCACATCCTGAGAATTCAGCAATTTCACGATGTGTCCAAGCATATTCTGGAAATGCTTTTTTAAGATACATAATGCTGTCAGCAACACGATCTAGACTACGAGTATAAGATGCTTTGGCTAAACGTTGCTCCGCCTCCTGTAACTCATCTGCTAGTTGAATTATCAAATGGTGGACGAAATCAGGATTCGACGTAATAAAAGCAGATAAATCACGTAATTCAATTTTCTCTAACACCGCATCTTGCAATACTTTAGCACTACAATGGTAACTATCATGACTAAACAAGGTACGAAAGCCAAAGTAGTCACCCGCTTGATAAATACGTAACAAACTTTCTTTTCCATTTTCCAATAAATGGAATAAACCAATTAAACCACTTTTAACATAATAAAATTCGGTTGCTCGCTGACCTTGACTGTAAATGACAGTCGTTTTTTCTTGTATTTCAGATTGCGATAACTTGCAATTTTTCAATTCGTTCGGTAAAAAATCCATTTTTTCTTTATCATCTCATTGGTTGCCATTATTACTAAAATAAATAATATTAAAGATTCCACTAAAAACACACAGTTAAATCATAAATTTGTGAGCAAGCTCACATTTCTTTTTAAATTTTTGTGAAAAAATCACCACAAATTTCAACTAGGTGGTGCTTTTTTGAAAAAAAATCGGATCGATTACACCGCAGGTAAAATCGTTGGTCTCGCTTCTTTCGCAATCGCTAAATGCTGACACAGTTTTTCACGCAACTCAATTCTTGCCGTTTCATAATTCGGATCTTTGACTAAATTTGTCAACTCATACGGGTCTTTTTCCAAGTCATACAGAAAATCTTCTTGATACACATCACTTGCCGCATATTCTCCCCCGTTTTTATTCGGTGCAAACACGCTGTAAAGGTATTTTTCGGTACGAATGCAACGCCCCACTCGGCTTTCGCTGATTTGAGCAAAGACTTCATTTAAACGGTTTGGATCCTTGTGTTCCACCACGTTTTGCAAATTTTCACCGATCATTTTATCGCCCACATCAATGCCTGCCATTGCCAAGAAAGTTTTTGGTAGACTGGCGGTACTCACCAAATCTTTAATGCGTTTGCCGCCTTTGTATGCACCACCTGTAATCACCAGTGGCACGTGCATTGCGGAAGAATGGCAAGAACGTTTGTAATCATCATAGCCGTTGAGATTTTCATCTCGGTTACGGGTCATAAAATGCGAACCGTGATCGGATGCGAATATAATAATGGTGTTGTCATATAAGCCTTTTTCTTTGAGTTTCTCAATGACTCGAGCGAGATTATCATCCAAACGGCGACAGCAACCGAGATAATCAGGGTACATTTCTGCGGCATTGCCTTTTAACACATCCAGATCGTGCGGAAGTTGGAAATTTTTAAACCGCACTTTTGAACCTTCAGGACCTTCGTAACAATGGTGATCGTTTTGGTGGTGCGGTTCAATATGGGAAATGGTCATAAAGAACGGTTTTTCACCGTTGTATTGATCCAAATACTCCAAGGCATAATCAGTGATACAATCTACCCGATAGCCTTTAAATTCGCATTTATTCATATTTTCATCAAATACAAAGCCGTCATAACCGTGCGACGTAAATTCCAACACATCTGCCGCACGCCAAAAGCCTTTGTAACCGCCCCGTCGTTCAGGGGGAATGGCGGTGACGGTGTAATCAATTTCAGGGGCTTTTTCCAGTTCGCCATCGCTGGCTAAATGCCATTTGCCCACATAAGCGGTGTCGTAGCCGTCTTCGGTGAAATAATCCGCCAAGGTTTTAATATTCAATGGCAAGGCGACATTATTGCGAAAACAGCCTGTTTGGGTTGGATATAAACCCGATTGGAAAATGGAGCGGCAAGGTCCACACACAGGTTGTGATGAATAGGCTTGCTCGAACACCACGCCATCTTCGGCTAATTTGTCTAAGGTCGGCGTAATATCAAGGGGTTGACCATATACCCCCACGGTGTCCCAACGTTGTTGATCGGTAAAATAGAATAAAATATTCGGTTTGCTCATAATAGGTTTCCTTCTCTAAAATGATGGATTTTTTGACCGCACTTTTTGGGTGTTATTCCAAATAATGCTCAAAATGACTAAGCCAATTAAAATACAAAATACCAATGAAAATGGGCGATTGATGAAAATATCCCAATTGCCATCTGAAATCATTAAGGAACGGCGGAAATTTTTCTCGGTTAATGCCCCGAGTACCATTCCCAACAAGGTTGGCACCGCAGAAAAACCGAGTTTTTCCATAAGGTAGGCAATCAAGCCAAACACAATGGTTGTCCCCACATCAAACATTGATTCTTTGAGTGAATACGCCCCCGCAAAACAGAATACGGCAATGATCGGAATCAGAATTTCCTGTGGAATTTTCACCACTTTAGCAAAGAAACGCAGCAAATATTTGCCTTGAAGCAGCATAAACAGATTGACGAATAACAACCCGATCATAATGGCATACACCGATGATCCGTGAGTTTCAAAGAGATTCGGCCCAGGGGTTAAGCCGTTAATCATCAAGGCTCCCAACATTAACGCCACAGCCGCATCACCAGGGATTCCCAAGGTGAGCAATGGGATTAATGCGGTTCCCGTAATGGCATTATTGGCGGATTCGGCAGCAGCAATGCCTTCAATGGATCCGTGTCCAAATTCTTCGGGCTTTTTGGACACTTTGCGTGATGTGTCATAACTTAAGAAAGACGCAATGGATGCCCCTGTTCCTGGGATAATCCCCACTAAAATCCCCGACAAGGATCCAATTCCCATTGGTTTAATTAATCGTCCCCATTCGCCTTTTTGTAGTCGACCCTTATCCAATGATTTGCTCATCACATTCTCGGTGTGATCGGGTTTTAACGTCGATCCTTTGTTGATAATTTCAATCAAGGCAAATAAGCCAATCAACACCACCACCAAATCAAATCCGCTGTATAAATTGATGTTATCAAAGGCAAATCGCATTGTACTGCCGCTGATTAAATCCATTCCAATAAAGGATAAAAACAAGCCTAAACAACCCGAAATAATGCCTTTCAATAGGCTTTCTCCGCTCACACCAGCGATAATGGTTAAACCAAAAGCACAGATTAAGAAATATTCGGGCGATCCCATTTTCATTGCTACGCTGGCCACTTCGGGTGCTAAAAACAGCAATACTAACGCACTGACAATGCCACCGACAAAAGACGCATACAGGGCAATATTCAAGGCTTTTTGAGCTTGCCCGTGAGTCGCAAGGGGATGTCCATCTAACATTGTGGCGGCAGCGTGCGGTGTACCAGGGGTTTTAATTAAAATTGCTGAAATAGAACCGCCGTAGCTCCCAGCACAATAGATTCCCAACAGGAACATAAAGGAATGAATTGCCCCTAAAGAATAGGTGATCGGCAAAAATAATACCAAACAGAGCATTACGGTTAAACCGGGGATAGAACCAAACACAATGCCTAAAAACAGTCCAAGATTCATCCACAGAAAACTACCCCAGTTAAAAAACTCGCCAAAACCTGAAACCATTAAATCCCACATAGAAATCTCCTTATGGCAATGACACGTTTAACACATATTCAAATAGCACGGAAATCATCACAATCACTGCCGCCACAATGGCGTAATATCGCCAATTGCGACAACCGCAGAACCGCAACATTGCCGCAGAAAAAAGCATTGATGCAATAGCAAATGGCAACCAGTGCATTAACCCCCAATATAACGCCAGCAACAGCAGCACCATCAGGGAACGGGATTCCTGTTTAAACTGGAGTTCCACCATTTTAACGGGCTGTTTACGTCCCCATTTAATCAGTTCTTTAATCAACAAAATCAAACTACATAACCCCATTAAGCCAATAATCAAACGGGGAAAAGTTTGGGAATTAATCGGATCATCGTGGCTCAGCACAATTTGGCTCGGAATCAACCACCAAATCACCGCTGAAACCACGAGAAAAACCACCGCACCCACTAAATCTTGTCTAAATTGCACTTTCATTGCCACACTCCTATTGCACTTTTTATTGCACCTTTTGCACATCGAGCCAATCGCCCTGACTCGCTTAGCAAATCAGGGCAATGGAGCGAATTTATTTCACTAATTTGGAATATTTCTCCGCTTTCGCAATGGTTGAATCAATGTAGGCTTTCACTGCCGCACCATCTTTAATATCAAGGGTTAAACCAATATTTTTTGCGGTAGCTTGCAATTTCGGATTTTCCAAAATCGCTTTTAGTGCGGTGTAATTTTTGTCAATAATGGCTTGATCGGTACCTGCACGCATAAAGACCGCACAAATGTTGGTCATCCACGTATCGTGCCCGTGTTGCACCACGCTATCTAGGTTATACACATCATCCACCAAGCGTTTTTCATCAAATGCCACCACAGGTTTTACATTGCCTGCTTTGACAAATTCACGAGCCAACGATGCGTGAGTGACGGCAAAATCCACTTCACCCGATACCACCGCTGTTAAGGCTTCGTTCGCCCCCTCATAAGGAATAATTTTGAATTTGCCGCCCATTTCAGTGAACAATGCTGCCGCTTGCATTGCCTCACTGGATGCTGTGCCATTAGCTGCAATTTTGACGTCTTTACCTTCTGCAATCAGTTTTTGTAAATCATCAAAACTGGCTACGCCGGCTTTAGGGTTTGCCAATAGAACAAAAGTAGATGAATAAATATTGATGATTGGCACATAATCTTCAAATTTATAGGCGACTTTCATTGAAATCGGAGCAATGGCAAAACTACCTTCACCACCTAAAATCAATTTATGGGTATTCGGTTTTTCTTTCAAATATTCGGTCAACGCCACCGCACCGCCTGAACCTAAAATATTGTCCGCCAACAAGGGTTGACCATATTGATCTTTGCCATATTCCGTCATTGCTCGAGCAATTTGATCGGCTAAACCACCCACCGCCCACGGAGTGATAATGGTCACAGGTTGCGTTGGCCAACTGGCATTTTCAACCTTTTTCTCGTCTTTACAACCGCTTAATAAGGATAAGCCCAAGACTCCAGCAACCAGGGTTGCCAACATTTTTTTCCAACTTTTCATAATGTTCACCTTTGTGTTGTTAATATGGGGATTAGCATAACCAAGATTTTAGAGAAGTAGTATGATCATTGTCATATTTGGAATGTGAGCTAGATCACAAAATAAGAAAATAGTTTAAATTTAATGAGAATATTTATGCTGTTGTTTTAGGTAATTTGCTAACTGTTTCAAGTAAGGATCAAGGTATTCCAAGGTAGAATAATAGGCTTCACAAAGTTGATTATGGGGTTCGCCAAAACCCTGTACGGTACGATGTTTCGGGCAACCACCGTGACAAGCAAATTGAAAACGGCATTGTTGGCAACGTTGAGAAAGCTGTGATTTCATTTTGCCAAAACGCTGTTGCTGTGAAGAATAGGTCATATCTCGCAACGGCGTTTCTATTAAATTGCCTAGTTTGTATTCAGGATAAACATAATGATCACAACTATAAAGATCGCCATTTTGCTCAATAATCATTTGATCGCCACAAGCTTTGCGAAAAATGCAAAGACTTGGCTCTAATCCCAAATATGCCATTAACCATTGTTCAATAAACTGTACACCAATACGTCCAATGTCATGGGGATACCATTGATCAAAAATATCTCGCATCATTTTTCCGTAGTCTTTGGCGGTGGCTTTTTGTTCCCATTCTCCCATTAAAGGAATAAATTGCATATAGGTTGAGCCGATTTCTCGCAAAAATTGATAGACTTCCGCCCCTGATTGCACATTGGCTTTATGCACAACAGTGAGCGTATTAAAGTCTATTTGATATTGCTTGAGTAAGTTCAAGGCTGCCATCACCTGTTTGAATGTCCCTTTCTGACTTTTACTCACCCGATAAGCATCGTGCATTGCTTCCGTACCATCAATGGAAAGCCCAACTAAAAATTGATGTTCTCGCAAGAAATCTACCCATTCTGAATTGAGTAACACACCATTAGTCTGCAACGCATTATAAATTTTTTTTCCGTTAGCATAACGCTGTTGTAATTTCACCGCTTGCCGATAAAAATCAATGCCTGCCAATGTGGGCTCGCCCCCTTGCCAGAGAAAGGTGACTTCTTGTTGTGGAGCTTGGCGAATATAGCTTTCAATATAT
This sequence comes from Lonepinella sp. BR2271, assembly GCF_051851515.1. Taxonomy (NCBI): domain Bacteria; kingdom Pseudomonadati; phylum Pseudomonadota; class Gammaproteobacteria; order Pasteurellales; family Pasteurellaceae; genus Lonepinella; species Lonepinella sp. BR2271. Next base: position 11,082 of record NZ_JBPDVF010000001.1, on the reverse strand, counting down.
CTTTCCAATAAGTCAAAATCCATATGGCGTTGAGCAAGGTGCGGTTTTGCTAAATAAAAGCAATAATGGCAATCTAAATTACAGATTGAACCTGCGGGCTTTGCCATAATTTGAAAGGGATGAATTTGCATAAAATATCCTTATTTTTTAACCGCACTTTAGGAATATAACTTAAGTATAAATGGCAATAATTTTGACTCATTATGATCCCTATCATAACATCAACAAATAAGACAACGGCAAAATACCCAAAAAATATTTTGTGAGAGATAACAATGACAATAACAATGATTGCTGTTTTAATACTAAGTGGGATAATGACGAATATCGTTTCCGCACTCTTTGGTATTGGTGGAGGCGTATTAATGGTGCCGATTTTGCGAACCCTGTTTCCCAATATCCCCATGCAGATTATTGCTGCCACATCATTAACCATTGTGATGTCCACCTCCTTAATTAACCTGATTTTATTTCGCCATCAACATATTAATATTAACATCAAAAGTATGTTACTGTGGTCAATCGGAATGATTATCGGTGTACAACTTGGCTTTGAATTAAGTTTCATCTTGGCAGAAACTGGTATTGTGAGCATTTTTGTTGTCACTTTAATCCTATTGGCGATCAAAACATTTTTTTCTAAAAAAAGAAATCAAGAAAATACACAAAAAGCTGATAAAAAAGAATATATTACAGGGATGTTAGTTTGTGCTTTTGGGGGATTTATCGCAGGCATTACAGGGATCGGTGGTGGTTCTATAATGGCACCTTTGGTTAATCAATTAAAAAGTGTCCAAACCAAGCAGATTGCAGTTTACACCAATTATATGATGTTTATTGGCGGATTCGGTAGCCTTATCGGTTATATATCACGTCACATTGATTTACCTAAAGCCTTAAGTGGTAGTTGGCAAATTGGTTACGTCAATTTTACCATTGTTGCCATTGTAGTCTCCGCCTCCTTTGCAATGAGTTTCTTTTCGATGAAATTAAGGGGAAAACTCAGCCCACAGGTAACGACAAGATTATTGGCATGGATATTATTAATGATTGCCTGTTATATGGCTATATTGCAATGGTATAATTGAACTATCATGTAAAAAAGCACAATCCAAATGTACTATATTTTTGGGGCTCTATCAAAAAAAACTATATTCGACATAATGGGCAAAAGGGCGAGTCGTTCTAATAGACTCGCCCTATTTTATGATATGTATTTAAAGGTGAAAATTAAGGATGAAACGGCCCTTGATTCGGTGCCTCATAATTTTCTGGTAAACCAAAAATCTGACGCACAATCACCTTGTAAAATGCAAAAGCATCTTTTGCCCCTTGAATGGCCTCATCTTCTGCTTGGGCGTCTAGGCCTAAATTATCCAAATACACTTTAAATTCACGCCAATGTTTACCTCGCCCATCAGGATGGCCGGCTAAATGGCTTGCCCCATTTTCGGCATCAAAACTTAATCTTTTTTCGGCGGCTTTATATAAAAACGCCGCCCCAAGATTGGAACCCTCTGCACAATATAACCAACCAATGGCGGCATTGCCTTGTGGATGGGGTAAATGACCTTTAAATTCATAAGGTTGACTATTTAACACGGCAAGATCTTTCAACACTCTATCATAGCGTGCCATATATTCTAATTCTGGAATTTTCTTATTGAGTTCAGGATCTTTGTAAATATCATCTACAATCTTGTGGAACACGGATTGTAATTGTAAAAATTTCGCATAATTCTCATTATTCTTAAACGGTTCCACCGACATCACAAGATTATCTACACTATCATGTGTGGTACGGTTAGCGGCTTTTAAACGTTCAGAAAAGGTTTGTTGTTCTTGTGTCATAATACGTTTCCTATTGATTTTCAGATTATTTTCCGTAGAAAGATGCTTTAATATACTCGAATTGATTCTAATTATCAATAGAATTCAGGAGAAATAAAAATCCCTATACACAAGCATAGGGATTCATGTTCATTGGCTTAGAAAAACTAATATTCTTCCATATACCCCAAACTACGCAAGGCACGTTCATCATCTGCCCAACCTGATTTGACCTTAACCCAAAGCTCTAAATGCACTTTGTTATCAAATAAGCGTTCCATATCTTGACGAGCCTCGGTGCCGATCACTTTGATTTTTTGTCCTCCTTGACCAATCACCATTTTTTTCTGACCGTCACGTTCCACCAAAATTAAGCCGTTGATTTCGTAGGTACCTCGTTCGTTGAGTTTAAATTGTTCGATTTCAACGGTTACCGAATACGGCAATTCTTCGCCCATAAAACGCATGAGTTTTTCACGGATAATTTCGGAGGCCATAAAACGTTGTGAGCGGTCAGTCACGTAATCTTCGGGGAAATGATGGTCGCCCTTTTTCAACGCATTACGCACGATTTTTTTCAAATTATGTACGTTATTTCCACGTTGAGCAGAAATCGGCACAATGTCTTTGAAATTAAATTTTTTGCTTAATTCGGTGATGAATGGCAATAATTCATCTTTATTTTTGACGTTATCAATTTTATTAATGGCTAACACCACTGGCGTTTTGACTTGGCGTAATTTGTTTAACACCATATCATCATCTTCATTCCAATGAGTACCGTCCACCACAAAAATAATTAAATCCACATCACCAATAGCACTGCTGGCCGCACGGTTCATTAAGCGGTTAATGGCTCGTTTTTCTTCAATATGCAATCCGGGGGTATCCACATAAACCGCTTGATAGGCACCGTCAGTATCAATGCCAACGATACGGTGGCGAGTGGTTTGGGCTTTGCGTGAAGTAATCGAAACTTTTTGCCCTAATATTTTATTTAATAAGGTGGATTTTCCCACATTCGGGCGACCCACAATGGCGATAAAGCCACAATAGGTGTCGGTAGGTTGTTCGTTGTTTAGGTCAGTGGGTAACTGTTCTTCTGTCATTATTTTATATCCAGTTCTTTTAAAATTTGTTCGGCAGCGGCTTGTTCCGCTTTGCGACGACTATTGGCCACCCCAATAAAAGTGTGGTCAAAATTTTCCGCATGGCATTCTACGGTGAAAGTTTGACAATGAGCCTCGCCTGTGGTTTTGATAATTTGGTAGCTTGGTAGGCTTAATCCTTTGCCTTGCAAATATTCTTGTAAGCGTGTTTTCGGATCTTTCTGATTTTCGCCTGGTTTAATGGTGGCTAAAAGTGGCTGATACCATTGGCAAATGATCGACATGGCATGAACTAAATCACTGTCTAAGGACATGGCACCGATAATGGCCTCTACACAGTCGGCCAAAATGGAAGCTCGACGAAATCCACCACTTTTTAGCTCGCCTGAACCTAGCACTAAATAATCCCCCAACTCAAACTGGCGGGCTAACTCGGCCAATGTGGGTTCTCGCACTAAGGTGGCTCGCATACGGCTGAGTTCGCCCTCGTTACATTTTGGGAACTGCTGATAAAGGGCTTGTGCAATGGTTAAATTCAAAATCCCATCGCCCAAAAATTCAAGGCGTTCATTATGCACCTTTGCCGCACTACGGTGCGTTAAGGCTTGTTTTAACAACGCAAGATCAGTAAATTGATAGCCGATCTTGCTTTGTAATCGGGTTAAATCATTCATTATTTAATTTTCGTAAATAAACGTTCAGTACGAATGCCGGTCGGCCATTCATTTGGTTTTTTATCTAAGCTCAACCAAATATAAGTGGCTTTACCGACAATATTTTTCTCTGGTACAAAACCCCAGAAACGACTGTCTTCACTCATATTACGGTTATCGCCCATCACGAAATATTGCCCTGCTGGCACCACCCATTCGGTAATATAATATTCTTGTTTCACATAGTCTTTGTAGCGATAGCCTTCAGAAATCGGCTCAGGGAACCAATGAATTTGATGGCTCACATCCCCTGTTTCGGTGAGTTCTAGCATACTTGGGCCATAAATAAAACTGCCGTCGGGATTTTTACCAATAATGGCTTTAAATTCATCATTTTGTTGCGGTTCGCTATACGTGAATTCTTTGCTTTCGCACTCATCTTCACAAGCCTTGCCGTCTTTGCCATAAACAATGGTCAATTTGCGTTCTAGCTCATTATACAGCACTCGGTCACCGCCCATGGCCACCACACGCTTGATATAATCAATATTGGGTTGTGGTGGTGCTTTAAACACAATCACATCACCACGTTGTACTTTGCCTGTTTCCATTAAGGTATTTTGGAATACCGGATCTTTCACGCCGTAAGCATATTTTTCCACCACAATGAAATCCCCGACACGTAAAGTCGGTTCCATGGATTGCGAGGGAATTTGGAACGGTTCAAACACAAAAGAACGCAGAATCAATACGAACGCCAACACAGGGAACAAGGAAGAAATAAATTCTTCGCCCTCGCCAATGGGTTCAATGACGGCTTTTTCTTCATCGCTTAAGGTTTTTCCAGTGCGTTGTTCGGTACGTGCAATTTGACGGCGACGACGTGGCAACACGGAAAAACGATGATAGCACCACAGCACGCCAGAAAGTGCGGTGAATAAAATCAATAAAATGGAAAATGTGTTTGGTAATTGTAGATAATCTAACACTTTCCAAACCGCAAAGCCCACAACTAATAAAATGGGGAGAAAAAGTTTTGACATAGTCTTCCTTATTTAATCTTTTCCAACGTGTAAAATGGCTAAAAACGCCTCTTGTGGCACTTCGACATTGCCGAGTTGTTTCATGCGTTTTTTACCTTCTTTTTGTTTCTGCAACAGTTTTTTCTTACGGCTCACGTCCCCACCGTAACATTTTGCTAAGACGTTTTTACGTAATTGTTTCACCGTGGAACGTGCAATAATTTGGTTACCAATCGCTGCTTGAATGGCAATATCAAATTGCTGACGTGGAATCAATTCTTTCATTTTTTCCACTAATTCACGGCCACGATATGGGGCATTATCTTTGTGAACGATCAACGCCAACGCATCCACACGATCGCCATTAATCATAATATCCACCCGTGCCATATTGGCCGATTGGAAACGTTTAAAACCATAATCCAATGACGCATAGCCTCGTGAGGTCGATTTTAAGCGGTCAAAGAAATCAAGCACCACTTCGCCCATGGGAATTTCATAGGTCAAGGCAATTTGATTACCATGATACACCATATTGGTTTGCACCCCACGTTTTTCAATACACAAGGTGATCACATTGCCTAAATAATCCTGTGGCACCAACATATTACATTCTGCAATCGGCTCACGAATATCCGCAATGTTACTCAACGGCGGTAATTTCGCAGGACTGTCTATATAGACAACATCACCGTTAGTGAGTTCAACTTCATATACGACGGTTGGTGCGGTGGTGATTAAATCCAGATCATATTCACGTTCTAAACGTTCTTGAATGATCTCCATGTGCAACAAGCCCAAGAATCCACAGCGGAAACCAAAGCCAAGTGCAGTGGAATTTTCCGGTTCATAGAACAAGGAGGCATCATTTAAACTTAACTTGCCCAAGGCATCACGAAACGCCTCATAATCGTCTGAACTGATCGGGAATAACCCGGCATAAACCTGTGGTTTAACCTTTTTAAAACCGGGTAAGACCTCTGTTGCTGAATGATGTTGATGAGTTAAGGTATCCCCCACTGGTGCGCCTAAAATATCTTTAATGGCACACACCACCCAACCCACTTCGCCGGTTTTTAGCTCAGTGGTATCTACTTGTTTTGGCGTGAAGATACCCAAACGATCTACATTATAGGCTTGTCCAGTACTCATGACTTTAATTTTATCGCCTTTTTTAATTGAACCATTTTTTACTCGAACCAACGACACCACGCCCAAATAGTTATCAAACCAAGAGTCAATAATCAAGGCTTGTAACGGTGCATTAGGATCACCCTCTGGGGCCGGAATTTTTGCCACGATTTCTTCTAATACATCTTCAATCCCGACGCCTGTTTTGGCAGAACAACGTACGGCCTCAATAGCATCAATACCTACAATGTCTTCAATTTCTTCGGCGACACGTTCAGGTTCTGCGGCAGGCAAATCGATTTTATTTAAAATCGGCACCACTTCCAAATTCATATCTAATGCGGTATAACAGTTGGCCAAGGTTTGGGCCTCCACCCCTTGTCCTGCATCCACCACCAACAATGCCCCCTCGCAAGCAGCCAAAGAGCGAGATACTTCATAGGAAAAGTCAACATGCCCTGGTGTGTCGATAAAGTTAAGCTGATAAGTTTCACCATTTTTTGCTTTATAGTTTAAGGTGACGCTTTGTGCTTTAATCGTGATACCACGCTCACGTTCCAGATCCATGGAATCCAGCACCTGTGCTTCCATTTCACGATCGGACAAGCCCCCGCAAGTTTGAATCAAACGATCAGAAAGCGTGGATTTTCCGTGGTCAATATGAGCGATAATAGAAAAGTTACGAATATTTTGCATATAAAATAAGTTAACAATAAGTTCCTAAAAGATAATCGGGGAATTGTACCTGAAATAGCGGTACTAAGCTAGAAGTGCGGTCTTTTTTTCGTTGATTTTTATAAAATAAAACACCCTGACCAAGGATCAGGGTGCGAAATGTGATTTCAACGAAACCAATTATAGGCTTTCAGTGAAAGTACGAGTGATAACATCACGTTGTTGTTCTGGGGTTAATGAGTTGAAACGTACGGCATAACCTGAAACACGAATGGTTAATTGTGGGTATTTTTCAGGGTGTTTCACGGCATCTTCTAAGGTTTCACGACGTAAAACGTTTACGTTTAAGTGTTGACCACCTTCTACTTTTACCGTTGGCGCAACGTCAACCGGTAATTCACGATATTCGATTTTACCTAATTCGTTGATCGCAACGATTTGGTCTTCAGCGAAATCGCCTTTTGCACATAAACAACGGGCTTCACCTTTGTCGCTGTCTAATAACCAGAATGAGTTTAATAAATTGTCATTCGCTGCTTGTGTAATTTGAATACCTTTAATCATAAAGTGCCTCCATTTGGCTGTTTATTTAAATAATGTCATTTCTAAAAGATGCACGAATTTTATCAAAAAATTTGATTCTTTCAACTATTTTTGACTAAAATCAAGCCAATTTCGCCGATAAATTCAAATAACTTGATTTATTTCAAAATAATTTAGTAAAAATTAACTAAATATAACATTTTATTAACATTTTTATTCTACATAATTAACAAACTATTATCGAACACGCATAAAAAATGCGTTCCAAATAGAACGCACTTTTCATCAATTTGTATGGTTTTATTTATATTCCACTAAAATATCTTTCTCACTAATGGTATCACCATAAACCGGTAATAATGTTTGCTCATAAGCACGTTTTAATGAACCGTCTTTAGATAATTTTTCGGTTTCTGCACTTAACCATTCAAGCAAATCTTTGTCTTCTTTACGCACGGCACCCGCAATGGTGTCTTGGTCGCCTAAGGATTTAATGCCCACGGTGAAACCTGGATTTTCTTTCGCCCAAGCGAATAATAAAGTGTTGTCATGCGCTAAGGCATCGCCACGTCCATCCACTAAGGCTTGGAAAGTTTCGGTATTTTGTTCAAATTTTAACAATTTGATTTGTGGATAGTTTTTGGTAAAGAAAGCGTCTGCGGTGGTGCCTTTATTGACTAATAACGTTTTGCCCTCAAGATCTTTCACGTCAGTAATCACGGCGCCATCTTTGGAGGCCACACCTAAAGCCACTTGCATGTAAGGTTTAGCAAAATCCACTACTTCTTGACGAGCGGGCGTCACAGTGAAGTTGGCTAAAATAATGTCTACTTTGTTAGAGGTTAAATACTCTACTCGGTTTGCCGCTTCCACCACCACAAATTCCACTTTGCTCGCATCGCCGAGTAAATCTTTGGTTAAATCTTTGGCGATTTCCACATCAAAACCTTGGTTTTTGCCATTTTGATCCACATAACCAAATGGCGGTTTGTCGCCAAACACGCCAATACGCACTTTGTCCGCTTGCTTAATGCGTTCAACAGCAGAGGCTTTGGTCGGTTCCGCTTTGGCAGTTTCTTTACTGTTATTGTCGCAAGCGGTGACGCCCACGGCTAACAATAAAGTGGCTAAAAGTGCGGTGATTTTTTTTACGTTTTTCATAATGATGATCCTTTATAAGAGTGATTTGGTGAAAGGGATTATAAAAAAGTTGAGCGCCGTAAGGAAAGAATTAAAGATTATTTGATATAGCGTTTTGGAATAATATTCAAGGTTATCATTCCCACCCCAATTTATGTTATATTATGCTCCTCACCTTGATACAATAAAGGAATCTATCATGACCACTATCTCGGCATTAGGCGCTATCGTGGCTCTCACGGTTGCGATTTTGCTTATTCTAAAAAAAGTCTCCCCTGCCTACGGTATGTTAACCGGTGCCTTAATGGGCGGATTAATCGGCGGTGCCAATCTGACAGAGACAGTCGAATTAATGATTGGCGGGGCGCAAGGCATTACAACCGCTGTAATGCGAATTTTAGCCGCAGGGGTGTTAGCCGGTGTGTTAATTGAATCTGGCGCAGCGGCCACCATTGCCGAAACCATTGTCAAAAAGCTCGGCGAAACTCGTGCCTTATTAGCCTTAGCGTTGGCTACGCTCATTTTAACTGCGGTTGGCGTGTTTATTGATGTGGCGGTCATCACTGTTTCCCCCATTGCACTTGCCTTAGCCAAACGAGGCAATCTGTCTAAAATGGCGATCTTAATTGCCATGGTTGGCGGTGGTAAAGCGGGGAATATTATGTCACCGAACCCGAATGCCATTGCCGCCTCTGACGTGTTCCATATTCCCTTAACGTCGTTGATGGCGGCGGGTATTATTCCAGCAATATTTGGCTTAATGATGACCTACTTCTTGGCGAAAAAGTTGATCCATAAAGGGAGTAAGGTCAGTGAACAGGAAGTCATTCTGCATTCTAGCGCCCTTCCCTCTTTTACCGCAGCCATCACAGCGCCTTTGTGTGCAATTTTACTGCTCGCCTTGCGCCCCTTGTTCGGTATTGTTGTAGATCCCTTAATTGCCTTACCCCTTGGTGGTATCGTCGGCGCCATTGCCATGGGAAAAGGTCGACACAGTAATCAATATGCCATCAGTGGATTAAGCAAAATGGCGCCCGTTGCGATCATGTTATTAGGCACAGGCACCTTGGCGGGCATTGTGTCGCATTCTGCGCTAAAAGATGTGCTTATTGAGGCCCTGTCCTCCTCGGGACTTCCCTCTTATTTACTGGCGCCAATTTCGGGTATTCTGATGTCACTGGCCACTTCCTCTACCACGGCGGGTACCGTGGTTGCGGCGAATGTATTTAGTCAACCCTTAATGGAATTGGGGGTCAGCGGACTTGCGGCTGCGGCAATGATTCATGTCGGCGCTACCGTCGGCGATCATATGCCACATGGTTCGTTCTTCCATGCGACAGGCGGCAGTGTCAATATGGAGATGAAAGAACGGTTGAAATTAATTCCTTATGAAACAGCGGTGGGCTTGATCATGACAATCGTGTCAACCCTGATTTTTGGCGTGTTTCATCTATTCTAGGAGAAAAAATGAAAATTGTCATTGCCCCCGATAGTTTTAAAGAAAGCCTCTCTGCGCTTGAGGTTGCTGCAGCCATTGAAACTGGCTTTAAAAAGGTATTTCCACAAGCCGAATATGGCAAAATCCCCATGGCCGACGGCGGCGAGGGGACGGTACAATCCTTAGTTGATGCCACACAAGGCGAACGCATTCATGTGGGGGTGACTGCTCCCCTAGGCAATAAAATTACCGCATTTTTGGGTTTATCTGGCGATAAACAAACGGCATTTATTGAAATGGCCGCTGCATCAGGCTTGCATTTAGTGCCAATGGATAAACGCAATCCGTTGCATACCACGAGCTACGGCACCGGTGAATTGATTAATGCCGCCCTAAACTGCGGTGTAAAAAAAGTGATTTTAGGCATTGGCGGCAGTGCCACCAATGACGGTGGCGTTGGCATGTTGCAAGCCCTAGGGGCAAAATTTTTAGATGAACAAGGCAACGAAATTGGCTTGGGGGGTGAACAATTAGCTCGGATTCAACATATTGATGTTAGCCAACTCAACCCCGAATTATCACAGGTGGCTTTTGAAGTGGCCTGTGATGTAGATAATCCTTTATGTGGTGAAAAAGGTGCCTCTGCCGTATTCGGGCCACAAAAAGGCGCCACAGCGGAAATGGTTCAAACACTTGATCAAGCCTTGCTACATTTTTCCTATATCGTACAACGGGATCTTGGTTTAAATATCCGAGATCAAGCCGGGGCGGGCGCCGCAGGTGGCATGGGTGGTGGCTTGTTATTGCTCCCTAACGTGCAACTCAAAGCTGGCGTACAAATCGTGATAGAGGCCGTACAGTTAAGCAACGCCGTACAACAGGCCGATCTTGTAATCACGGGAGAGGGACGCATGGACGCACAAAGCATTCATGGTAAAACCCCGATTGGCGTAGCCAGAACAGCCAAACGGTTTAACAAGCCTGTAATTGCCATAGTTGGCAGTTTGCGAGAAGATTATCCGGTTGTTTATGAGCAAGGTATTGATGCCGTGTTCCCGATTATTCGCCAAGTGGATAGTCTTGAAAACATTCTAAATTCAGGGCGTAAAAATTTAATTTCCACCGCAGAAAATGTGGCGAGATTGTGGAAAATAGCAACACTTTTGTCTACTATGCCAAAAATTTATCAATGAACAATCATGGTGGGTCGTAAGGGATTCGAACCCTTGACTAACGGATTAAGAGTCCGCTGCTCTACCAACTGAGCTAACGACCCGTCTGGGAGGTTGTTACTTTTAGGATTAAAAAATGGTATTTAATTAAGTGGTGGGCCGTGAAGGATTCGAACCTTCGACAAACGGATTAAAAGTCCGCTGCTCTACCGACTGAGCTAACGGCCCACTGGGGTTTTCTTAGTTTTGCTTATTTCTAGCGTTAAAGCAAATTTTTCAATCTCATTAAGTGGTGGGCCGTGAAGGATTCGAACCTTCGACAAACGGATTAAAAGTCCGCTGCTCTACCGACTGAGCTAACGGCCCACT